>NZ_JBHUKS010000008.1:428665-514122 GCF_042684085.1 Amycolatopsis silviterrae
GCGCACGGGGTGGATCTGACCGACCCGGCGGCGCTGGAGACGCTCCCCGCGGATGTCGATGTGCTCGTCAACAACGCGGGCGTCCAGCACGTGGCTCCACTGCCGGAGTTTCCGCCGGAGCGGTTCACCTTCATCCAGTCGTTGATGGTGACCGCGCCGTTTCTGTTGATCCGCCGGTGTTTGCCCGCGATGTACGCGCGCGGGTGGGGGCGGATCGTGAACATGTCCAGCGTGCACGGTGTGCGGGCGAGTCCGTACAAAGCCGCTTACGTCACCGCGAAACACGCGCTTGAGGGTCTGTCCAAAGTGGTCGCTCTCGAAGCCGCGGAGCACGGCGTGACCAGCAACTGCGTGAACCCCGGCTACGTCCGTACTCCGCTCGTCACCGGCCAGCTAGCGGCGCAGGCGGCCGAACACGGGGTGTCGCCGGAGGAAGTGCTGGAGCAGGTTCTGTTGCGCCGGGCCGCGATCAAGCGGCTGATCGAACCCGAGGACGTCGCCGATCTCGTGGTGTGGCTGTGCGGCGAGTCCGCCGGGCACGTCACCGGCGCGTCGCTTCCCGTTGACGGCGGCTGGACCGCTGGCTGAATCCCCTTTCCCCACAACGGAGTGGAGTCCACTATGGACAAAAAGCTGCTGCGCGTCGTCGGAGCCGGGCTGATCGGAACCACCATCGAGTGGTACGACTTCTTTCTCTACACCTCGGCCGCCGCGCTGGTCTTCAACAAGCTGTTCTTCCCGTCCGCCGATCCGCTCACCGGCACCCTGCTGGCGTTGCTCACCTACGCGGTCGGCTTTCTCGCGAGGCCGATCGGAGGACTCGTGTTCGGGCACTTCGGCGACCGGATCGGACGCAAGAAACTGCTGGTCGTGAGCCTGCTGATGATGGGCGGCTCGACGTTCGCGATGGGTCTGCTGCCCACCTACAGCGCGGTCGGCGTGCTCGCCCCGATCCTGTTGACGCTGCTGCGGCTGATCCAGGGCTTCGCCCTCGGCGGCGAGTGGGGCGGGGCGGTGCTGCTGGTTTCCGAGCACGGAGACGACCGGCGGCGCGGGTTCTGGGCCTCCTGGCCGCAGACCGGCGTTCCGGCCGGGAATCTGCTGGCCACGGCGGTGCTCGCGATCCTGGCGTCGGCTCAGTCGGACGCGACTTTCCAGGCTTGGGGCTGGCGCGTGCCGTTCCTGCTGTCCGGCGTGCTGGTGGTGATCGGCCTGTGGATCCGGCTGGCGGTCTCGGAATCGCCGGTGTTCCTCGCGGCGAAGGCGGCCGCAGACGAACGGGAGCAGGCACCGATTGTCGACGTGTTCCGCGGGCATTTCCGGGCGCTGGCCGTGACGTTCGGCGCGCGGATCGCGGAAAACGTGTCCTACTACGTGATCACTGCGTTCATTCTCGTGTACGTGACGACCGGGCTCGGGCTGCCGAAGGCGACTGGTCTCACCGCGGTGCTGGTCGCCTCAGCGGTCCACTTCGTGACGATTCCCTTGTGGGGACTGCTGTCCGACAAGATCGGTCGGCGGCCGGTGTACCTGTTCGGCGTGGTCGGGATGGCGGCATGGTCGTTCGGCTTCTTCTGGCTGCTCGACCTTCGCACCACCGGTTCGGTGATCGGCGCGGCGGTGGTCGGGCTCGTCGTGCACGGCGCGATGTACGGCCCGCAGGCGGCGTTCTTCGCCGAGCAGTTCCCGACGCGGGTTCGCTACACCGGGCTTTCGGTCGGCGGCCAGCTGTCGTCCATCGCGGCCGGGGCGGTCGCGCCGTTGATCGCGGTGGCGCTGTTCGAGGCGTACCACTCCACGGTGCCGATCTCGCTCTACGTCGTCGCGATGTGCCTGTTGTCGCTGGTCGCGCTGCTCGGCGCGCGGGAGACGCGCGGCGAGTCGTTGCACGAGACGTCCGCCGAACGGCAGGCTTCAATGACAGCATGACGGGCGTGGACCCCACCGCCGAGGCGTATCGCCGGCTGCTCGAACTGCTCGCCGCCGGAGCGAGCAGTGAGCAGCTGGCGCACGTCGCCGCCCGGGGTCTGTCCGCGGAACAGTCCGCCGCGATCGGTTCGGCGACCGAGCTGGCGTTGCGGATCCGCGAGACGCTCAGCGAACACCGGCGGCGGGAAGCCGAGCTGACCGCGTTGTTCGACACCGCGAGCGACCTGGCCCGGCTGCGCGATCCGGATGCGGTGCTCCGGTCGATCGTCCGGCGCGCCCGGACGCTGCTGGGCGTGGACGTTTCGTACCTCAGCCTCAACGACGAGGCGAACGGCGAGACGTACATCCGGGTCACTGACGGTTCGGTTTCCGCGCTGTTCCAACAGATTGTGCTCGGCATGGGCGAAGGCCTCGGCGGGCTCGTGGCGCAAACCGCGCGTCCGTACGCGACCGCGGACTACTTCGAGGACGAGCGATTCCGGCACACGAACCCGATCGACGCGGGGGTGCGCGAGGAAGGGCTCAAGGCGATTCTTGGCGTGCCGCTGGCGATTGGCGGCAAGGTGCTGGGCGTGCTGTACGCGTCCGACCGGGCGTCGCGGGCGTTCTCGACCGCGGAGGTCGCGCTGTTGTCGTCGTTGGCCGCGCATGCCGCGATCGCGTTGGACACCGCGCATCTGCTGGACGAAACACGTTCCGCCGCCGCGGAGTTGAACGCGGCCAACGCGACGATGCGCCGAGCCGACGACGCGCACGACCGGCTGATGGACCTCGTACTCGGCGGCGCGGATCTGCCTGCGGTGGCCGCGGAAGTGGCCGGAGTGCTGCGCGGTTCGATCGCCGTGCACGACGAGGAAGGCGGGTTGCTGGCCGGTACCGAGATGGCTTTCGACGCGGCTGCCGTGGCTTCGTCGCACGCCAACGGCCGCGCGGTGTCTACAACGGACGTTTGGGTCTGTGCGGTGCGCGCGGGCCGGGAATTGCTCGGCAGCCTGACGTTGTCCGGACGGCCGGAGCTGGCTGGAGACGACCGTCGGCTCTTCGAACGAGCCGCGGTGGTCACGGCATTGTTGTTGCTGCTGCGTCGTTCCGTGGCCCAAGCCGAGGACCAGGTACGCGGCGAGTTGCTGACGGACCTGCTTACCGCGCCCACTCGAAACCCAGGTGCGTTGGTCGCTCGCGCACGCCGGTTGGGGGTCGATTTGTCGGCACCGCACGTGGTTTTGGTCGCGCACGCTTCTGGCATTTCCCGGCGCGGACTCGCTGCCGCTTGTGCGCGGTATGGCGATCTAGTCGGTGTTCACGCCGAGCAAGTCGTCGCGCTCGCACCGGATCAGCCTGCGGCGGCACGGATCGCTGCTGAGCTTAAGTCCGTTGTGGACTGTCTGGTGACCGTCGGCGCGGCTGGCCCGGCGAACGGGCCGGAAGCGTTGGCGCAGGCGTACACTGAAGCTGTTCGATGCGTTAATACGCTGCTCGCACTTGGCCGCGAAGGCGACGGCGCGGCGATGGCCGATCTCGGGTTCCTCGGCGTCTTGCTCGGCCGCCATTCCGACCTGTCCGGGTACGTCAGGGCGACCCTCGGCCCCGTCCTCGACTACGACGACCGGCGCGGCACCGACCTCATCGGCACGCTGCGTGCGTACTACGCGGCTGGCGGGAATTTGGCGCGGGCAAAGGAAACCCTGCACGTCCACGTCAATACGGTGGCGCAGCGGATGGAACGCCTCGCCGTGCTGCTCGGCGAGGATTGGCGTGCGCCGGAGCGGTCGTTGGAGATTCAGCTTGCGTTGCGGGTGCATCAGCTCGGCGGCTGACGCACTCCGGCGAGGATCAGGTCAAGCATCCGATTCAGCTGCTCCGGCCCGCCCGGCAGCGTCCGCATGCTGCACGCGCCGACCACGGTCACGACAATGTCCTGCGCCCGAACGTCCGCCCGAAGCGTCCCGTCCTCGACGCCCGCGTCCATGATCAGCTGCACAGCCTCGGTCAGCTCCGCGCGGACCTGCGTCATGTCGACCGTGCCCGCCTCGATGATCGCGCGCAGTGTGTCGGCCATGTCGTGTTTCGTGCTCGCGTACTCGGCGAAGCGGTCCATCCACCGACGTAGCGCGCGAAGCGGCTTCTCGGTAGCAAGCAGCTTCGGCGCACTCGCGACGACCTGTGCCAACTCGTCGCGGTACAGCGCCTCCACGAGCGCTTCGCGAGTAGGGAAGTGGCGGTAGAGCGTGCCAATGCCGACACCCGCTTCGCGCGCGACTCGCTCCAGCGTGACGGGCTCGTCGCCTTCGCCGAACGCTTCGCGGGCAGCAGTGAGCAGGCGAGCGCGGTTGCGTTCAGCGTCCGCGCGCGGCTTCTTCGGGCTCGACAAAGCGGAGGACCCTCCGTTTCTGCTACGGTGGTGATCCGGAGGCGCCTCCGCATCAATGTCCACTATGCCACGGCAGGAGTCTTTCCTCATGACGGCAACCCCAGCTCCAGGCGGCACCGCGAAGCTCGCCGGCCATCAGGTCGCGCGGATCGGCTACGGCGTGATGCAGCTCGGCCGCCCCGGCACCGACCGCGCTGACCAGGTCGAACTGCTGCGTTCCGCGGCCCGCGCGGGCGTGAACCACCTGGACACGGCCCAGTTCTACAGCGACGGCCGATGCAACGACCTGATCCGCGAAGCGTTCTCGCCCTACCCGGACGACCTGGTCGTGGTGACCAAGGTCGGTGCCGAGGAAGCCCCGCAAGGGCTGCAGCTCGCGCAACAACCGCGGCAGCTGAGGGCGCAGGTCGAGGCCAACCTCACCGCCCTCGGCGTCGACCGGCTCGACGTGGTCAACCTGCGGCGTGCGGACGCCGGGCCCGGCCTGATCGCGGAAGGCGACCAGCTCGTCGACATCGACGACCAGCTAGCCGAGCTGATTTCCCTGCGCGACGCGGGAAAGATCGCCGAAATCGGGCTCAGCAACGTCTCCGCCGACCAGCTCCGGCACGCGCTGCCGGTCGGCATCGTCTGCGTGCAGAACTCCTACAACCTGCTCGCCCGCGCCACCGAACCAGTGCTGGAGCTGTGCCGGGAACACGAGATCGCCTGGGTGCCGTACTTCCCGCTGGGGTCCGCGTTCGACCTGGGCCAGGACGTAACCGGGAACCCGGTCGTGACCGGCATCGCGGCCGAACTCGGCTGTACCCCGGCGCAGGTCGCGCTGGCCTGGCTACTGCAGCGCTACGACAGCACCTTGCTGATCGCGGGCACGGCGACCCCGGCGCATCTCGCCGAGAACCTCGCCGCCGGCCAGGTGCAGCTGCCCGCCGAAGCGGTAGCTGCCCTGGACCGGCTCGGCTGACCTCAGAAGTTCAGCGCCGCGACCCGCTCGGCGTCGGCGAGGATGTTGATCTCCGTGATGAGCCCGTCGGACACGGTGAACGACAGCACCGAAACCGGCTTCCCGTCGCGCAGGGCGACGATGCCCGGGCCGCCGTTGACCGTCGCGTACTGCGACACCAGCCCGACCGGACGGAACTGCGAAGCGCTGCCCGCGACCTCGGCCGCACCGCGCACGACCTTCGAGTCGAGCCCGCCGGTGTCGACGCGCAGCAGCGCGTCCGGGTGCAGTAGCGCGACGAGCCCCTCGAAGTTGCCGCCGCGCGCGGCGGTGAGCCAGGCGTCCGCGATCTGCCGCTGCTGGGCGCGGTTCGGCGGACCGGCCGGCGTCGCGCCCTGCACGCGGCGCCGCGCCCGGCTCGCCAGCTGCCGGACCGCGGCGGTGTTCTTGTCGAGCATCGTCGCGATCTCGTCGAACGGCACGGCGAACATGTCGTGCAGGACGAAGGCGAGCCGTTCCGCCGGGTCGAGCGCCTCCAGCACTACCAGCAGCGCGAGCCCGACCGAGTCCGCGAGGACCTCCTGCTCCGCCGGATCAACGCCGTCCCCGGTCTCCACGACCGGGTCCGGCACCCGGATGTCCAGCGGGTCCTCGCGCCGGGTCGCGCGCGAGCGCAGCATGTTGAGGCATTGCCGCGACACGATCGTCGTCAGCCAGCTGCCGGTGTTGCGAATGTCCTCTCCAGACGATCGCGTCACCCGCAGCCAGGTCTCCTGGATGGCGTCGTCGGCCTCGGCGAACGAACCGAGCATCCGGTACGCCACCGCCCGCAACCTGGGCCGATGCTCCTCGAACTGAGCCGCCCAAAAATTCTCGTCCTGTTTTTCGTCCCGCACTGTCACATCTTCTCCTTGGGCCGGGTCCTACCAGCAAGACCCGCCGAACGAGGCGGACGTGACAGGAGGAGAGCACCATGCAGGCACGGATGACCCACCCGATCCAGGTGCAGCCGGACGCGATGAAGGCGCTGATGGCGCTGAGCAAGGCCACGAACGACAGCACGGTCCCCGCGACCACGCACCACCTGATCCACCTGCGGGTGAGCCAGATCAACGGCTGCAGCGTGTGCGTCGACATGCACGCGCGGGAGATGCGGGAAGCAGGCGAGAAGGACGAGCGGATCTGGGGCGTCGGCGCGTGGCGCGAATCGCCGTACTTCACCGACGCCGAGCGCGCGGCGCTGGAGCTGGCCGAGTGCGTGACCCGGCTGGCCGACCGGACGGACCCGGTCCCGGACGAGGTCTGGGACGCCGCCGCGGACGTCTACGACGAGAAGGAGCTTTCGTCGCTGCTGCTGTCCATCGCCGGGATCAACGTGTGGAACCGGCTCAACGCCGCGATCCGCCAGCCAGTCGGATCGTTCTGAGGCGCACTGGGGGTGTTGCCGGGAGCGATGGCATGGGGATCCGCCGTCGCTTCCGGCAGCTTTACACGCTGGCGGGCAGCCGCTCCCGGATCGCCGCGACGGCGTCCCGCGGTTCATCGGCCCAGAAGTCGAGCTGTGTAATTTCGACGGTGCCCTTGCGGCCGAGATCGACCAGCAGCGGTTCGCGGAGCGCGACCGAGAGGTTGGTCGACTGGCTGATTCCCACTGCCAGCACCCCGTCTTCGGGCACGCTGACGGTGCCCCGGGTTCGCAGCGACCGGCTCACCTGCCGGACGGAATCGATGCTGGCCAACGGAATCCGACAGTCGAAAGAGGACAGATACCGCACCCGCAGCTCGTCCTTGCCGACCGAGTGCGGGTACTTGTAGAGCGTCGCGACGAGGGCCAAGAACGCGAGTGCGCCGAGGATTTCCAGCACCAGCAACGCGATCCGCACCGGCACCGACTTCACCACGACCTCGACCAGCACGATGTCGACCGGGTTGACCGCCAGCATCACCCAGAACAGCGGGCGGATGCCGCGGCTGTAGTGGATCGCGGCATCGCCCGGCGGCACGTCGATCCGGCGGCGGAACACAAGTGACAACGCCCGCGCCAGTATCAGCGCTTGTCCTTTCACAGTGCCCCCTCCAGCGTCAGTCGGCGGTACCCAGCCGCGCGGCCCACTTCTCCTCTATTCTCCCGAATTTCCAGATCGCGAACGCGGCCATCCAGGTGACGGCGAAGAGCCCGACGATCGCGAAGCCCACGTAGTCCAGGTTCACCGAGGCGATCGCCGCGAGCGGCCCGGAGGTGATGTCGAGCTTCTCGGCGAGCAGTGTCACCAGCTCGATGGTCCCGATGCCGAGCGCGACCGCTACGGAAAGCGCGGTGACCGTGAGGTTGTAATAAATCTTTCGGATCGGCCGGGAAAAAGCCCAGCCGTAGGCGTAGTTCATCAGCACGCCGTCGGCGGCGTCGAACAGGCTCATCCCGGCGGCGAACAGGATCGGCAGCACGAGAATCGCGTACCAGGGCAAGGAGAACGCGGCCGCGCCCGCGGCGAGCACGAGCAGTCCGATTTCCGTCGCGGTGTCGAAGCCGAGTCCGAAAAGGACTCCGACCGGATAGATGTGCCACGGCTTCCGCACCGCTTTCGTGGCCCCGCGCAACAGCCGGTTCATCAGGCCGCGGTTGTCGAGATGGCGTTCCAGTTCGGCCTCGTCGAGTTCGCCGCGGCGCATCCGGGCGAACACGCGGGCGATCCCGACGAGCACGACGAGGTTCATGATCGCGATGAGGTACAGGAAAATCCCGGACACCGACGTGCCGATCAGCCCGGTCGTCTCGTGCAGCGCGGACCCGTCGTCCTCCAGTTGCCCGGCGATCGCGCGCACGCCCATCGACAGCAGCAGGCACAACGCGAACACGATCGTCGAATGCCCGAGGGAGAACCAGAATCCGACCGACAGCGGACGCTGCCCGTCGGACATCAGCTTGCGCGTGGTGTTGTCGATGGCGGCGATGTGGTCGGCGTCGAAGGCGTGCCGCATGCCGAGCGTGAACGCGGTGACGCCGAGGCCGATGCCGAACGTGCCGCCCGCGCCGAGCGCGTAGTGCCGCGGCGCGATGACCAGCGCTAGCAGGCCCCAGCCGACGAGGTTGAGCAGCAGGATCACGGCCGCCATGCCGCCGATCGACCACCGGTCGCCGCGAGTGAACCGCTGCGTCATCGCCGTCCTCTCGCTCGCCGAAAGCCGTGAAGGGCTCCTTCAGGGAATCAGATTCCCTCAAGGAGCCCTTCACGGACAATCCAGTAAAGCTCAGCCGGCGCGCAGGTGCAGTGAGTCGAGCGCCTTGCGCACGTGCCCGCCGGACGCGGACAGCGCCTCGGCGGAGCGGGTGACGTCGCTGCCGGACAGCAGGTGCACGAGCGCCACCTTCAGGTCGCCGCCGGACTCGGTGAGCGCGTCCGAGCAGTCGGCCATGGTCATGCCGGTGGCCTCCTGCAGGATCCGGATGGTGCGGCCGCGCAGCTTCGCGTTCGTCGCGCGCATGCTCACCATCAGGTTCGAGTACGTCTTGCCCAGCTTGATCATCGTCGCGCTGGAGAAGGCGGTGAGGATCAGCTTCTGCGCGGTGCCCGCCTTCATCCGGGTCGAGCCCGCGATGGCCTCGGGACCGGTGGCGACGGCGATCAGCACGTCCACGCCGGACGGCTTCGCGGCACGCGGGTTCGCCGAAACGAGCCCGGTGTGCGCGCCGATCCGGCTGGCTTCGGCGAGCGCGCCGAGCACGTACGGCGTGCGCCCGGAAGCGGCGAGCCCGAGCACGAAATCGCCCGGCCGCACCGAGCCGGCGATCTCCGCCGCACCGGCGTCCTCGTCGTCCTCAGCGTTCTCGACGGCCTGCCGCAGCGCCTTCTCACCACCGGCGTGGTGCGCGACGAACCAGTCGCCGGGCACGTTGAACGTCGGTACCAGCTCGGCCGCGTCCAGCGTCGCGAGGCGGCCCGAGGTGCCCGCGCCGACGTAATGCACGCGCCCCCCGCCGCGCAGTGCCTCGACCGCGTAGTCGACCGCACGGGCCAGCTGCGGCAGCACCGCGGCCACGGCGTCCGGCACCCGGCGGTCCTCGGCGTTGATCGCGCCGAGGATCCCCATGGTGGACATCAGGTCGATGTCGACCGTGCGCGGGTTTCGTTGTTCGGTGGGCGAATCGACGTGCACCGTCTGGCAGGGGACGGACATCAGATCCTCGCTTCTTGGTTCACTTGCCGGTTTCCCTCGGACGACGGCGCCCGTCGGGTCTGACCCCGAGCCGGTGGGAGCCGACCGCGTCCCTCGTCGCGTCGAGCGCGCTGACCGACTCCTCCATGTGCCGCTGTGCCACGCCGATGAAGAGGCAGTCGATCACGGTCAGCTGGGCGATCCGGCTTGCCGTCGCCCCCGACCGGAAGGTCGTTTCGCGGGCCGCCGTGGTGAGCACGTGGTCGGCGACCTCGGTGATCGGCGAACGCGGGAAGTTCGTCACCGCGACGGTCACCGCGCCGTGCTCGCGCGCGACTCGCAGCGCCTCGACGGTGTCCGTGGTCGCGCCGGTGTGCGAGACGCCGATCGCGACGTCGCCCGGCTTCAGCACGGCGGCCGAGGTGAGCATGATGTGCGTGTCCGACCAGGAGAAGCTGACCCGGCCGATCCGGTGCAGCTTCTGCTGCAGGTCAGCGGCGACGAAAGCGCTTGCGCCCACGCCGTACACGTCGACCCGGCCTGCTTCGGCGACGAGGTCGATCACGCTCTGCAGCGAGGCGACGTCGAGCTGGTCGGCGGTCTCTTCGACGGCGCGCGCGTCGGCGAAGCTGACCTTGCCGATGACGGACGCCAGGTCGTCGCCAGGGCCGATCTCGCCGCCGAGGTTGCGCGAGGTGCGCGCCTCGGTGCGGGCGGTGTCCGCGGCGAGCGCGATGCGCAGCTGCGGGTAGCCGCCGACCCCGACGGCCTTGCAGAAGCGCGTGACGGTGGTCTCGGAGGTGTTCGCGGCGAGCGCGACCTCGGTGATGCTGCGGCGTGCGACGGCGGCCGGGTCCTCGAGGACGACCTTCGCGACACGCTGCTCGGCCCGGGCGAGTCCGGGCAGCAGCGAGCGAATGCGGACCAGGGGGCTCGCATCCGCGTCGCGTACCGCCGTCTGACCTGCGAGGTGCTCGGAGGGTGCGCTGCTGATTACGGATCCCGCATCATCCGCCGTCGGAAAGTTACTAACCGTTGGCATTTGCGACAAGGCTACCCACATCCTTCGGCAGAACCACAACCCGTCCGTGTCTGCGGACTTCGGTTTGCGATTAATCGTTGTCAAGAAAGTCGCCAACCGGGTCCACCGCGTTAACGAGGTCAAGCTAACGACTTGGCAACTAAGTGTGTCTAGCGAAGGAGTTTGTTCCACTGAGTGGGGACACAATGGTGGCAATGCGCGGCGGGGTGCCTACCGAGCGCTCAATTTCCAGCCGGAAGAGGCCAGTTCCGAGGGGTTTCGCTCACCATCGAGAACGACGTGGCCGCGTTGGGTGACTTTCACACTATCGAGGGAAACTCCCCGTCCTGAGTAATTCGGATCGGTGCTGTAACGCCACCGAAGCGAGGTGGCGGCGGCCGCGGGCACCTCCGCGGACACCCGCCACCAGGAGCGGTGCCCGTGTCCGCTGAGCGCGGGCGTCTCGTCGTCGGGTGCGCCCCGGCCACGGGCCTGAAGCGGAACAGGTTGCCAATTAACCCCGTCGGTGCTCGATTCGAGCTGCAGCGGGTCGCTCGGGCCCTCTGTGTCGACGAAAGCGGCGAAGGACACTCGCAGTGGCGCACCCGCTGGAAGCGGTTGAGTGCTGAGCGTAGCGACACCGTTGTTTCCGAGGCCCGCGTACCAGGCGTCGCGGCCCTCGACCGGACGTACGGCCATGGCCCTCGCGAGCGAGGTCGCCCAGACCTGACGGGCGGTGTTGATGGAACCCCAGGTGCGCGTGGGGTGCACGCGGTTGGTGAGCAGCAAGGCGAACGAGCGCGATTCGGGGTCGATGACGAGCGTGGTGCCGGTGAAGCCGGTGTGGCCCGCGCTGATCGGCGACGCCAGCGCGCCCATGTACCAGGGCTGGTCGAGTTCGAAGCCGAGCCCGTGTTCGTCGCCGGGGAAGCGCTGGTTGTAGTTCGTGAGCATCTTCGTGACGGTGTCCGGCCGCAGGATCCGGTGCCCGCGGTAGCTGCCGCCGTTGAGGATGGCCTGGCAGAGCGTGGCGAGGTCGCTCGCCGTCGAGAACACGCCCGCGTGCCCGGCGACGCCGCCGAGCGACCAGGCGTTCTCGTCGTGCACCTGACCGCGCACGAGGCCGCGCGGCGGGGTCGTCTCGAACTCGGTCGCGGCGACCCGGCTCAGCTTCGCCGCGGGCGGGTTGTAGCCGGTGTCGACCATGCCGAGCGGCGCGGTGATGCGGTCGTGCACGACCTGGTCCAGCGGCTTGCCGGACAGCTTCTCGATCAGGAAGCCGAGGGTGAGCATGTTGATGTCGGAGTACAGGTACGTGCTGCCCGGAGCGTTCTTGAGCGGGCTGTCGAGCACCGCCTTGCGCCGCGACGGGATGTCCGGGTAGCCCGCCCAGAGCGACGGTGACGGGTCGGCGTCGAAGCCGGAGGTGTGCGTGAGGAGCTGCAGCACGGTGACGTCCTGCTTGCCGTTGACGCCGAACTCCGGCAGATAGCGCACGACCGGCGCGTTGACGTCCACCTTGCCCTGCTCGATCAGCTGCAGTGCGGCGATCGAGGTGAACAGCTTCGAGATCGACGCCATGTCGAAGATGGTGTCGTTTCGCATCGGAACCTGCTGGTCAGGCGGCAGTTCGGTGCCCTTGGCATCGGCGTACCGGAGCGCGCCGCCGACGGCGTAGCGGTCCACGACCACGCCGTCGTGCGCGAGCAGGCCGACCGCGCCGGAGAAGTGCGGATGCCCGCTGGCGTCCGGCTGCGTCCAGCTCTTCAGGAACTGCTCGGCGTCGCGGATCGGCTGCGCATCGAGGTTGACCTCGCGCGGGCTGCCGTCGCGCAGCGTCGTGCTCGCCGGTGCGAACCCGTGGTGCGGACGGTCAAAGCGCCCGGCGGTGCCATGCCGGTTGTCGATCGTGGCTGCTCCCGCGGTCGTCGTGGCCGCGACTAGGACGGCCAACGTCGCGACGAGCACTTTCCTAGCACGCATGACCGCTCTCCTCAGCGATAGATCAGGTGGGGACGGCGTCTGCGAGCGAAGTCGGCGAGTTCGGCGCGCCACGCGCCGGTGATCTCGTCGACCCCGGCGCCGGCGTCGACCATGGTGCGCAGCCTCGCGGATCCGGACAGCTTGTCGATCATGTGGTCCGGTCGCCAGCCGAACTTGTCCGGCGCGACGCGCTTGGCCGTCACGAACATCGAGACGGTGGTGCTGATCGCGTCGAACGCCCGCGGATCGGTGACGGTGACCTGCACGCCGCCACAAGGCTCGTTCACGAACTTGCCGAAGGTGGGCACGAAGTAGATCTCGCGGAACGCTGCGCCGGGCAGGTGGAGCTTCTCGAGTTCCTCGCGCCAATGCCAGTCGAGGCCGGGCGCGCCGATGATCTCGAACGGCCGGGTCGTGCCGCGTCCTTCGGAGAACACAGTGCCCTCGAACATGCCTGTGCCGGGGTACACGAGCGCTGTGTCCGGCGTCGGCATGTTCGGGCTCGGCAGGACCCAACGCAGACCGCTGTCAGCGAAGAAACTGTCGCGTCGCCAGCCGCGTACCTGGACGACTTCGAGCTTCGCCAGCTTCACGCCTTCGCCGGGGAGGAACTCGGCGGCGAAGAAACGCGCCAGCTCGCCGACGGTCATGCCGTGCTGCTGCGCGATCGGCTTCAGCCCGACGCCGGACGAGAACTTCGGGTCCAGCACGGGGCCGGACAGCCGTCCGCCGATGGGGTTTGGCCGGTCTAGGACGACGAAGGCCGCGTTGACCTTCGCTGCGGCCACCATCGCCGTGTACAGCGACCAGATGTAGGTGTAGAAGCGCGCGCCGACGTCAGCGATGTCGAAGACGACAGTGTCGAGGCCGGCCTTCTGGAACAGCGAAGCGAGCTTCGTGGCGTTAGCGCCGTACGCGTCGTACACGGGGATGCCGGTGCGCGGGTCGGTGTAGTCACCTTCGGAGCCACCGGCTTGCGCGCTGCCGCGAAAGCCGTGCTCGGGCCCGAAGGCCGCGACGGGACGTACGCCCGCCGCGACCATCGAGTCAACAATGTGGTCGCCGTTGGCGAGCACGCCCGTCGGGTTGGACAGCACGCCGAGCTTGCGTCCGGCGAGCGGACGCCAGCCCTGTGCGGCGAGCCGTTCAGCACCGGTGATTACTGCCCGGCGTTCCAGCTCGGGTTGTGCGGCTTGTGTTGCTTGTGCCGCAGCTGAGCCGCTCGCCAGTACTGGTACCGCGAGCGCGGGAACGGCCAGGAAGTTCCTGCGGTTGAGAGTCACCAGGTCAGCCCGTGTCCGAAGGGGTATTTGACGGTGTGCACGTCCGCCCCGGCCGGGACGTCGACCGGCAGCTTCCCGCTCGGCTTCGTCTCGCCGAGCACGACCTTGGCCAGCGCTTCGAGCGACGGCGTGATGTAGCCGTAAGTAGCGAGCCACGTCGGCACCGGGTTCTCGTACCCGGCGTCGTACGGAATCTGCGCGGCGACCGCGACCACCGGCTTTCCGGTATCCATCAGCGCCTGGAGAAGCTTGCCCTGCAAGGGGAAACCGCCGAGGTTGTTGGTCAGCACCACGACGACGTCGTTCTGCTTCGCGGCTTCGGCGGCCTTGGCGATCTGCGCGTCGGTCGGCGTCTGCCCGGTGGCCAGCGCGGTCGCCTTCGTGCCGTGCGCGGTGAAACGGCCGGCAAGCGTTTGCGTCGTGGTGTCTCCCCAGCCGGTGACCAGCACCGACGACGGCTTCTGCTTGAGCGGCAGCACCCCGCCGTCGTTGGCGATCGCGGTGATCGACCGGTCGGCGATGCCCTGTGCGGTGGCCAGGTGCTCCGGCGTGCCGACCTTCTTCATCACCTGCGAAGGATTGTTGAACGGCGAGGACAGGATTCCGCGCTTGAGCTTGAGCTTCAGCACGCGCAGCACGCTCTGGTCGATCCGCTGCATCGGCAGGTCGCCGGACTTCACCGCGGCGATCACGGCGTTGATCGCGACGTCCAGGTGCACCGGCATGAGCAGCTGGTCGATGCCGGCTTTCAGCGCCAGTACCGGGATTTCGGCGTCGCTGTGCAGCTCCCGCACGCCCTGCATCTCCAGCGAGTCGGTGATCACGACGCCGTTGTAGCCGAGTTCGCCGCGCAGCTTGCCGGTGATGATCGGCTTCGACAGCGTCGCCGGCTCGCCGGACGGGTCGAGACTCGGGAACTGGATGTGCGCGCTCATGATCGAGTCGATGCCAGCCGCGATCGCGGCCTTGAACGGCGGCACGTCGATCTTGCGCCAATCCGCTTCGGTGCGGTTGATCTTCGGCAACCCGGTGTGACTGTCAGTCGCCGCGTCGCCGTGGCCGGGGAAGTGCTTCGCGGTGGACGAGACGGTCTGGCTCGCCGGCCCGGACTCCTGGTAGCCCTTGACCTCCGCGGACACGAAACTGCTGGCCAGGTCCGGTCGTCCGGAGAACGAGCGGACGCCGATGACCGGGTTCGCCGGGTTGGAGTTGACGTCCGCGTCCGGCGCGTAGTCCTGGTTGATGCCGACCGCGCGCAGTTCGTGGCCGAGGATCGTGGCGGCCTTGGTCGCGCTGCCGGTGTCCCGGCCGGCGGCGATGGCCATCGCGTTCGAGAACTCGGTGGCCGGCGCGCCCATCCGCGTGACCGTGCCGCCCTCCTGGTCAGTGCCGATCTGCAGCGGGATGTGCGCGCCGCTGGAGAGCGCGGCCCGCTGCAGGCCGTTGGACAGCTTCGCGACCTGCACGGGGTCGTCGAAGTTGTCGCGGCTGGTGTTGTTGAAGTAGATGACGCCGCCGAGGTGGTACTTCCGCACCGCTTGCGCCGCGGTGTCGACGCCGAAATCGGTTTGGTTCTTGGGGTTCACCTCGTCCGCGGACTTGCCGTTCACCCACGTGACGAACAGCTGCCCCACTTTTTCCTCAAGGCTCATGCCGCGCAGCGCCTGCGCCGCGGCGGCGTCGAGCTGCGCCGGGGTCTGCTGGGGTGTTTGCTGCGGGTGTTTCGGCGCCGCGAAGGCCGAGGAACTCAACCCTCCGACGGCGAGCACCCCCGCGAGGGGAACGGCGAACACCTGCATCCTCCGCGTGCGCGCGAGCCGGTTCGTCACGAATTGCCTCCCAGTGTCGCGTGCCGCCGCGGGCGAGGACGCGGGTCGTGAAGCGTCCACCGGGCAGCACCGGTATCGGGAAGCTACTCACCGCGACACGGGGTTGTCCATCGGCCGAGCGCAGGAACGAGAGGGTTCACCTGGGAGGACGTCTCGCAGCGCGCGGATTTCTTCGAGCCTGGCTCGGTCCTGCTGCGCTTAGGCGCGGACATACTGTGCCGATCGTTACTAATCCGACCACAGCCACGGCCTCATGGCTTCGTAGCAACGGTTACGTGCCGCGCGGGGGTCGGCCTACTTTTGGTCGCATTAGTAACACTGGCGGCGCCCGTCAGCCGAGGCCAACGGGCGCCGCCAGTCAGCGCGAACATCTCGGGCGACCAAGCGTGCAACTCTGGTCGTACCTTCATGGACTCGGCGTCCGGCGTCCCGGTACGCAGTCCCTAGACGACGAGCCTCCCGCGGCGTGCTGCGCGTGGGTACCCGGAGTCCGCGCACGGAGGTTGCCCGGGGTGACAGAGGCTTCTCTTCTACCTCTGTCCTGGCCGAACCAACGTCCGCACCTACTTTCTACGCCGTGAGCCCGGTCACTTCAAGTGCGCGTACGGGTGCACCGGTACAGAGGCTCGATCCGGTGACAGCACCACCCTCAGCAACGGACCTAGCTGCGGAAACCGGAGTTTCGGTACCGCCACGCGGGTAGTCAGCCGTTCCCGCCGCGAGACCGGCGGCGACGGCTGAGGCTGTACCAGGTCGCGCCCGCCGCCACCGCGCCCACGCCGAGCGCGACCATCCCCGCGGACTTCGCCGGGATCCGGGTACGAAGCGACATCGGCCGCTCGAACGCGAGGACCGGCCAGCCGTGCTCGTCGGCGGTGCGGCGCAGCAGCTTGTCCGGGTTCACCGCGTGCGGGTGACCCACCACCTCCAGCAGGGGGATGTCGGTGCTGGAATCGGTGTAGGCGAAGCACTCCGCGAGGTCGTAGCCGTACGTGGCGGCTTGCTGCTTCGCGGCGACGGCTTTGTTCTCGCCATAGCAATAGAAATCGACCTCGCCGGAGTAGCGGCCGTCGACGATCTCCATGCGGGTGGCGACGCACCGGGTCGCGCCGAGCATCTCCGCGACCGGAGCCGCGACCTCCTCGCCGGTCGCGGAAAGCACGATCACGTCGTGTCCGTCGGCGAGGTGCTGTGCGATGAGGTCGGTCGCCTCTACGTAAACGAGCGGATCGACTACGTCGTGCAATGTTTCGCGCACGATCGCGGAAACCTGCGCGACATCCCAGCCCGCGCACAGCGCGGAAACCTCGGCGCGCATCCGCTCGGTCTTGTCCGCGTCCGCGCCGGCGAGCGAGAAAACCAGTTGCGCGTAAGCACTTCGCAGCGCCGCGCGACGGTTGATCAGTCCTTCGCGCAGCAACGGCTTGCTGAACGCGAGCGCGCTGGACGACGCGATGATCGTCTTGTCGAGATCGAAGAAGGCGGCTACGCGCCGGGGTGCTTCTTCGCTGCGGGGTTCGGCCACGTGATCAGGATAGGCGTACCGCACGGTGTTGTTGGCAGCACACCGGTCGTGGCGACGGCCGGAAAATCGATGACATCCGCTCGCTTAGGGCCTCGAGTGCCGTTATCGAATCGTTTGTGTCACTCACACAGCCAACTCATAGCTAACGGAGTTACAGTGAACAGACCCGGTCGTGAACCGGGCTGGTTCAGTCCGACCCCCCGGGGCTGAACCCCTGGCGGCCCTCGTCCCTCCCCCCTGGCGAGGGCCGCCTTCTATTCTCCCTGTTTCCGCGTCGGCGAACAATTTTCAGGTATGCTCCGAAAAACCTCGCGCGACCTGCTTTTTCCGCAGCTGACCAGGGCAGTTCCAGTGGTTTACCGTGCACTTGCACGAGCGAGATCAGTTAACCGAGCGCTTACCTTGGCGGTATTTTCTCCGGATTATGGCCAGTTCTTCGACCTGGCGCGGCAAATTTACTTTTTTCGCGTTGATTTTCCGGAGGTTCTCCGCAGCAATCGTTTTCTCGGTCGAATGAGCGAGGCCGCGCATTATCCGCGGCGGGCGGACACTCCGGCGGTTCTGGATCGATTTCGCCGCTCGGTTGTCCACAACCCCCGGGTTATCCACAGGACGGAAAAGCGGGCATTGCGGCGCGGTCCGGCGGGGAGTGACCGTGGAAGTCCGGCCCACGAGACCAAGGGGAGGGGCACATGGCCACCGCACAACCGCTCGTCGTCGCAGGCGAGGGCACCGTGTTCGAAGAGATCCGCCGCGTCGCCGCCGTCGTCGGCTGCGAGTTCGACCACGCGCCAGACCTGGCTGCCGCACGCGGCCGATGGACCCGCGCTCCACTCGTGGTGCTGGACGAGGACCTTGCCGCTGACAGCCCGCCAATGCCAGCACGCGACAACGTCGTGCTCGTCAGCAAAGGCGCACCCGGCTTGGAGACCTGGCGCCGCGCCGCCGCGCTCGGCGCTCGCCGAGTCTTCAGCCTGCCCGACGACGAAGCCGACCTCACCGGCGCGTTCGCCGACGTCACCGACGCACCAGCCGAATCTCCAGGCCCAGTAATCGCTTTCGTAGGCGGCCGAGGCGGTTCCGGCACCTCCGTACTGGCCGCCGCGGTCGCGGTAGAAGCCGACCGCACCGGCTCCGCACTCCTAGTCGACTGCGATCCCCTAGGCGGCGGACTGGATCTCCCGCTGGGCCTGGAACTAACGAAAGGCTTGCGCTGGCCGGAGGTTCGGCTGTCTGGCCGCGTCTCGGTCCCGTCGCTGATCGCGTCCCTGCCAAGCCGCGGCAAGCTCCCCGTACTGTCCTGCGGCCGCTCCGGCGCAGGCCCGACCCCGCGCGCCCTGTCGGCCGTGGTCTCCGCTGGCAGCCGCGCCGGCCGCACCGTTGTCTGCGATTTACCCCGCCATTTCGACGAAGGCACCATCGCCGTTGCGGCTGCGGCCGACCTGGTCGTGCTGGTCGTTCCCGTGGAATTCCGCGCCTGTATGGCAGCGAAACAGGTGCTGAATCACCTGCGCCCGCACACCGAGCGTTTCGCAATCGTCGCAAGTGGACACCCCGTCGACGGCGTCACGGCTTCGCAAACCGCAGGCGTGCTCGGCCCGCCCCTGATCGCCGCTGTGTCCCCCGAACGCCGAGTAGCCGCCACTTTGGAATCCGGCGAATTCGACCTGCCGTCAAAGGGCTCATTGGTCACCGCCGCCCGCACGGTACTGGCGGAGCTACGCCCCCTTCCCCTCGCACAGGCGGCATAGATGACGACCGACCTCGTAGAACGAGTCCGCCACCGCCTGGCCGGAGAAAGCCGCGGCACAGACCCCATCGCCCTAGCCGAAGCCGTCCGCGCAGAAGCTGGTGGTGCCCTGAGCCACGACGCAGTACTAGCCGCCGTCCGCCAAGCCCGAGACGAGTTCGTCGGCGCAGGCCCGCTAGCCGGGCTGCTGGAAGACGACACCGTCACCGACGTCCTAGTCACCGCCCCCGACCAGGTATGGACCGACGGCCCCGCCGGCCTGACTCAAACGACGATCGCCTTCCCCAACGAGGACGCCGTCCGCCGCCTGGCACAACGCCTAGCCCTAGCCGCAGGCCGCCGCCTGGACGACGCCCAGCCCTACGTAGACGGCTGGCTCCCCGCCCGCCAAGGCCGAATCCGAGTCCACGCCGTCCTGCCGCCCATCGCCGCCAACGGCACCTGCCTGTCGCTACGCGTCCTGCGTCCAGCGACCCACGACCTGTCCGCCCTCCACGCACAAGGATCCATCCACACAACCGCCTTGCCCATCCTCCACGCGATCCTCAACTACCGCCTGGCCTTCCTCATCACCGGCGGCACCGGCGCGGGCAAAACGACCCTCCTGAGCGCCCTGCTGGGCGCAGTAGCCCCGACCGAACGAATCGTCTGCGTAGAAGACGCCGGAGAACTACGCCCGACCCACCCCCAGTTCGTCAGCCTCGTCGCCCGCCCCGCGAACGTAGAAGGCGCCGGTGCCGTCGAACTCCCCGAGCTAGTCCGCCAAGCCCTCCGCATGCGCCCAGACCGCTTGATCGTCGGCGAAGTCCGAGGCGCGGAAGTGTGCTCCCTGCTGAACGCCATGAACACCGGCCACGACGGCGGTGCCTGCACCCTGCACGCGAACTCCCCCGCGGAAGCCCCCGCCCGCCTGGAAGCACTGGCCTCCCTAGGCGGCCTCCCACGAGACGCCTTGCACAGCCAGCTGGCCGCAGCAGTCCGCGTAATCCTCCACATGCGCCGAACCTCCACCGGCCGCCACCTGACGGAAGTCGCAGTACTCCAGCGCTACCACGGAGAAGTACGAACCTACGCCGTCTGGCGCGACGGCCACTGGACGAACCGCCGCTCCCTCTTCACCGCCCTGACTACGCCCGGATCCACCCATGACTAGCCCGCACCGCACCGCCGCCCGCCGCATCGATCGACTCCGCGCAACCGCCCGCCCCGTCAACCAACTCGGCGTCACCACCGCGTGCTGCGCCAACCGATCCTGCGTCGGCTGGCCCCGCCCCACGGCCGCGCACTGCATCAACCGACCCCGCGTCGCTGCCACCCGCCGCATCGACCAGCCCCACATCGCCGCCACTCACCCCAGCACCCGGCCCAGCATCGAGGTACCCCAGTGATCTCCGCCTGGCCATTCCTCTGCGCAGGCACCGGAATCCTGTGCTGGCCAACCACCCCCAACCGCCTCCTCCCGACACCCCGCATCCCCCTGCGCCTCCCCATCCCGCCCCGCCAGGCCCTCTGGCTGGCCCCAGCGGCCCTCGCCCTCCCGCTAGCCGGAATCGGTGCCGCGATAGCCACCGCCCTGCTCACCCTCGCCGTCCGTCAAGAATGGCGCAGCAGAAAGGAAACCACCGAAACCCTGACCCGAGCCGAACGCACCTCGACCGTCCTCCGCACGATGGTCTCCGAACTCCGCGCCGGCGCTCACCCGGTCACCGCCGCCGAAGCAGCCGCCGACGCCGTCCCCGAACTAGCCGACGAACTCCGCAACCTCTCCACCGCCGCCCGCCTAGACGGCACCCCGGAATCCCCCGCGCTTCCAGCCGTCGCCCAATCCTGGAACCTCGCCCGCACCCACGGCCTGCCGATCGCCGACGCCCTCGACGCCACCCGCCGAGACGTCGACGCCGAAGCCGCCTTCACTCGCCGCCTGCACGCAAAAATGGCGGGCCCGCGAATGAGCGCCATAGTCCTGACCGTGCTGCCGGTCGCCTGCCTGGCAATGGGCCAGCTCATCGGCGCGAACCCGCTCGCCGTCCTCACCAAAACCCTTATCGGCCAAGCATTCCTGGTAGCAGGCGCGGTCCTGCTATGGGCAGGCACCGCCTGGTCCCGAGCTTTGACCAACCGCAAGGCCGCCCCATGATCACCCTGAGCTTCTCCCTAGCCGCCACCGCGCTCTTGCTCTGGCCAAACACCGCCCCGCCCCGACACCTATCCCGCCCCAAACGCCCACGCCGCACCTTGCGTCCAGAGGTCTGGCACCCCGTCGCCGCGGCCGTCGTAGGCCTGTCCGCAACCGTCCTCACTGGAATTCCGCTCGGCTTAGCCGTCGGAGCAGCCGCCTGGTGGCTCCTGCGCCGCTCCCGCCACCCGAAAAACCCAGACGACGTCTCAGATCGACTCCGCTCCGCCTCGGTCCTAGACATGCTCGCCGCCTGCCTACGCGCCGGAATGCCAGTGCCGACCGCGCTGGCCGCCGTCGCCTCGGGCGCTCCACCGGACACCGGAAACGCCCTACGCGCAACAGCAAACCTCCTAGCCCTAGGAGCCGACCCGGCTCCCTCATGGGCCCCAGTTCGAGCCCGGCCAGGTTTCGCTGAACTGGCAGTCGCCGCCACCCGCACCGCGCGGTCTGGGGCAGCACTCGCCTCGACCGCCGACGACCTGGCCCGCCGCATCCGCGACGGACTGGGCGTCGAAGCCGAAGAGCGCGCCGAACGAGCCGGAGTCGCCCTGGCTCTGCCGGTAGGGCTGTGCTTCCTGCCCGCGTTCTTCGCCCTCGGCGTGCTGCCGGTGGTGCTCGGCCTCGCCGGGCGGATCGGCGGCCTGCTGTGAACCCATCCACGACAGAAAGGGAAACCGACCATGCGGTTCTTGCCCGGAGACGAGGGCACCACCACCGCGGAGTACGCCATCGGCACGGTCGCCGCGGCAGCTTTCGCCGTGGCGCTCTACGTCCTGCTCAGCGGAGACTCGGTCTCCGAGACGTTGGCCGGACTCGTGCACAAAGCCCTGACGGTGGCCACCTGATGACCAGCCGTCGCCGGGACGGCGGATTCGTCACCGTAGAAGCCGCCCTTTCCCTGGGCGCGCTGACCGCCGTGCTGGCCATCCTGCTCGCTGGCACCAGTGTGATCGCCGGACACCTCCGCTGCCTGGACGCCGCCCGCGAAGCCGCCCGCCTGACCGCGGCCGGACAGCCAGGAGCCGCCGACGCAGTGGTCCAAACCATTGCCCCGCACGGCGCGCACCTCACCATCCACCGCACCGGCGACGGCCTCACCGCCGAAGTCACCACCGATGCCCTGTCCGCGCTCCACCTGAGCGCGACCGCCTACGCGATAGTCGAGCCGGCCTCATGACCCAAGAACAACCCGCAGACGCCGGCGTCGCCACGATCTGGACAGCCCTAGCCGCAACCACCCTGATCGCCATCACGGTCCTGGTGTGGTGGCTAGCCGCGGCCATCACCGCCCGCCACCGCACCGAAGCCGCCGCCGACCTAGGCGCACTGGCCGCCGCAGCCCACGCCGCCGCTGGACCAACCACCGCCTGCGCCCGAGCCGGGGAAGTCGCCGACCACGAGCGCGCCGTGCTGACCAGCTGCCGCTGGCACAACCGCGACGCTTTCATCGAAGTCCGCGCCACTTCCGCCCCGATCCCTGGCCTGCCCGCTCCCATCGCGAAAGCCCGCGCGGGCCCAGTCGACCTGCCTCCTTGACCGGCGAACCGCCTCGGCGGTGCGCGAGGAAGCCACGCCGACGGTCAGCCCGGTGCGCCGAACTGACCGCCGACTAGCCACGCGAACCCACCTCATCCGTCCCGTCCATCCGAAGGGAGTTGCAACCTGCCAGCCGCCCCCCGTACATCCCCGGCACCTCGCCTCGGGGCATCCGCCACTGCTGCTCCGGTCACCCGCCGGAACCGCTCATCGGCTCCCGCGCGGACCGGTGACCGGTCCCCGGAACCACCGTTCGTCCGGACGTTTCCAGCACCGACGACGAGTGGTGAACTACCGCGAGCAGCGGTCGCTGGCGCACGCCGAACGGTTGAATCCCCAGGTCAGCGGCCTGCTTGTCGGGATGCTCCAGCACGTCTGCGGAACGCCGAGAAACTGTCGAATCCCGTGGTGAGCCCGTTCTCGCGGGGCCGGTGGCGGGGTCAGCGGCCGGTGATCGGCTCGGTGTTATCGGCCGCACAGTGGACTACCGGGCGTTCATCGCTCGGTAACGGCCGGTTGTCGCTGAAGTCTTCCGCGCAATGTGCAACTTGCCGTTTAGTGAGACGTGCGCCACCACGGCCCCGACCCGGACGGCGCGACAACCGGACCTCGAAGGCAGGAAAGCAATGTTGGACGCGAATTGGCCGGACAGCTGGCGGAACGCCTTCCGCATCGAACTGCGTGCGGAGGCGATCGGTCTCGCCTGGCGCGGCTGGCCGGTGCTTCCGGGGGCGACCCCGGAGCCGATCACCGCGGAGGGGGACGACCTGACCTGGCGCCGGCCGGTGCCGGTGCGCGACGACTGGCGTGAGCTGGTCGGTTCGCACGCCCACGAGGTCGCCAGCTGGTTCACCGACCGCACGCACAGCCTCCTTGTGGCGACCGGCACCGTGCTGGACGCGGTCGAGGTCGACCAGGAACTGGGCAAGCGCGCCGCTCGGCTGCTGCGGGCCATCGGGCACCCGGCCCCGATCGTCGCGATGCCGAACGGCCGGTGGCTGTTCCTCACCCAGCCCGCCGAGCACATGCCCGCCGAGATCGCCGAGCAGATTTCCGTGCAGTGGCACGGCACGGACAGCTACATCCCGCTGCCGCCGTCGCCGTTCCAGCACGGTGTCGTGCACTGGCGCGTGAAGCCGGAGGTGTGCGGCTGGCAGCTGCCGCCCGCCGCCGAGGTGCAGGACGTGCTGGTCCGCGCCCTCGCCGACGAGC
The DNA here is from genome assembly GCF_042684085.1 of Amycolatopsis silviterrae. Taxonomy (NCBI): domain Bacteria; kingdom Bacillati; phylum Actinomycetota; class Actinomycetes; order Pseudonocardiales; family Pseudonocardiaceae; genus Amycolatopsis; species Amycolatopsis silviterrae. The sequence goes on from NZ_JBHUKS010000008.1 coordinate 452,382, forward strand.
ACGCCCCGATGCTGGTCGAGAGCACCGCCGCCTGATCCGGTTCCACCCCGGCAGGCAGCACGCGACAACCGAAGAAAGTTTTCACGCTCCACCGTGGCCGCACTGTTCCCCGTGCTGACGCAACGCCCCGAGCACGGCTCCCAGTACGGCCACCGCCCCCGCCTTGTCCAGCGGATCGTTGCCGTTCCCGCACTTCGGCGACTGGACGCAGGACGGGCAGCCCGTCGGGCACTCGCAGGAGACGATCGCCTCCCGCGTAGCGGCCAGCCACGGGACAATCGCGGCATAACCGCGGTCGGCAAACCCCGCACCCCCGGGATGCCCATCGTGCACGAACACCGTCGCCTCCCCGGTGTCCTCGTGCCACGCGGTAGACACCCCGCCGATGTCCCAGCGGTCGCACGTAGCGAACAGCGGTAGCAGGCCGATCGCCGCGTGCTCGGCGGCATGCAGGGCACCGGGGACGCGCGCCGGAAGCAATCCGGCGCCCCCCGGTGCTCTGCCAGCACCCCCGGTCCCCACCGGTCCCACCCCGCTTCCGGCACTGAGCCCCCGCCCAGCCGCCGGACGCCCCGAGACTTCGCCGGTTACCCCGACAACCGACGAGGCACCCCCGGTCCCCACCGGTTCACCACCCGCCCGGCTGGCCGCCGCCCCCGCAGCGGCTCCGCCGAGATCCCCGGCGGTTGGCGGCGTGTTCTCGGTCCCCACCGATTCGCCAACCGCCTCGTTGGTGGCTGGCTCCGCAACAGCCCTACCAAGCCCGCCAGCGGTCCCGGAACCAACCCCCGTCACCGAACCGCCCGGAGACTCCAGCAGTTCACCCGACACCGTGTACCACACCGCCCTGGTGCGGAGGCTCTGCTCCGGCAGATCGAGCGGCGTGTGGTCCAGCACCTGCCCCGACGGCCGCCGTCGCAAGTACCCCACCACCTGTGACGTCACCGCCACCTCGCCCAGGCACACCGTCACCCCGCCGTGGTGGCACTGTTCTTCCGTCGACAGCACCGAAATGTCCACGATCTCGCGCGGCGACGTCGTCCAGTCCGGGTCCTCCGCGTGCACCAGGGCGAGGCCGGTCTCCAACTCCAGTTCGTCGACCACATACGACGACCCCTGGTGCAAATACACCGCACCGGGATGGACGGAGTAGCACGCCGAGCCGGGGTCGACGGTGCCGAGCATTCGGCCCGAATCCGCTTCCACCACCGCGATCTGGTCGCCGCCCGAGCCGCGGATGCCTACCTCCGCGTGCGGGCGGTCGCGCGAAGTCCAGTACCAGCCGCTGGATCGGCGGCGCAGCAGTTTCTCCTCGGCCAGTTCCGCCAGCACCGCGCGGGCCGCGTCGCCGCCGAAGGTGTCCAGTTCTGGTTCGGTGAGCGGCAGTTCCGCGACGGCGCACGCGAGCTGCGGGCCAAGCACGTACGGGTTCGTCGGGTCCAGCACCGCCGTTTCCACCGGGCGTTCCAGCAGCGCGGCCGGGTTGTGCACCAGGTAGGTGTCGAGCGGATCGTCTCGGGCGACGAAGACCACCAGCGCCTCGTCGCCCGAACGGCCGGCGCGGCCGGACTGCTGCCAGAAGGATGCGAGGGTGCCGGGATAACCCGCGAGAACCACCGCGTCCAGGCCGGCGATGTCGACTCCCAGCTCCAACGCGTTCGTGGTCGCGACGCCGAGCAGCCGACCCGAGAGCAGGGCTTGTTCCAGTGCCCGGCGCTCTTCGGGGAGGTAGCCGGACCGGTACGCGGCGACGGTGTCCGCCAGCCGGGGGTCCACTTCGGACAGCAGCCGCCGGGTGCCAAGCGCGGTCAGCTCGGCGCCTCGCCGGGAGCGGACGAAAGCCAGCGAGCGCGCGCCTTCGACTACCAGTTCGGTGAGGATCCGCGCGGTCTCGACACCGGCCGGACGGCGGACGGGCGCGCCGTTCTCGCCAGTCAGCTCGTCTAGCAGCGGCGGTTCCCACAGCGCGACCGTGCGCGCGCCGCGCGGCGACGCGTCCTCGGTGACCGCGGAACACTCCACGCCGGTGAGCCGCGTGGCGAAGGCGGCCGGCGAAGCGGTGGTCGCCGACGCCAGTACGAAGACCGGCGAGGCCCCGTAGTGCTCCGCCACTCGACGCAGCCGGCGTAACAACAGCGCGACGTGCGAGCCGAACACACCGCGATAGCTGTGGCATTCGTCGACCACGACGTACCGCAACCGGCGGAAGAACTGCGTCCATCGGGAGTGCGCCGAAAGGATGCCGCGGTGCAGCATGTCGGGGTTGCTGAACACCCAGTTCGCATGGGCGCGCACCCAGTCGCGCTCTGTCATCGGGGTATCGCCGTCGAAGGCCGCCGCGCGCACTCCTGGGACGTCCAAAGAGGACACCGCACGCAGCTGATCAGCGCCAAGCGCCTTCGTCGGCGACAGGTACAGCGCGGTCGCCTTCGGGTCCGTCGTCAGCGCGGTGAGCACCGGCAGCTGATACGCCAGCGACTTCCCGGACGCCGTGCCGGTGGACACCACCACAGGCTCGCCCGAGTGCGCCAGCGAAGCCGCCTCGACCTGGTGCCGCCAAGGTTTTTCCACCCCGCCCGCGCCGAACGCGGCCACCACCGACGGCTCCGCCCACTCCGGCCACGGCTCGTGCCGGGCCGCGCGTTCCGGCAGCCGGGACACGTGCGTGACCGGATTTTCGTGCGCCGGGATGCCCGCCGTGACCCGGTCCAGCAGCCTCCGTCCTCGCTCTCCCACCACGTGCCGAAGCTTCGCACAGGGCACCGACAAAACCGGGCGGAGATCGATCCAGTGACCAATCACACAAGGTTACCGAACGTACTCTCGCCGGGACACATTGCGGACGCGCAGATCACTACCAATACACTCCCTCGATCCACACCCACTGTGGCGAGCGTCATGTGAGACGTGCATTGCTTGCACGGCTAGCGTGTCTTTCGGCACAGATCCACGCCAGTGCAGGCGCGCCGGGTACGACGGGCCCGCGCTGGCCAAACGGCGTTCCCAGGAGGACGAATGTCCCGGCAGTTCCTCGCGGAGGGCGGTATCACGCTCACCGGGGGTGGCTACACCATCGTCGGTGTGGTCGCCGTGGTCGCCCTTGTCGCACTGGCCATCGGTTACGTCCTGCTCAAGGAGGTGCTGGCCGCGGGCCAGGGCACCGCCAAGATGCAGGACATCGCGAAGGCAGTGCAGGAAGGTGCGGCCGCATACCTGAAGCGGCAGCGAAACACCCTCGCCATCTTCGGCGTGATCGTGTTCCTGCTCCTGTTCGCGCTTCCCGCGGACGACTGGAGCGAACGGATCGGCCGGTCGATCTTCTTCCTCGTCGGGGCGGTGTTCTCGTTCACCATCGGCTACCTCGGCATGTGGCTGGCCACGCAGGCGAACCTGCGGGTGGCGGCCGCGTCGCGCGAGGAGGGCGGTCGCGAGAAGGCGATGCGCGTGGCGTTCCGCACCGGCGGCGTGGTCGGCATGATCACCGTCGGGCTCGGCCTCTTCGGCGCCGCGATCGTGGTGCTCGTCTACACCGGCCAGGCACCGAAGGTGTTGGAGGGCTTCGGTTTCGGCGCCGCGCTGATCGCCATGTTCATGCGTGTCGGCGGCGGCATCTTCACCAAGGCCGCCGACGTCGGCGCGGACCTGGTCGGCAAGGTTGAGCAGGGTATCCCCGAGGACGACCCGCGCAACGCCGCGACGATCGCGGACAACGTCGGCGACAACGTGGGCGACTGCGCGGGCATGGCCGCGGACCTCTTCGAGTCCTACGCGGTGATGCTCGTCGCCGCGCTGATCCTCGGCAGTTCCGCGTTCGGCGCGTCCGGTCTGATCTTCCCGCTGATCGTGCCCGCCATCGGCGTGATCACCGCGGTGATCGGCGTCTACATCACGAAGGCGCGTGCGGGCGAAGGCGGTCTGGTCACGATCAACCGCTCGTTCTACATCTCCGCGGTCATCTCCGCGGTGCTGTCGGCCATCGCCGCGTTCGTGTACCTGCCGGGCAGCTTCGCCGAATTCGGCGACAGCTACGCGCACAACACCGGCAACCCGGCGGTGATCGCGACGGTCTCGGTGATCATCGGCATTGTGCTCGCCGCGCTGATCCTGCGCATCACCGGCTACTACACCGGCACCGAGCACAAGCCGGTCAAGGACGTCGGCAAGACGTCGGAAACCGGTGCGGCAACGGTGATCCTGTCCGGCATCTCGGTCGGTTTCGAGTCCGCCGTGTACACCGCGCTGGTGATCGCCGCCGCGGTGTTCGGCGCGTTCCTGCTCGGCGGCGGCGTCGCGCTGTTCGCGGTGGCGCTGGCCGGCACCGGCCTGCTGACCACCGTCGGCGTCATCGTCGCGATGGACACCTTCGGCCCGGTCTCGGACAACGCGCAGGGCATCGCCGAGATGTCCGGCGACGTCGACGAGAAGGCAGCGCAGATCCTCACCGAACTGGACGCGGTCGGCAACACCACCAAGGCCATCACCAAGGGCATCGCGATCGCTACCGCGGTGCTGGCGGCGACGGCGCTGTTCGGGTCCTATTCGGACGCGATCGCGAAGGCGGTCGGCAGCACGGGCGCGTTCGTGGCGAACATCGTCAGCCCGGAGACCCTGGTCGGCGTGATCGTCGGTGCGGCGGTCGTGTTCCTCTTCTCCGGTCTCGCGGTCAACGCGGTTTCGCGTGCCGCCGGCGCGGTGGTGTACGAGGTGCGCCGCCAGTTCCGCGAGATCCCCGGGATCATGGAGGGCACCACGCGGCCCGAGTACGGCAAGGTCGTCGACATCGTCACCCGCGATTCGCTGCGGGAGCTGGCGACGCCGGGTCTGCTTGCGGTCTTCGCGCCGATCGCGGTCGGCTTCGGCCTCGGCACCGGCGCGCTCGCCGGGTATCTGGCGGGTGCGATCGCGACCGGCACGCTGATGGCGATCTTCCTCGCCAACTCCGGTGGCGCGTGGGACAACGCGAAGAAGCTGGTCGAGGACGGCAACCACGGCGGCAAGGGTTCCGACGCGCACGAGGCGACGATCATCGGCGACACGGTCGGCGACCCGTTCAAGGACACCGCCGGTCCCGCGATCAACCCGCTGATCAAGGTCATGAACCTGGTCTCGGTGCTGATCGCGCCCGCGGTGGTCACGCTGACGCTCGGCGGCGGCGCGGACACCACGTGGCGGATCGTGATCGCGGTGGTCGCCCTCGCGGTGATCGTCGCGGCGATCGTCATGTCCAAGCGGCGCGGCAGCGTGATGGCGGACACTCCGGCGGAGGCCAAAGCCTGACGCATTGCTCCATTCGGGCCCGGTACGCCTTGTGCGTGCCGGGCCCGTTCGCGTCCGCGAGACGGGGCGAGTTGCGGACTACTGGCGGGTCGGTACCGTGCGGAGGACACGGAGTTCGACGCGGAGGAGTGGTGCGAGTGCGGCCGCGGTGGACCGGTTTAGCCGCGCTGGCAACAGGAATCGGCATGGGCGTCGCGGGCTGCGGGCAACCGCCGCCCCCGTCGGAGCAGGTCGCCTCGGGCGGGCACGCGGAGGCGGCGGCCCCGGCCGATCCGGCCGCGAAATGGGCCGACGGATACTGCGGGGCGGTCACGCATCTGGTGCGTGCCTTGGCGAATCTGCCGTCGATCGACCCGAGTTCGTCGGCGCAGGCGACCCGGACGTCGAGCGATCTCCTGGCGTCGGTCGCCACCGGAATCGACCAGACCGTGTCCGGCCTGCACCGCGTAGGCCCCGCGCCGCTGCCCGGCGGCGAATCAGCGCGCACGGCGTTGCTTGGCCAGTTCACCTCAGTGCGGCGGCAGGCCGACGAGGTCCGCGGCAAACTCGACGCGGCCTCCAGTCCGGACGCGGTGAAAGCGGCGCTGGACGACGCCAAATCGGCGATCGACGAGGTTTCCCGGCTCGACGTCCTCAAGGGCTTGGACGCGACGCCAGCCCTGTCCGCGGCGGGCAAGCGCGCGGAGGGCTGTCAGCAGCTGGTGGTCCCGCCCGCGCCACGCTGAGACGGATCGAGCGCCCGCCGAAGGGTGACAGCCCGCTCAGCGTCATGGTGTTCGACGGCGGCCAGATAGTGCCGCAACAGGGCGAGCCGAGACCGTTCCAGCTCCGCCGAGCTGACTGACGTCGCACGGCCGTCTGCCAACGTCTCCAGCACCGCCGCGGGCAGCCGGTCGACTTCGCGGCCGTGCCAAGGATTTACGCCGTACCGCAGGCATTCCAGCGCGATGATCTGGTCGCGGAGGTCGTCGAGCATCATGACGGCTTGCCAGGTCCGCCCGCGGGCGATGGCCGAGCGGGCGTGCAACGCGTACAGCCAGGCCATGCCGATCATCTGCGCGCTGCCCGGTTGTTCGGCGCTCGTCGGCTCGTTGGCCTGGCCGAAGACGAGCTGGAAGCCGTCCTCGGTGGCGCGGAACAGATCGCGCGGCCAGAACGACAGATCGATTTGGAGCGAGGAGTCGAGAAGGAAGACCCGATAGCGGACGCCCTCGCGCGAGGTCACGTCGAGGGTGTCGGCGACTCCGAATTCGTCGTCGCGCGATCGAGTCCAGCGCGCGACGACTGCGGGCTCGTCCGCGTTTTCCGCGAGCTGGAGGACGAGATCGATGTCCGACCACCGGTCTTCGGTGCCGCGCGCGGCCGACCCGACCAGCGCGGCACCGACGATGTCCCCGTCCCGGCGAGCCGCGGCGATCAGTGCTTCGCGGATGTGGGTGCGTTCGACGGCTTCGAGCACCTTCACTCCTGCCTGGTCGAGGGAGTTGGCGGTATTATTATACCGATACTGATGCTCTGGACGGTGGCGCGGATGGACCTGCCTAGTTCTCGGCTGCTGAAGTGCTTGGCCGTCGAGAAGCTGGCCGCGGCTGTGCCGATCTGTCCCGGCTGGGAGGTCGGCGATCTTGTGCGGCTCGCCCGGTTTGCCAGGTCTCTTGACGGGGGAGCCGGTCGCGGCGTTGCCGTGGCTGTACGGCCGAGGCGACGACGCACTAGCGACACAGGACCAAGACTGCTGGCCAAAGCCATGGGATGACAGCAACGCTGAGTGCCCGAAGAAAACCTCGCCGTCACGCTCGCCTTCAATCGAACTTGTGTTCTATCATCGGCGGCGTGGATCGGACGATCTCGCTGTTCTCGGCGGAGGCGACCGGCCCGGGCCTGCCCGACCTGGCCGGGCTGTTGTGCTGCCAAGGGCAGATCACCGGGTTCGGCCGCACCGCGGCGCGGCTGTCGGTGCTGGTCGAGGAGCCGTGGCGGGCTCGGGTGCTGGCGCGCGAATGCCGCAGCCGGGGTGCGGACGCGCAGGTCGCGGTGGCGGACTGCGGCAGTTCGCAGGTGCGCACGTCGTTCCGGGTCGACCTGCTCGGCCTCGCCGAGCGGTGGCTCCGGCCGGGGCATACCGGCCCGGTGGAGGACGATTCCGGCAAGGCGGTGCCCAGCGGGTTCCGGCTGAGCGGCGCGATGCTGCGGATGTGGGCGCTGGCGGCCGGACGGCCCGAACCCGGCGGCTACCTGCTGGGAGTCGATCCGCTGGCCCCGGAGATGCACGAGGAGCTGCTGGACGTGCTCGCGCCGCTCGGCGTCCAGGCTCGGCTGCTCGGGCCGCGAGCGGAGCAGCCGGCGGTGCGGATCAGCGGGCGGCGGAAGCTGGCCGGGCTGCTTGAGTTGATCGGCGAGCCGCCTGTCGGGGCCGAGTCCGCGTGGCCCGAACTGCCCCCGGCCGGGGAACGGCGGGAGCGGACGGTGGGTGAGGCGCGTCGCGGCGGTCCGGCGGAGGAGAGTCCGCTTCAGTATTTACTGGAGGCTGTGGGGTAACTGCGCCAACGAAAAAGGCCCCATCGCTCAGCGGGGCGACGGGGGCTTTTCCGGGGGAGGGGGAGCTTACGGTTTCGGCAGGGTGCAGCCCTGCTGGTTGAGGTCGATCTCGTTGGCCGGGGTCAGGCAGGCGGGGATGCCGTAGGTCTGCTCGCCGTACTTGTAGCCCGGCCGCACGGTCACCTTGCCTGCCTCGTCGACCTCGCACGGGTTGTTCAGCGTGCAGCGCTGGCCGTCGTCGTTGGCCGTGTTGTTCACGCCGATGACCTTGCCGGTGTTGCGGTCGACGACCGGCGAGCCCGACGTGCCGCCGATGGTCTCGCAGCCCGGCACGTAGCGGATCGAGTCCTTCCAGATCCAGTTGTTCTCGTGCAGTTCGTGCACGAAACCGTCGATCGAGCAGGAGTAGATCTGCTTCCAGAACCCGGACACCACGTCGATCGGCGTGCCCGCCTGCGGATGGCTGTTCACCAGTTCGAGCGGCGGGACGTTGTACCGCTGCTCGATGTCGGCGTAGGTGTCGCTCAGCTGGTACAGCGAGATGTCGGTGTCGGTCATCGTCGCGTAGACGATCTTGGTCGCGGTCACGGTGCCCACCGAGCTTTGCCCGTCCGGCGACATCAGGTCGAACGAACGGTTCGAGCCCTGTCCGACGATGACCTCGCCGGGAGAGGGGAAACCCTCCTCGAGGCAGTGGCCGTTCGACAGCACGAGAGCGGGCGCGTCCATCGGCGTCGCGGCGGGTTTCACGACCGAACCGGAACAGTTGGACAACGCCACGGCACCGGTGAACGTGGTGGTCGCCGCGCTTGCTTCGGGGGCGGTGACCAGCGCGAATGTCGCCGCGACGGCGATCGCGGTGCCAACCAGTCGGCGGATCATGTGGGTTCCTTTCGGCTGGGGAGAGGAATAAGTGAACCGTCGCCAGACTTGGACCCGCCACCGTCTAACGGAGGGTATCGGCGGTATGACCGGTTACCCTGCACGGCACGTGTCCGACATCACGTGCTAGGTGTGGAGGAGAAACATCGCCGAGGTCAGCGGCGATCCGACGGGCAGGGACCCGGAGGCTCGCCGGGGCACCTCGGCGCTGCGCGGACACCGGGGACGTGCACACTGACAGGTCGAGACGCGGGCGCAGTACCCCTGGTGCAGGGGTGAGAGCGCCGCCGCGGCGGCGCGGAGATGAGTGGAGAGCAGGGCAGCGTGGCAGGAACACGGACCAAGAAGAGCGGTACCGGGGGCAACGGTGCCGATCGACGGCGGCTGGTGATCGTCGAGTCGCCAACCAAGGCCCGCAAGATCGCCCCCTATCTCGGCGGCAACTACGTCGTCGAGTCCTCCGTCGGGCACATCCGGGACCTGCCCCGCGGCGCCGCTGACGTCCCCGCGCAGTACAAGGGCGAGTCGTGGGCGCGGCTCGGCGTCGACATCGACAACGACTTCAAGCCGCTCTACATCGTCACCCCGGACAAGAAGTCCAAGGTGACGGAGCTGAAGGGGCTGCTGAAGGACGTCGACGAGCTTTACCTCGCGACGGACCCCGACCGCGAGGGCGAGGCCATCGCGTGGCATCTGCTGGAGACCCTGAAGCCCAAGGTCCCGGTGCGCCGGATGGTGTTCCACGAGGTCACCGAGCAGGCCATCCAGGCGGCCGCGGCGGCTACCCGCGAGCTGGACGCCGACCTGGTCGACGCGCAGGAAACCCGCCGCATCCTCGACCGGCTTTACGGCTACGAGGTCTCGCCGGTGCTGTGGAAGAAGGTCATGCCGAAGCTTTCGGCGGGCCGCGTGCAGTCCGTGGCGACGCGGATCGTCGTGGAGCGCGAGCGCGAGCGGATGCGCTTCACCTCGGCGTCGTACTGGGACATCTCGGCGACCATGGACGCTGGCGAAGACGCTTCGCCGCGTACGTTCCCGTCGCGGCTTGTCTCGGTCGACGGTGCGCGCCTCGCGACCGGTCGCGACTTCGACTCCAACGGTCAGCTCAAGGGCAACACCGCGGACATCCGCGTGCTCGGTGAGTCTGACGCGCGGGCGCTGGCCCAGGGGCTGAACGAGCGTGACTTCAAGGTCTCGAGCGTTGAAGAGAAGCCGTACACGCGTAAGCCGTACGCGCCGTTCATGACGTCCACGCTGCAGCAGGAGGCCGGCCGCAAGCTGCGCTTCACCTCCGAGCGCACGATGCGGGTCGCGCAGAAGCTGTACGAGAACGGTTACATCACCTATATGCGTACCGACTCCACGACGCTGTCGGAGTCGGCGATCACGGCCGCGCGTAGCCAGGCGACGCAGCTGTACGGCAAGGAGTACGTCTCGCCGTCGCCGCGCCAGTACACGCGCAAGGTGAAGAACGCGCAGGAAGCGCACGAGGCGATCCGTCCGTCGGGCGAGGTCTTCCGTACGCCGGGCCAGGTCGCGAAAGAGCTGGACACCGACGAGTTCCGGCTTTACGAGATGATCTGGCAGCGCACCATCGCGTCGCAGATGGCGGACGCGAAGGGCACCACGATGTCGGTGCGCATCGTGGGCACCGCTTCGACCGGCGAGGAGTGCACCTTCGCCGCTTCGGGCCGCACGATCACCTTCGCGGGCTTCCTGAAGGCGTACGTTGAGGCAGTCGACAGCGAGGCCGGCGGTGAAGCCGACGACAAGCAGAGCCGCCTTCCGGTGCTGGTCAAGGACCAGGCCCTGACTGCGGCCGAGCTGTCCGCGGACGGCCACTCCACGTCGCCGCCCGCGCGCTACTCCGAGCCGAGCCTCGTCAGCAAGCTGGAAGAGCTGGGCATCGGCCGCCCGTCGACGTACGCGTCGATCATCAAGACCATCCAGGACCGCGGCTACGTGTGGAAGAAGGGCTCCGCCCTGGTTCCGTCGTGGGTCGCGTTCGCGGTGATCGGCCTGCTGGAGCGGCACTTTGAACGGCTGGTGGACTACAACTTCACCGCCGGTCTCGAAGACGAGCTGGACCGCATCGCCAGCGGCGACGAGCACCGCGTCGAGTGGCTGTCGAAGTTCTACTTCGGCGGCGACTTCGGTGTCGAGGGTTCGGTCGGCCGTCTCGGCGGGCTGAAGAAGCTGGTCGACGGCAGTGTCGAGGGCATCGACGCGCGCGAGATCAACTCGATCCCGATGTTCAGCGACGCCGAGGGCCACCAGGTCGTCGTCCGGGTCGGCCGCTACGGGCCGTACCTGGAGCGCGAGGTCAACGGCGAGTCGCAGCGCGCGAACCTGCCCGAAGACCTGCCTCCGGACGAGCTGACGGCGGAGATCGCGGAGAAGCTCTTCGCGACGCCGCAGGAAGGCCGCGTGCTGGGCACCGACCCGGTCAGCGGGCACGAGATCGTGGCGAAGGAAGGCCGCTTCGGCCCGTACGTCACCGAGCTGCTGCCTGAGCCGGAGCTGCCCGAGGACGCCACTGCGGCGCAGAAGAAGGCCGCGAAGGCGAAGCTGCCGAAGCCGCGTACGGGCTCGCTGTTCAAGTCGATGTCGATCGAGACGATCACGCTCGACGACGCGCTGAAGCTGCTTTCGCTGCCGCGCGTCGTGGGCAAGGACCCGGAGTCCGGCGACGAGATCACCGCGCAGAACGGGCGCTACGGGCCGTACCTGAAGAAGGGCACGGACTCGCGGTCGATCCAGACCGAGGACCAGCTGTTCTCGATCACGCTGGAAGAGGCGCTGAAGATCTACTCGGAGCCGAAGCAGCGTGGCCGGTCCGCCACCGCGCGTCCGCCGCTGAAGGAACTCGGCGACGACCCGGTGTCGGGCAAGCCGATGGTGGTCAAGGACGGTCGCTTCGGCCCGTACGTGACCGACGGCGAGTACAACGCGACGCTGCGGAAGTCCGACAGCATCGAGGAGCTCACCGCGGAGCGCGGGGCTGAGTTGCTGGCGGAGAAGCGCGCGAAGGGTCCGGCTCCGAAGAAGCGGACGACGCGTAAGACGCCGGCGAAGTCGACCGCGACCAAGTCGACTACGACGAAGTCCGCGGCGGCGAAGTCGACGACTGCGAAGAAGGCGCCTGCCAAGCGGAGCAGTACGGCGACGAAGTCGAAGTAACGAGGATCTGAAGGGCCACCTGGAAAACTCCGGGTGGCCCTTTCTCATGTCAGGGGGGACGGATGGGAGAGACACAGCGCGCCCGCGCGGCGGTTTCCGTAGTTTTCGCGGTGTGCGGTGCGGCATTCGCTTCGTGGGCGGCTCGAGTGCCTGCGGTACAAGCGAAACTCGACATCGGCACCGGAGAACTCGGGATCGGGGTGTTCGGGCTCGCCGCCGGTTCGGTGGTCGCGTTGCTGGCGGCGGGACCGTTGATCACGAAGATCGGCAGCCGGCGCGGGGTGCTGTGCGGAGCCACGGTGTTGTGCGCGGGCCTGCCACTCGTCGCGTTCGCGCCGAACTTGCCGCTGTTCGTCGCCGCGCTCGTGGTGCTCGGGGTGGGCAACAGCATCCTGGACGTCTCGATGAACGCGCACGCCGCGCGCGTCGAGGAGGCATACGGACGGCCGATTTTCGCTGGATTCCATGCGTTCTGGAACATCGGCGGGCTGGTCGGCTCGGGCGTCGCGGCGTTGATGGAGATGTGGCGCGTGCCGATCGAGGTGCACTTCACCGCCGCTGGCGGGGTGTTGCTGGTGCTGGCGGTTTTCGCCACTTCGCAGTTCCTGCCGGGTGCCGATCGGGGACAGGGTGAGGCGGCGTTTGCCTTGCCCAGCAAGGCGTTGATCCCGTTGGGCGTGATCGCGTTCTGCGGTTTCGTCGCGGAAGGCACGGTGAACGACTGGAGCGCGGTCTACCTCCGCGAGGTCACGACGGCGAGCGCGGCTGTCGCGTCGCTGGGCTACTTCGCGTTCTCCATCACGATGATCGCGGTGCGCACGGTGGCCGACCGGGTCGTCGAGCGCGTCGGTGCGGTGCTGTTCATGCGGGTCGCGACCGCGGTGACGGTCGCCGGCTTCCTGCTGGTGGTGGCCGTTCCGGTGCCGGTGGTCGCGGTGATCGGGTTCGCCGTGGTCGGGCTCGGGGTGTCCGGGATGGTGCCGCTCGCGTGGAGCGCCGCTGGCCGCAAGCAGCCGGAAGCGCCGGGCCGGGCGATCGCGGCCGTCGCGGCGTGCGGATACCTCGGATTCCTCGCCGGCCCGGTGCTGGTCAGCGGACTGAGCGGCGGGATCGGCCTGCACTGGACGCTCGCCGCGGTCGGCGCTCTGGTGGTGACAGTCGGCTTCCTCGCGCCCACGATGCGGACCGGCGACCCGGTTTCCCGGCGCTGACCGACCGCTCGGCGCATCGAGGGGGTGACTCGAACAAAAGTTCGAGAAATTGTCGGTACCAGGGTGTTCAATGACGGGGTGAGCAGTTCAGCACCCGTCGTCTTCGACGTCATCGACGAGGTCATCGGACCGCTGCGCGCCGAGATGCCGCAGCGGCCTTCGGTGATGGAGTTCTACGACCCGCATTTCGAGGTGCCGCCCGTACTGGCCGAGGAGGAGCCCGCCGGAGCGGCTTCGGGACTGAGCCTCGCCGAGGAGGTCCGGCAGACGTTCGGGCCGATGCTCGGCGCCGGCCTGGCCGAGGAGGTGGAGCAGTACACGCGGTTCGTCGCCGGAATGGCCGCGCTCGGGCTCGCCGCCGACGGCGAGGTCACCGCCGAGGCGGTCGAGCTGTACCGAGTGCTGCGCGGGGGATTCATCCGCGGAGTGGTCACCGGGGTGTTCCCGGCGAGCGAGGAGCCGTGGGAGGTGCGGTTCTTCGGCGACGAGGACTTCACCACGGTGATGAGCAAACTGGGCCGCCGGGCGCGGCTGCGGTCCGGAATGCTCAGCGCGCTGCCGGGATGGGTGTTCGACGGGTTGCCTGATCGGTCGCCTGGGCCTGGGCCGGCGGTGCGGATCGAGACGGATGACAGTGGGTTGATTCCTCGGGCGGCTTGGGGGGATCTGGAGGTCATCCGGGAGGCGGTGGCGCGGCCCCGGCTGGGGACGGTGCTGGTGGATCTGGCGGTGCGGGATTCGGTGCTGGCGGAGTATCCGCACGGTGCGTTTGGGCTGGTGGACAACGATCAGGGGAGGTATCAGTTCCGGGCTGCGCCGAAGGGGGGTGGCGGGTGGGTGGTGACTTGGTCGCCTGCTACTCGGGGGACTGCGGAGGCTTGGATCGTGGAGGCGGTGCGGAGTTGTATTTAGTGGGTGGGGTCTGGGCTGAGTTGGGCGTGGCTGGGTTAGTTGTGGCTGGGTTTGCGGGGTCTGCTCGGCAAAACTGTGTTTGATGGCGTCGGCTTCGCCGCCGCGCGCGGGATCGCCTTTAGTCGGCGTCTGACCGAGTGGCGTGCTGGGCCCCAGGGGGCCGGGCACGCCACTCGGTCAGACGCCGACGCGATCCCGCGGTTGTGGTCGCTTTAGGAGTGGCTGAGGTGGGTGGGCTGGTCGCCTTGGAGGGCTGAGGTGGGTGGGGATGGTCGCGTTAGGGGTGGTTGAGGTGGTGGGCTGGTTGTCTACTGGCCTGGGTGAGTGTGGCCCTTGTGGGTGTAGGCGGTGATGGTCTGCGGCCATTGGGTGGATGCGAGGGGCGGTACTCTCGCCGACACTGGACGCGGCGGACATTCCGTAGTGAGGTGGTCACCATGAGCACGAGCGACGGGAACCCGTTCTTTCCCGCCTCCGGGTCCGACCGGGACGGGACGTTGGCCGGCGACGCGGAGGGCGAGCGGTTCTCCGATCCGTTGTCCGGGTTCGAGATGGCCACCGGGCGCTCGCCCCGGCCGTTGCCGACCGCTAAGCCGGTCGAGCATGATTCCGAGGCCGTCAAGCGGATGGTCGAGGCCGCGCTGAAGGAAGAGGCCAAGAAGAAGGAAGTCGTCAAGACGCCGAATCCGATTCCGCCCTCGGACCGGCCCGACCTCGTGCCGCTCGGGCTGCTGCCCCGGCAGCGGACGTGGCCGACCAAGGCTCCTCAGCTGCTGAAAAAGGTGCCCCGGCCGCGGCCGAAGCGGGTCACCGAGATCGCCGACGACGACATCGAGGAAGAGCTTGCCGAGCGGCAGAGCCGGCGTGGGCTGCCCTCGATCAGCATGCCTAGCTTCGGCCGCCCCTCCAGCAGTACGGCGGGCGTCGTGCTCGCTGTGGTGTTGCTCATCGTGTTCGGAATTGTCGCGATCGAGCTGATCGCTAGCCTGGTGAGCAGTGTGAAGGGGCTGTTCGGCTGACCCCGTCCGACCACCCATATCACGGGGCGTGCCGTACCCGCGTCCGCGGCGGGACTACCCTGGCCACCACACGGTCGGGGGATCCGCAGGGGTCGCCTGACGCCGCCGTGACAAGTGGGGTGGGCGTATCAGCGAGGGCGTACGGTCGGTGCCTGGCACCGGCCCGGGCGGATCGGGCGGGACGTCCACGATCCACCGGGCCCGTCGGGTGCTGGCGATCAAGCCATTCCGTCGGCTGTGGGGCGTCACGTATCTGTGCAGTGTCGCCGACTGGCTGAACCTGCTGAACCTGACCAGCCTGAGCACCAAGCTCCTCGACAACTACTCCGCGCAGAACTACGCGTTCGTCGGCGTCATCGTCACCGCGCTGCTGCCCGGCCTGCTCTTCGCCCCGGTCGGCGGCCTGCTCGCGGACCGGTTCGACCGGCGCAAGATCATGGTCATCTGCGACCTGCTGCGCTGCGGGTTCCTGCTCTCGATCGCCGTCGTCGGTGCGCCGTGGTGGCTGTTCGTGGCGAACTTCCTGGTCGGCTGCTGTTCGATCATGTGGATCCCGTCCAAGGACGCCGCGGTGCCGAACCTGCTGCGCCGCCCCGAGCAGGTCGAGACCGCCAACCAGCTCGGCATGGTGATGACCTACGGCCTCGCCGTCATCACCGCCGCCGGAGCCAACGCGCTGATCCAGGGCGCGAACTCCACGTTCCACCTGTTCCAGGGCCCGGGCGTCGACCTGTACATCGCCAAGGTCGTCGTCGTCATCACCGGCCTGCTGTACCTGATCAGCGGCATCCTGGTCGCCACCCGCATCCCCGAGCTGTCCCTGCGCGACGTCCACTCGTCGCCGCAGCAGAAGAAGGTCAAGCGGGCCGACGAGGAGAAGTTCGGCTTCGGCGCGATGATGCGCGACGGGCTCAAGTTCGTCCGCAGCACCCCGATCGTCCGCGGCCTGCTGATCGGCGCGTTCGGCGCGTTCGCGGCAGGCGGCGCGGTCATCGGCGCGGCCAAGCCGTACTCGTCCTCGCTGCTGGGCGGCGACGCGGCGTTCAACCTGCTCATGCTGGCCGTCTTCATCGGCTTGGCGCTCGGCATGGCGCTGGCCCCGAAGCTCGCGCACCGGCTCCCGCACGACCGGCTGTTCGGCATCTCGATCGTCCTCGCCGGGCTCGCGCTCGGCGTCGTCGCGTTGTCGCCGCACCTGGCGATCTCGGTGGGCGCGGTCGCCTTCGTCGGCGTCTGCGCGGGCACCGCCTTCCTCACCGGCGTCACGATCATCGGCTCCCGCGTCGAGGACGCGATCCGCGGCCGGATCAACGCGATCTACCAGGCGATGCTCAAGATCGTGCTGTTCGGCGCGACGGTGGTCACGCCGGTGCTGATCGGCCTGGTCCGGCAGCGCAACGTCAACCTCTTCGGCACGCCGATCATCGTCGACGGGACGCGTCCGGTGATCCTCGGCGGCGGTCTGCTCGCCGTGCTGCTCGGGATCATCGCCTACCGGCAGATGGACGAGCGGCGCACCGAGAAGATCTTCAGCGACCTGCGCAACGCGCTGCGCCGCAACCCGCGCCGCGTCAACGGCTTCCTGATCGCCATCGAGGGCACCACGGCCGTCAACACCGCTGAGCAGGCCGCTCGCCTCGCGCAGTGGCTCGGCACCGGCACCCGCCCGGTCGTCCTCACCGCCGACCCGGCGCTCGGCGAGCAGCGCTTCCGCACGCTCGTTTCGGACGCAGCCCTCACCGGCGTGCGGGCGCAGGCGCTCGTCGCCGCGGCCGTGCGTGCTGAGCTGGTGGAACGTCAGATCCAGCCCGCGCTCGACGCCGGGTCCGTGGTCGTCATGGAGCGCTTTGTCGACTCCCCGCTCGCGTCGCTGTCCGCGGCGGGCGAGCTGGATCGCGACGAGCTGGAAGGCCTGGTCGACTGGGCCACCGGACGGCTGCGTCCGGACCTCACCGTGCTGCTCGACTCCGAGCACCCGGACGACCCGCGGCCGTCGCTGAAGGACCAGCTGTGGGTCCAGAAGCTGCTCGCCGAGATGGCCGCCGCCGACCCGGACCGGTACGTGGTGGTCGACGCCGAAGGTTCCGACGGGGACGTCGCCGGTCGTGTCCGCACCGCCGTCCAGTCGGTCTTCGTCGGCTCGCTCTCCGGTCTCGCGCCCGCGGAATCAGCGGACGCGGCGACGGCTGACCTGGCCGAGGCAGCGGCCGCCGAGGCGGAGCAGAACGATGCGGACGTACTGCCTGTGGTGTCCAAAGTGGAGGATCGGTGACGACTCCGATCGGCGTCTGGACCGAACTCGTCGGCCAGGAGCCTGCCGTGGAAACGCTGTCCTCGGCGGCGTCCGCGGCGGCTAAAATCGTTGCCGGAGAACCGGTTGCGCCAGCGGCGATGACGCACGCCTGGCTGCTCACCGGACCGCCGGGCTCCGGCCGTTCGGTCGCCGCGCGCACGTTCGCCGCGGCCCTGCAGTGCAGCACCGGAACCGGCTGCGGCGCGTGCCCCGGCTGCCGGACGACGATGGCCGGTACCCACGCGGACGTGCGGCTGGTCGTCCCGGAAGGACTGTCCATTTCGGTCGCCGAGATGCGTGCGCTCGTGCAGGCGGCGGCGCGGCGGCCGACGACCGGCGAGTGGCAGGTCGTGATCATCGAGGACGCCGACCGGCTCACCGAAGGCGCGTCGAACGCGCTGCTCAAGGCCGTGGAAGAGCCGCCGGCGCGTACCGTGTTCCTGCTGTGCGCGCCGTCGGACCACCCCGAGGACGTCTCGGTCACCATCCGCTCGCGGTGCCGTCTCGTCCCGCTGCGCACCCCGCCCGCCGAGGCGATCGCGCAGGTGCTGATCTCCCGGGACGGCGTCGATCCCGAGCGCGCCAACTGGGCCGCGGCGGTGTGCAACGGCCACGTCGGCCGTGCGCGCCGGCTCGCCACCGATGAGGCCGCCCGCCAGCGCCGCGCCACCGTGCTGCGGATTCCGCTGGGGCTGCGCCGGCCGGACGACGTTTTCACCAGCGCCGACCAGCTGATCAGCGCCGCCGAGGCGGACGCGGGCGAGGAAAGCAAAGGCCGCGACGAGCAGGAACGTTCCGAACTGCGCACCGCGATGGGCGGTGACGGCACCGGCAAGGGTGTCGCCGGGGCGAAACGCGCTGCCGAGGCCGCGGTGAAGCAGCTGGAGAAGCGCCAGAAGTCCCGCGCGACGCGTACCCAGCGCGACACCCTCGACATCGCGTTGGTGGATCTGGCCGGGTTCTACCGGGACGTGCTCGTGACGACCTCGCGTTCCGGCGCGACGCTGACGCATCCCGACCACGCCGAGCAGATCAGCTCGGCCGCGGCGGCTTGGTCGCCGGAGTCGACGATGCGCCGGCTGGAAGCGGTGCTGGAGTGCCGCGACGCGATCGGGATGAACGTGAAGCCGCGCATCGCGGTGGAAGCCATGGTCACCACGCTGCGCCAAGGCTGAGTCGTGCGTGGCGATCACGGTTAGAACCGTGATTGCCACTCACGAGAAACGGCCCCCTCGCAAGTCAGCGAGAGGGCCGTTTTCCGTGTCTAGCCGTCAGTCGCGCGGATGCGGCGACGGCTTGAACGGGGTGTCAGAGCCACCGGACGGCCGCTTCAGCGCCAGCGCCGGACGTCGCCGGTTCGGGAACGCCGCGACCATGACGACGCCGAGCAGCAGCATCGCCGTGCCGGTCCAGAACATCGGCACCGTGTCGTACGCGCCGTTCGTGTAGGCCAGGTGCTTCACCGGACCCGCCGGTGCGGCACCGCCCTTCGGCGGGGCGGCCGGAGTCGTGGCCGTGCCGCAGACGACGCCGCCGGTCGGGGCGTACGCGCGGGCGACCTGCTCGCCCAGCGACAGCTGCGCCAGCGACGACGGCAGGTTGTCGCCAGCCTGCTTCGGCAGCAGTTCCTTCAGCTTCTTCGTGGGCAGCACCTGAACGTCGAGCAGCCGCGCCGCCGCTCCCAGCTGGTAGCCCTTGAACGGCGTGGTCGCCTCGGCTTTCTTCTGGTCGAGGTTCGCGATGCTCAGCCGCAGCACGCCGAGGTCGAGCACCTTCCCGGTGGTGTCGCCGAGCTGCTGCAGGCCCTTCGTCGCGGTGGCGACCAGGCCGCCGACCACCGGCACGTTGTCCAGCGCGCCGAACTGGTCGCTCAGCTGCGACAGAGGCAGGCCGATCGGAATGTCCTTGGTCGGATGCGCCGCGTCGAGCGTGTACAGCGTCTTGCCGCCGGCCGCGATGGTGATCACCGGTGCCTGGTAGTCCACTTTGGACGTCTTCGCGTCGCCGGTGGAGGTGACGGTGAGCGTCGGCTGGCTGGCCACCTTGAGGTTCAGCTCGAGCGGGGTGCCCTTGAGGATGTTGATGTCCGCCGCCTGCAGCGTGGACCTCGACTGCACGGCCTTGTTCTTCGAACCGGGCAGGTCGACGAGCTTCACCTGCGACCGCGACGACAGCGTGTTCGGCAGGCTCAGCAGCGAACCGGCGCCCGCGGCGGGCGTCTGGCCGCTGCCGGGCAGCAGCCCGCCCAGGCTCTGCAGCCCGCTCTTCGGGTCGAAGCCCTGTGCGAGCTGGGTGCCCTGCGGCAGGTTCAGCCCGCCGCCGCCGAGCAGCGGGACCTGCGGCAGCGTCGGAAGGACGTTCAGCAGCGACAGGCTTGCGACGGACGTGCTGGCGTCGGCGATCGTGTCCACGCACGGGCCGAGCGATTCGCTCCAGCGGGCGTGCGCGGTGCCGTTGAGCAGCCCGACGTTCAGCAGCGGGTTCGACGGCGCGTTCAGGCCTCCGCTGATCTCCTTCGGGTTGTCCGGCAGCGCGGTCTGGACAAGGCTGCCCGGCGTCTGCGGCGCCTGGCCGCCGACGGCCAGCCCGAACGGAGACGACTGCGCGATCGCCTTCTCGTAGGCGAGGTAGGCCTCCGAGTTCGCCGAGGCGCTGGACAGGCCCATGCCCGCTTCGAGCGCGGACTGCTTCGGCAGCGTCTGCCCGAAGCCGGGAAGGATCGTGCTGGTGCTGACCGAGTTCGGCAGCAGCCGCAGGACTCCGAGCGCCGTGCCCGCGTCGCCGACCGCGCGCCCGAGCGGCTGCGGCCCGATGGGCGCGGACGCGGGCGGCTGGGAGGGGCTGTTCGGCTGCGGGATCGGCGTCGTCGGAATCTCCTGCGCACCGGCCGGCGCGGCCAAGAGCAGCAGCAACGCGGCAGTGGCGGGTAGCGCCAGCGCACGGGGCAGTCTTCGCTGCATGTGCCGGGTCCTCCAGGTGATCGCCGGGTCGGGGACTGAGACCGAAGTCATAGGAGCCTAACGACGCGGCCCCCGCAAGGTGACGCACCACGCCTCCGCTACACTGATGACCGTCGCACCGCGGCATGCCGCCTTAGCTCAGTCGGCCAGAGCGATTCACTCGTAATGAATAGGTCGGGGGTTCGATTCCCCCAGGCGGCTCCCAGGTCAGGCCCCATCCGGCACGGTTCGGATGGGGCCTGATCCGTTTCCGGGGCGGACCGCTCGGCTCCCGCAGATTCACCCGTTCGGGGATCCGCCGCTAGCCGTTTGCGCGCAGTCCGGCGAGGCTGAACGAGAGCGTGCGCCGCCACGCGTCCGGTGCGGTGTCGACTGTCTCGCGCACGATCAGTGCGCTCGTGAAGATCAGCAGCATCAGATCCTCGGACGTCACATCGGCGCGCAGCGTCCCGGCTCGCTGCGCGCGTTCGAGTAGCCGCACCGATTTGCGGAGTTCGGCCGTGCAGCGTGCGGTCAGTTCGGGCGCGTTCTGGAGTTGGCGGCTGACTGCGTCTCGGAGTGCGGGGTCGTCGGCTTGCTGCTCGCACAGCACCGTCACGTAGGTGACGAACGATTCCCACGGGTCGTCGACCGCCTCCGCCCGCCGCATCGCCTCGTCCATCCGCTCGGCGACCAGCTCGGGCATTACCGCGTCGATCAGGGCTTCCCGGCCGCCGAACCGGTTGTAGAGCGTTCCGGCGCTGACGCCCGCCCGTTGCGCGATCTCCTCCAGTGGCACCCCGAGACCCTTCTCCCGGAAGACCTCGGCCGCCGCCGCGAGCAGCAGCTCCTGGTTGCGGCGCGCGTCTCGGCGCAGCGTTGGCTTCCCCATCCGGTCATCGTAGCCCGAAAGTTGACAGTGGTCTCAACTTGGCGCCAAAGTTGAGGCGGTCATCAACTTATGGAGGTTCCGTGTCCAAAACCCTCGTCATCCTCGGTGCCGGTACTGGCCTTGGTCCCGCGATCGCCCGGCGCTTCGGCAGGGAGGGGTTCCGGGTCGCCCTCGTCGCGCGGAATCGCGACCGTCTCGCCGCTTTGGCGGACGGATTGGTCGAGGAAGGCATTGAAGCCGCTGCGTTTACCGCTGATCTCGCGCGGCCGGCGGAGATTCCCGCATTGGTCGGCGCGATCCGGGATCGCTTCGAGCGGATCGATGTGGTGTCGTACTCGCCCTTGGACCTGAACGGTTTCACGCCGGCCGTCGACCTGACCCCGGCGATCCAGCAGCGGCTTCTCGATCTGTATTTCCTCACGCCGATGGCTCTGGTGCAGGCCGTTTTGGCGGAACTGCGCGAACGCGGCGAGGGCAGCATTCTGATCAGTCAGAGCGTCTCGGCCACTCAGCCTGCTCCTGTCCTGAGCGGCATCGGCCCGGCGATGGCGGCGACCCGTAACTACATCCAGAGCTTGGCGGCGGAAATCTCGCTCGACGGCGTGCACGCGGCGACGCTGCAGATCGGAGCCATGATCAAGGGAAGCGCTGTCCACGCCGCATTGCTGTCCGGTGCGATCGAACCCCATCCCGAGTTTCCGGACATCGACCCGGCCGACATCGCGGAGACGCTGTGGGAGATGCACGCCAAGCGTGACGCCTCGGATCGCCAGCTCCCCTAAGGCCTGGCGGATTCCGGGATCGGCTCGCCGACGCCGGTGGTCAGCAACGCGTGCAGGCTGGTGTTGACGCAACTCGTCCAGCCTCGGGAGCACTCGCGGTAGCAAGCCTGATCCGGGGTGAGGCCGTGGTGGGTGAAGCGCAGCGTCGTGCCATCCGGGCCGGGCGTGATGTCGAAGCTCATCCGGGTGTCGGTCCATTCGTCGGGCTGGTCGGTGAAGGCGACGTACGCGTCTTCGACGTGCCAGGCGACCCGGCGGCCGGGCTCGAGTTCGGTGACGCGGATCCGGGTCGACGGGATTCCCTTGTCTACAAAGGAAAACTCGTCGCCGACCGCGGTGGCGGTGCCGGTGATCGTCTTGCTGAACCAGCCTCGGACGTCGGTGACCGCGGCGAAGACTTCTTCGGGGCTGCGGTCGACGGTCAGTTCGGTGGTGAAGGAGTTCATCGGTCTTCCTTCCGCGAGATATAGCAACTGAGTAGTTGCGACTGTATGGCAATCGACTGGTTGCGTCAATGGCGTGTGGTTGCCTAGGCTCAGTCCGGAAGGAGCACGGCATGGGGTTTCCCGACCGCATCGAGCGGACGGTCGAGCTGGCGCAGCCGCCTGCGGCGGTGTGGACGGCGCTGACCACGGCCGACGGCCTGAGCGCCTGGTTCGGCGACGAGGCCGAGATCGACCTGCGTCCCGGCGGTCTCGGCCGGGTCGCGTGGATCGGCGACCGCAGTGCCGAGATCCGGGTCGAACGCGTCGAGGAGCCCGAGGTGTTCGGCTTCACCTGGCAGGTCGACGGGATACCGGACGACGACCCGCGGCGCACGTACGTCGAGTTCACCCTCCAAAACCGCGACGGCGGGACTCGGCTCACCGTGGTCGAATCCGGGTTCGCGCAGCTGCCGGACAGCCAGTACTCCGCCACCTACCGCTCGCACGTCGAGGGCTGGGCGCGCGAGCTGGACGAGCTGGCGGTCAGTCTCGATGCCGGCTGATCCCGAAGCGGTCGCCGAGCAGGTTTTCGCCGCTCTCGCCGACCCGACCCGCCGCGCGATCCTCGCCGAGCTGGCCGCGCGCGGTCCGGCGACGGCGACCGACCTCGCGACCCGGCTTCCGATCACGCGGCAGGCGATCGCCAAGCACCTCGGCTTGCTGTCCGAAGCGGGGATGGTCGTCGCCGAGCCGGGCGAGCGCCGCCGCGTGCGGTTCCGGCTCGACTCGGCGCCGATGCGGGTCGCACAGCAGTTCCTCGCCGCGCTCGCCCGCGACTGGGACGGTCCGCTGGCCGCGCTGCAGGCTCATCTCGACCGCGAAGAATGACTCGCGATTTCACTCATCCGAGGGACTCGGGTCGGCCGGTTGGCCAGGCAGCCGGAGCCGGAAGACCGAGGGCGGGGCGCGCCGATCCGGCTTGACTGGAAGTCATGAACAGCGTGCGGAACAAGGTGGCACTCACCGCGACCGGGATCGCGGCACTGGCCACGGTCGCGTCGTGCGGCCTCGGTGCCTCGATCGAGGAGAAGTCGAACGGTCACGTGAAGTCGGTTTCCTACGACACCGGAAAGCAGGGCAAGGCCAACGCGGACGCCCGGCTTCCGTCGTGGGTGCCCGACGACGCGAAGTCCGTCACCGAGCTGATCCGCACCACGGGTTCGGAGCGGATCCTGCGCTACGAACCGGGTCCCTCCGGGCTGCCCGCGGTGTGCAAGCCGGGCAAGGCCGAGGCGAAGGCGCCGACCCTCAGCGCGGACTGGTGGCCGGCCGGTGAACACAAGCGGACGGACAAGGACTGCGGCGGCTGGCACGTCGCGGTCGAGAGCGACGGGGTGTTCGCGTATCAGCCCGAAACGGTGGCCAACGCGGACAAATGAACAGTGGGGCGCCCCGGAATCCGGGGCGGCCCACTGTCTGTCCTCTGTGGTCAGTTGGCGGGCGGCGTCAGCTTCAGCACCGTCGCGGTGGCTTGCCCGCGCGGGGTGCGGTAGCTGATTTCCTCGCCTGCCTTCGCGTTGGCCAAGGCGAGGCCGAGCGGGCTGTCGGAGGTAATCGCGTCGGCGTCCTCGCCGGGAAGGGTCACCACGGTGAACTCTTCCTCGTCACCGTCGGAAAAACGCAGCGAAACCCGCGTGCCGTCCGGAAGCAGCGAGCTGTCGTACGCGCCGTGCTCCAGCTTCGCGGTGACGTCGGCGATCTGCCGGTCCAGTCGCGCCGCTGCCTCGGCGCGGTCGATCACGTCCGCCTGGTCGGCGGCGTCCCCCGTGCGTTCCTGCTCGCCCGGCTGCGGCGAAAGCGCCTCCCGTTGCGCACGCAGGTCCGCGATTTCCTTCTCCAGCTGACGGCGCGCTGCCTCGCTGAGCCCCTTGTCCCCTGAGATCACCATGCCGGGCATTGTCCGCTGCGCGGACCGGGGTGGCCAATCCGGTTTTTCACCCGCCGGAAGCCGTTGGGACGACTGGCCTAGGATTCAGGGCTGCCGTCCTGGACAACGTAACGAGGATCACCGTGAGCGCCGTGCCCGGCCGCAGCACTCAGCTGTCGCCCAACCAGTTGCAGAAGCAGGAACTGATCGTGGAAGCGGCCCGCACGGTCCTCGCCCGCGAAGGACTCGCCGGCTGCACGGTACGCGCGATCGCCGAGGCCGGACCGCTCACCAAGAGCGCGATCCACTACTACTTCGCCGACATCGACGTGCTCATCGACCGCGCGATGGCCGCGCACGTCAACACTTTCGCGGCCGAACTCCGCACGGTCGCGGACAAGCACCACGACCCGCGCAAACGGCTTTTCGCGGTGGCCGAGGCCTATCTCGCCGAGTTCGCCGACCATCCGCGCGGCGCGTTCCTCTGGTTCGAGTACTGGATCGCGGCCGGCCGCGCGCAGCATCCGCAGGCGATCGACGCCATGCTCACCTCGATCACCGAACTGCTCGTCGAACTCCTCGCCCCGCTCGACGTCGACGACCCGCGCGCGAGGGCCCGCTCGTTGCTGAGCTACCTGCTCGGCGCGGTGGTGCAGCAGCGGGTCCGGCCGCGGTCGTTCTCCAGCCTCCGCGGCGACATCGAGGCGCTCTGCTTCGCCGGGTACCGCTGACGCCGCTTAGGCTCCCGGCATGCCTTTGTTCTCCTTGGACGGTGTCAGCCCCCAGGTCCACCCCGACGCGTGGATCGCCCCGACCGCCACCCTGATCGGCAACGTGACCGTCGAGAAGGACGCCTCGGTTTGGTACGGCGCGGTGATCCGCGCGGACTTCGGCCCGATCGTCATCCGCGAGGGCGCGAACATCCAGGACAACTCGGTGATCCACTCCGGACCGGAGATGACCGAGGTCGGCCGCAACGTGACCGTGGGACACCAATGCCTCGTGCACGACTGCACGGTCGGCGAACAGGCGTTGATCGGCAACGGCTCCACCGTGCTCGACCGCGCGGTGATCGGACCGCGCGCGTTCGTCGCCGCCGGCTCGACGGTCACGCCTGGCACCGAGGTCCCGGCGGAGATGATCGCGATGGGCAGCCCGGCCAAGAAGTTCGTGGAACTCACCGATTCCGCGCGGGTGTGGGTCGACCACAACGCGGCGGTCTACCAGGAACTCGCGCGGCGGCACCGCGGCGGCCTCGAGCAGGTCTGAGCGGCTTCCCGCGGACCGGACACCGCGGGCGGAGTGCACTAAACTCCGTCCCGCAGCAGCGACTGGCGCCATTCAAGAGGTGGAGCACCACCGGGGAGCGACGACGAGGCCGGCACCGCGCGCCTGGGTGCGGGCCACTGCAGAGCCGGAGTACGCCCATGCCACATCAGCCCGCACTGTCCGCCCTGTCCGCGGCGGATCCGCAGATCGCCGGTCTCGTCGAGGACGAGGCGAAGCGCCAGCACGACAAGATCCGCCTGATCGCGTCCGAGAACTACGTTTCGCGGGCGGTGCTCGAAGCCACCGGCAGCGTGCTCACCAACAAGTACTCCGAGGGCTACGCCGGCAAGCGCTACTACGAGGGCCAGCAGCTCATCGACCAGGTCGAGCAGGTGGCGATCGAGCGGGCGAAGGCGGTGTTCGGCGCGGACCACGCGAACGTCCAGCCCTACTCCGGTTCGCCGGCCAACCTCGCCGCGTACCTGGCGTTCGCCAAGCCGGGCGACACGGTGCTCGGCATGGCGCTGCCCGACGGCGGCCACCTCACGCACGGCTGGAGCGTGTCCGCCACCGGCAAGTGGTTCACGCCGGTCCGCTACGGCGTGCGGAAGGAGACCGGCCGCGTCGACCTCGACCAGGTCCGCGACCTCGCCCGCGAGCATCGCCCGAAGCTGATCTTCGCGGGCGGCACGGCCATCCCGCGCACCATCGACTTCCCGGCGTTCGCGGAGATCGCCCGTGAGGTCGGCGCCGTGCTGGTCGCCGACATCGCGCACATCGCCGGCCTGATCGCGGGCGGCGCGCACCCGTCGCCGGTCGGCCACGCGCAGGTCATCACCACGACCACGCACAAGACCCTGCGCGGTCCGCGCGGCGCGATGATCCTGTCCGACGCCGAGCACGCCAAGGCCGTTGACAAGGCGGTGTTCCCCGGTCTGCAGGGCGGTCCGCACAACCACACGACGGCCGCCATCGCGGTCGCGCTGGGGGAGGCGCAGCAGCCGTCGTTCTCCGAGTACGCGCACGCGATCGTCGCGAACGCCAAGGCGCTGGCCGAAGCGCTGGTCGAGCGGGGTTACGACCTCGTCTCCGGCGGCACGGACAACCACCTGCTCCTGATCGACCTGACCAACAAGGCGGTGCCCGGCAAGCCCGCCGCGCAGGCGCTGGACCGCGCGGGCATCGAGCTGAACTACAACACCGTGCCGTTCGACCCGCGCAAGCCGTTCGACCCGTCCGGCATCCGGCTGGGCACGTCGGCGATCACCACGCGCGGGCTCAAGCCCGAGCACCAGGTGCAGGTCGCCGACTGGATCGACCGGACGGTGACCGCCGCGGCGGCGCAGCAGGACGGCGAGCTGGACTCGATCGCCGCCGAGATCCGCGAGTTCCTGCAGCCCTACCCGATCCCGGGGTACAGCGAGTGACCTCGTGAGTGGCGATCACGGTTCTAACCGTGATCGCCACTCACGAGTTGTTGAGCCGGGCCGCCTGCCTGATCAGGTGGTTGTGCTCGGCTATGTTCGGTGCCTTCGCCGCCGCCTCGCGATACAGCCGCGCAGCCGTCGCCAAGTCGCCATCCCGCTCATGCAGATAAGCCGCCACCGCATGATGCCGAGGCAGCTTGTCGTCCAGCTCCGCCAGGGCCTTCAACCCCGCGCGAGGCCCGTCCGCCTCGCCGACCGCGACCGCCCGGTTGAGCCGGACGATCGGACTGTCGGTCAACGCGAGCAACTCGTCGTACCACTCGACGATCTGCACCCAGTCGGTCTCCTCCGCGGCAAGCGCATCGGCATGCAGCGCCGCAATCGCGGCCTGCGCTTGGTACTCACCGAGCTGGTCACGGGCCAATGCCGCCTGCAGGATGTCGACGCCCTCGACGATCAGCCGGGTGTCCCAAACGCTCCGGTCCTGTTCGGCGAGCGGCACGAGACTGCCGTCCGGCTTCGTCCGCGCGGCCCGGCGGGCGTGGTGCAGCAGCATCAACGCGAGCAGCCCGGCCACTTCCGGATGGTCGAATCCCGCCGCGAGCTGCCGGGTCAGCCGGATGGCTTCGGCGGCGAGGTCGAGTTCGCCGGAGTAGCCCTCGTTGAACACCAGGTACAGCACGCGCAGCACGGTCGCGACGTCGCCGGGTGCGTCGAACCGCACCTCGGACACCGTCTTCTTGGCCCGGCTGATCCGTTGCGCCATGGTCGTTTCCGGCACCAGGTACGCCTGCGCGATCTGCTTCGTGGTCAACCCGCCGACCGCCCGCAGCGTGAGCGCGACGGCCGACGACGGCGTCAGCGACGGGTGCGCGCACAGGAAGTAGAGCTGGAGCGAATCGTCCACCGCGGACGCCGGACCGGGCTGCGGCTCGGCGTCGATCGCCACTTCCCGGTCCCGGCGCGAGGACTCCGACCGCGTGGCGTCGAGGAACCGGCGCCACGCGGCCGTGATGAGCCACGCCTTCGGATTGCGCGGCGGATCGTCCTGCCACGCGTCCAATGCGGAGAGCAACGCGTCCTGGACGGCATCCTCGGCCGACGCGAAGTCCGCTCCGCGCCGGACGAGGATGCCGATCACCGCGGGCACGAGTTCCCGCAGCAGTGCGTCGTTCACTCGGTCACCGAGGGCGTGACGCCGTAGAACGGACGCAGTTCGAGCCATTCGTGGATCGGCTTGCCGCCCGCGCCGGGAGCCGCGGACAGCTCGCCGGCCAGCTCGATCGCGCGCTCGTAGCTGTCGACGTCGATGATCATCCAGCCCGCGATGACGTCCTTGGTCTCGGCGAACGGACCGTCGGTGACCGGCGGACGGCCCTCGCCGTCGAAGCGGACCCAGGTGCCTTCCGGCGACAGCGCCTGCTCGCTGACGAACTCGCCGGTCTCCACGAGCCGGTCGGCGAAGTCGCGCATGTACTGGATGTGGGCGGTGACCTCTTCCGGCGTCCACTGGTCCATGGGGACGTTGTTCACCGAAGCCGGCGCGCCGCGGTAGTGCTTGAGCAGCAGGTACTTGGCCATCGTGGTTCTCCTCAGTGCTGGTGGCGGCCCGTTGCCGGCCACGTTCGCGCCAGAGACGGAGCCGGTCTCGCGTTCTCGACATCGCCCGCCGGGAGACTAGCGTCACACGATATTTGGTTGATGAATGCAAGCTTTTCGGGAACAGTTGTGTCGAGCAAGTAGTTGAGAGATACAAGCAACTAGTACGGCACTGAGGGAGACCACCATGAGCGACACCGCCACTGCGGAAGGGGGCGCCACCACGAACGGACGGCTTTCACACCGGCAGATCCTCACGGTTCTGTCCGGACTGATGCTCGGCATGTTCCTGGCGGCCCTCGACCAGACCATCGTGTCCTCGGCGATGAAGACCATCGCCGACGAACTGCACGGACAGAGCCTGCAGGCCTGGGCCACCACCGCCTACCTGATCACCGCGACGCTTTCCACGCCGCTGTACGGGAAACTGTCCGACCTCTTCGGCCGCAAGCCGATGTATCTGACCGCGATCTCGCTGTTCCTCGCCGGTTCGCTGGCGAGCGCGATGGCCGGATCGATGTACGAACTGGCCGCGTTCCGCGCGTTCCAGGGCCTCGGCGCCGGCGGTCTGATGTCGCTCGCGCTGGCGATCATCACCGACATCACCTCGCCGCGGGAACGCAGCCGCTACCAGGGCTACTTCATGGCCGTGTTCGGCGTTTCGAGCGTCGCCGGCCCGGTCGTCGGCGGGTTCTTCGCCGGACTCGACTCGTTCGCCGGCCTCACCGGCTGGCGCTGGGTGTTCATGGTGAACGTCCCGATCGCGCTCGCCGCGCTGGTCGTGGTGAGCAAGGTGCTGAACCTCCCGCACACCCGCGTGGACCAGAAGGTCGACTTCCTCGGAGCCGGCGCGCTGACGCTGGGCCTCGTGCCGCTGCTGCTCGTCGCCGAGCAGGGCCGCGAATGGGGATGGGGATCGCCCGCGTCGCTCGCGATGTACCTGGTCGGCGCGCTCGGCGTGGCCCTGTTCATCCTGCAGGAACGCCGGATGGGAGACGCCGCCCTGCTGCCGCTGCGGCTGTTCCGCAACTCGGTGTTCCGGGTGTCGACGATGGTCACCGTGATCCAGGGCATCGGGATGTTCGGCGCGATGATGTCGCTGCCGCTGTACCTGCAGATCGTGAAGGGCGCGACGCCGACCCAGGCCGGGCTGCAGATGCTGCCGCTCACCCTCGGGATCATGGTCGCGAGCCTCGGCAGCGGGCGGATCATCGCCCGCACCGGCCGGTACAAGGGCTTCGCGGTCGCCGGTCTCGGCCTGATGGCCGCGGCGGTGTACTCGTTCTCGATGATCGGCGTGGACACCGCGCTCGGCATGGTCATGGCCATCGCGTTCGTGCTCGGACTCGGCCTCGGCTCGACCATGCAGACGCTGACGCTGGCCGCCACGAACGACGTCTCGCCCCGCGACATCGGGGTCGCGACCTCGTCGGTCACGTTCTTCCGGCAGATCGGCGGCACGGCGGGCACCGCGGTGTTCCTGTCGATCCTGTTCAGCACGGTCGGCGACCGGATCGCGGCGGCGGTGCGCTCGGCGATGGCCTCCCCGGCCTTCACCGCGGCGCTGGCGCAGCACCCGGAGTTCGCGCGGCAGATGGCGGGCGGCGGACTCGACGTGAACGACACCTCGTTCCTGTCGACGCTCGACCCGGTGCTCGCCCGGCCGATCCTGGAAGGGTTCTCCAGCTCGATGAGCACGGTGTTCCTGATCGGCGGCGCGGTGCTGACCGTCGGGTTCGCGCTGGTCTGGCTGCTGCGGGAGAAGCCGCTGTCGGACAAGTCGGCGATGGAGCAGCGCGCCGAGCAGGAAGCGGGCGATCTGGCCCTCGCGGGCTGATCCGGCCGACGAAAAAGGGGCCGTCCACCTTCGCGGGTGGGCGGCCCCTTTCCGGCTGGCTCAGTGGTGCGCTTCGCCGTTGATCTCTTCCTTGGCGAGGCGGTCCGTCTCACGCTCGTACGAGCGGGCGATCTCGGCCTCGGCCTCGGCGCGGCTCACCCAGGACGAACCCTCGACGCTCTTGCCCGGCTCGAGGTCCTTGTAGACCTCGAAGAAGTGCTGGATCTCGAGCTTGTGGAACTCGTTCAGGTGGTGGATGTCGCGCAGGTGCTCAAGGCGCGGGTCGTTCGTCGGGACGGCGAGGACCTTGTCGTCCGGGCCCTTCTCGTCGGTCATCCGGAACATGCCGATCGCGCGGCAGCGGATCAGGCAGCCGGGGAACGTCGGCTCCTGCACGAGCACGAGCACGTCGAGCGGGTCGCCGTCCTGGCCGAGCGTGTCGTCGATGAAGCCGTAGTCGGCCGGGTACTGGGTCGCGGTGAACAGGGTCCGGTCGAGCTTGATCCGACCGGTCTTGTGGTCGACCTCGTACTTGTTGCGCTCCCCCTTGGGGATTTCGATCGTGACGTCGAATTCCACGGCCGTCCTCGCTGCTTCTCGAATCTCGGTGTCCCACGCGCTCGTGGGCGGCAACCTAATGACCTCGTTGACGTCACTAGTGTGGACTACGCCCCGTCGGCCGGTCGCGCCGATGTCGGCCAGACGGCATGTGACCTTGGCCCCTCCGGGGGCGGGTGAGAAGGAGTGGTGGGTGCCGGAAAACGACCAGCCGAGGTGGCCCACGGGCGACGAGGACACCTCGTCCCAGGCGGACCGGGCGACCTCCCGCCTTCCCCTGCCCAAGCGCGACGCGGGAGCCACCGCGCAGCTTTCCGTGCCGAACGTCACACCCGGCGACGGGCCTGGATCGTGGTTCCGGCCGAACGTCGAACCGGAGGAGGTCCCCGGGCTGAACGCGCCCTCGGACACCCCCGCGGCCCCCGCGGCCCCGGAGCCGCCGCGGTCGAACCTCGCGGACCGGATGAGCGGTGCGTCGGGGGTTCCCGCGCGGCCTGAGCAGCCGAAACCGCGCGCGCCGTGGGTCCCGGTGGAAGGGCCGACGCAGTTCGTGGCCGGAGTGCCGAGGCCGGAGGACAACTCCCGTCCGGACGCTGAGGAGACGGTGCGGTCCTCGACGGTGGAGGCGGAGGGCACCGCGGAGCGGACGGTGCGGGCGCAGCCGAACGTTCAGCCTGTTCAGCAGGAGTCTTCGCCCGCGTGGCAGGCCGCGCGGAAGCCGGGGAACTCGCTGTTCGAGCCCGGCGGGGCGGCGGCTTCGGGCGACGAGCAGGGGTGGAACCCGTTCCAGTCCGGTCAGCAGGCCGGGGCCGCGGGGAAACCGGCGCAGCAGTTCGCCGCGTTCCGGGACGAGAATCCCGGCACCGCCGAAAACAACCATGGCTGGGCGGCGTTCCGCCCGGTCGTCGCGCGGGACGAGCCGGGGGAGCCGCCGAAGGAGGGCTGGGCCGCCTTCCGGGATGACACTGGCTCTGACCAGGGACAGCGCGGTCCCGCGGACGCCCGTGCCGGGGAGGAGCCGGAGCAGAACTGGCCCGGTGCCAGCTCACCCCAGCCCGGCCAGGGCGAACCGGGGTCCGCCGCCGCTCGCCTCAATCCGCCCCAGCCTGGTCGTCGTGGGGACGAGCAGCAGGAAAACTGGCCGGGGGCCAACCAGGCGCAGTCCGGTCCCGGGAACGAGTCCCAGGAGCACCGCTCCGGTGCCGAGCCGTGGTCGCAGCAGATCGAGATCCCGGCCCGCCCCGGCCTGCCCGAACCGCCGCCCGGCACCGTCCCGCCCGCGGGCGCGGGGCACGTGCGGCCGATGCGGATCGAACCGGCCGGCGGCCAGTTCCCGGCGGAAGCGACCGTCGGGATCCCGCGTCCGGCGGAAGGCTTCCCCGTGCCCGACGCGGCGCAGGGGCCGTCTGAGGCGACGATCGGAATCCCGCGTCCCGCCGAAGGCTTCGCGGAGCGGCCAGGACCCGAGCAGATCCAGCCGCGCGCCGACGCGGAGCAGTCCCCACCGGAACCGCCGATCCCGCCGCAGGCCGACTCACCTCGTCCGGAGGGGAAGAAGCCGAGGCGGAAGGCGCTGGTCCTGGCGCTCGTCGTACTGCTTCTGCTGGCCGCCGCGGGTGGCGCGTCCGCGGTGCCCGCCGTGTCCAACCGGCTCGGGTTGCCGTGGGCGCCGAACGCGCCGAAGGGCAGCGAGCCTGACCCCGCGGACGCCAGCCTCGCGCTGCACGGCCCGGACACCTCCGGTCAGGGACCGTCCGCGAACGGTGTCGCCGCGAAGCTCTCCGGGCCCGCCGGTGCGGCGGCGCTCTCGCAGCTCAGCGGCAGTGTGATCGACCCGGCGAGCGGCACCGTGCTGTGGGACCACGCGTCGAACACGCCGCTGACCCCGGCGTCGACCACGAAGATCCTCACCGTCGCCGCGGCGCTGCTCGCGATGGAGCCGACGAAGCGGATCTCCACCAAGATCGTCCAGGGCGCGCAGCCGGGCACGGTCGTCATCGTCGGCGGCGGCGACCCGTCGCTCACCGCGCTGCCGGTGGGCACCGATTCGCCGCTGTACCCGGGCGCGGCGCACGTCGACGACCTCGTCAACCAGGTCAAGAAGGCCGGCGGCAACGTCACGAAGGTTCAGCTCGACGCCAGCGCCTACAGCGGTCCGAACACCGCGCCGGGCTGGGAACCGGGTGACGCGCCGTCGCTGTTCGGCGCTCCGATCGTCCCGGCCATGACCGACGGCGGACGCGGCAACCCGAAGGTCGACGAGACCATGCGCTCGGCCAACCCGGGAACCACGCTGACCCAGCTCGTCGCCGACAAGCTCGGCGGGACCCCTGGCGGACCCGGCAAGGCTCCCGAGGGGGCGAAGGTGCTCGGCGAAGTGCAGTCGGCGCCGCTGCCGGACCTCGCGTACGCGCTGCTGCAGATCTCCGACAACGTGCTCGCCGACGCGCTCGGCCGCCAGGTCGCCATGGCCACCGGCGGGGAAGCGTCGTTCGCCGGTGCGTCCGCCGCAGTGAAGAAGGTGTTGGCGGACCACGGTTTCGACGTCAACGGCCTGCAGCTGTTCGACACGAGTGGACTGTCCAATCAGAACAAGGTGCCGGCCAGGCTGCTCGCACAGGTGCTCGCCGCGGCGGCTGGTCCGGACGGCAAGGACCCGAACACGCCGAAGCTGCGTCCGCTGCTGGCCGGCCTGCCGGTCGCGGGCAGCCCGGACGGCACCCTGCACGGCCGGTACCACTCGGGCGAAACCCAGGGCGGCAAGGGCTGGGTGCGGGCCAAGACCGGCACGCTCACCGGCGTCAACACCCTCGCCGGGTACGTGCTCGACAGCGACAACCGCGTGCTCGCCTTCGCGTTCATGTCCAACGGCTCGGACAAGAACTCCGGGCAGGCGGCGCTCGACGTGCTGGCGACGGCGTTGCGGGGCTGCGGCTGCAAGTAGCCCGGGACTGAGCCGTCCCGCTGAACCCGCTCCGCTGAACTGCCCACAATTCCGGACCGGCAGGTAGCGTCGGAGAGGTGAGCCAGGAAACCGAGACCCGACGGCGGCCCATGGTCGACTGGGACCGGGCGGCCGCCACCGGCGCGCTGCTCGTGCGCGGCGGCCCGCAGGTCGCCCGCGGCGAGGCCGATCGCGCGGTGGTCGACCTGCGGGAGCTGACCGCCGAGGCGGAGGGGCACGTCCGCGAGCTGACCGGCCTCGGCCGCGACCTGCCGCTGCTGCCCGGCACCGTGGTGGACCGGCCCGGCTGGGTCCGGTCCGCGGCGTCCGGCCTCGGCGTGCTCACCGGCCGCGCGCTGCCCGCGGCCCAGGGCGGTCCGCTCGGCCCGATCCTGGCGTCCGGCGCCGGCGTGCAGACCGGAGTGCTGCTGGCGTTCCTGGCGTCCCGAGTACTCGGCCAGTACGACCCGTTCGGCGGCCCCGAGAACAAGGGCGAGCTGCTGCTCGTCGCGCCGAACGTGGTGGCCGCCGAGCGCGCGATGAAGGTCCCCGGGCGCGATTTCCGGCTGTGGGTCTGCCTGCACGAATGCACGCACCGGCTGCAGTTCACCGCGGTCCCGTGGCTGCGCGACTACTTCGCCGACGAGGTCGAACGGCTCGTGTCCGGGCTCGCGGACAGTTCCGCGGACGGGCTGGCCGAGCTGATCGGCAGGCTGCCCGACGCGCTGCGCAATCGCGGCAAGGGCGGCGGCATCGCGGAACTGCTGCAGTCGCCGAAGGAGCGCTCGGTTTTCGACCGGCTGCTGGCGTTGTCCACGCTGCTGGAGGGGCACGCCGACTACGTGATGGACGCGGTCGGCCCGCAGGTCGTGCCCAGCGTCGAGCAGATCCGGGAGCGGTTCACCGCGCGTCGCCAGGGCGGCGGGCTGTTCGACCGGCTGCTGCGCGCGGTGCTCGGCCTCGACGCGAAGATCCGCCAGTACGAGGAAGGCGCGAAGTTCACGCGGCACGTGGTCGACGCGGTAGGGATGGACGGGTTCAACGCGGTCTGGCGCTCGCCGAACACGTTGCCGACTCGCGCCGAGATCGCCGACCCCGCGGCCTGGGTGCGGCGCCTGCACGGGTGAGCGCGCTCGCGGCGGTCCGGACAGCGGTCCGCGACTTCCTCGGGACGGTCGCCGTGCCCGGCGAAGTGTGCGTCGCGGTGTCGGGCGGCGCGGACTCCCTAGCGCTCGCTGAAGCGACGGCGTACGTCCTTCGGCACCGAGACGTCCGTACGCGAGGGCTCGTCGTCGACCATGGCCTTCAGGCCGATTCAGCCGTTGTTGCCGCCGAAGCCGCGACAGTCGTGAAGGGCCTCGGCATTGACGTCGTTGAAGTGCACGCTGTGCACGTCGTGGGCAAAGGCGGTCCTGAAGCAGCCGCGCGCGCTGCGAGGTACCACGCGCTGCGCGAAGCGTTGCCATCCGGCGAAGGGCTCGTACTGCTTGGCCACACCCAAGACGATCAAGCTGAGACGGTGCTGCTCGGTCTCGGCCGAGGCTCCGGACCGCGGTCCCTGGCGGGCATGCGTCCGCACGATCCGCCGTGGGGCCGTCCACTGCTCGGCATCACCCGCGCGCAGACTGTCGAGGCCTGCGCAGAACTCGGCCTAGAGCCGTGGCAAGACCCGCACAACGCTGATCCGCGCTTCACTCGCGTACGTCTGCGTACGGAAGCACTGCCGCTGTTGGAGGACGTGCTGTCGGGTGGAGTCGCTCCAGCTTTAGCCCGTACGGCCGCACAGCTGCGCGAAGACACCGAGGCGTTGGACACACTCGCCGCGCGCGTGCACGAGCGCGCGGTCCGCGAAGACGACCTCGACGTAGCCGTGCTCGCAGCCGAGCCCGCTGCGCTGCGCAGACGGGTTCTCCGCAGGTGGCTGCTGGACTCCGGGGTCCGCGAGCTGACCGACGCGCACCTGCGTTCGGTCGACGCGCTCGTGGCCCGCTGGCGCGGTCAAGGCGGGGTCTGGCTGCCGGGCAACTTGGAGGCTCGACGGCGGCGTGGCAGGCTCTCGCTTGCCGGACCCGAACCCACCACCCGAGGGGAATGACCCGTGTACGAGGGCGAGATCGCCTCCGTGCTCATCACCGAGCAGCAGATCAAGGACAAGATCGCGGAGCTGGCGGCGAAGATCGCCGCCGACCACCCGGAAAACGGCCAGGGCGACCTTCTCCTGGTCGGCGTCCTCAAGGGCGCCGTCATGTTCATGACCGACTTCGCGCGGGCGCTTCCGGTGCCGACGCAGCTGGAGTTCATGGCCGTGTCGTCGTACGGGTCTTCGACCTCGTCGTCGGGGGTGGTGCGGATCTTGAAGGACCTCGACCGCGACATCGCCGGGCGCGACGTGCTGATCGTCGAGGACATCGTCGACTCCGGGCTCACCCTGTCCTGGCTGCTGAAGAACCTGGCGAGCCGGAACCCGGCCTCGCTCGAGGTCGTCTCGCTGCTGCGCAAGCCGGAAGCCGTGAAGGTCGAGGTGCCGGTCAAATACATCGGCTTCGACATCCCCAACGAGTTCGTGGTCGGCTACGGCCTCGACTACGGCGAGCGCTACCGCGACCTGCCCTACATCGGCACGCTGGATCCGCACGTCTACACGTCCGGATAGTCCGGTTCGCGGTAATCCTTTCGGGTGCGGAACCCGGAAGCGCGAAATCGCGTCATAGGGCTCGACCAGGTGCGTTAACCTATGCGAAGACCTATTGCCATGCGGACGAGTGACACCAGCCGACGGGCTGGTCCTCGCGCGGGGGAACGGAGAGAGGGCAGATGGGCAACAACAGCTCGGCGGATGCCGCGGCGTTCAAGAACGCCGCCGTCAACGGCCAGGTCGGGATCGACCCGGACGCCGCGCAGACCGTGCTGAAGAAGATCCGGACCGGACGGGACGCGATCGAGGCTCTCCTGAACGGCGCGGGCACGCTCGCGCAGCCGCCGAAGCTCGGCGCGAACCCGGTCGGCAAGGCGATGTCGACCAAGTTCGTGCAGCGCGCCGACGGCGGCGGCGACTCCTACTCGTCCGCCCTGCAGAACCTGCTCAGCCAGTACCAGGCCGCGGAGGAAGGCATCGTCGCGGCGATGGCCCGCTACCACGAGATCGACCACTCCGCAGGCGACCCGTTCCGCAACAAGGCCTGACGTCCTAGGGGGATCACGCAGTCATGGCACCGAACACCAGCACCCCGGCCACGGGCGGCTCCGTCCCGGACGGCTCGGGCTACAACACCTCCGGCTACGGCACCTCGTCCTCGGTTCCCGCGCCCGGTTCCGCCGTCGCGATGGGCCCGAACTCGGCGACCAACGACATCGTCGCGTCCGCGCGCAGCGGCTCCGGCGGCTTCGAGATCGGCGGCGACCGCGCCATCGGCAACCCGCCGAACTGGCAGTCGCAGGAAAGCCACCAGCTCTACGTCGGCGCGACCACCGACAACGACCCCGGCACCGCCGAGGCCGCCGGGCAGCACTGGACCAAGCACGGCACCGAGCTGAAGCAGGCGTCCGACGACCTGTACAACGCGATCACCGAACTGGGCCACGCCTGGGTCGGCCATGGTGCGGCGGGTGCGCAGGGCGCGCTCGTGGCGATCGCCAACTCGGGCACGCAGGCGTCTGACGCCGCGCACACGATGGCCGACAAGCTGGCCCGGCAGGCCGCCGCGGCCGCCGAGGTCAAGAAGATGCCCGCCCCGCGCGACTACGACCCGAAGCAGGCCATGACGGCCGCGCTCGCGGGCGGCCCGGCCGCGCTGGCCGCGGACCAGAAGGCGCAGGCGGACGCCGCGAACGACGTCAAGGCGCAGCAGGTCGCGTTCTTCAACGCCTACACCCAGGCGATGACCGAGGTCGACGGCTCCACCCCGAGCTTCGGCCCGGACTCGCTCGGCATGAAGCCGACCGCGACGCACTTCAACGGCAACTCGTTCAACAACGTCAACAACATCGGCCACACCGACGCCGGCGCGCTCGGCGGCCCGGCCGGCTTCGGCACGGTCGGCGCGCACGGCGTGGCAGGCGGTGCGGGGGTCGCCGGGCACGGCGCTCCGGCACACGTTTCGGCCGACTCGGGCCAGTACGGTGCCTCCGGTCTTGAGGGCGGCGGGCTCGCCGCCGGGGCAGGCGTCGGCGCCGCTTCCGGTGTTGGTGCCGCGGCCCCGGTGGCCGCACCCGCGAGCACGGGCGGCAGCGGCGTTGGCGCCGCGCTCGGCCTCGGCGCCATCGGCGCGGGAGCCGGGTTCGCCGGCGGCAAGCTCGGCGAGGGCAACCGCAGCGGTTCGCGCAAGGAGGAGGAAGGCAAGACCTCCGCCGCGTCCGAGCACCAGAACGGGCAGAGCGCCGCGTCGGCGGTGCCGCAGCAACAGCAGGGCGTCGTCCCGGCGAGCGGCACGATCGGCCAGGGCCAGGGCGGTATGAGCCCGATGGGCGGCGGCATGGCCGGTGCGGGCGCGCACGGCGCGGGCGAAGAGGACGAGGAGCACACGCACGCTTCGTTCCTCATCGAGCCGGACCCGGACGACGCGTTCGGGGCCAACCAGGCCACCCCGCCGCCGGTCATCGGCGCGTGGTCGGACGACGACAACTGACGCAGTGCTCGCGGGCGCGTGACCGGATCTGGTCACGCGCCCGCGAGCGTTCGGAAACACTCGGGGTAGGGGGTTGGTCGATGCCGAACGCGGAGCTGCTCGCGCCGATCGAGGTGGATTTCCTGTGGGAGTCGGCCGGGATGGGCGAGCTGCCGTATCCGCTGCGGATCCGTTCGCACGGCGCGACGCTGGACGAACGCTCGGCGCTGCGCACGCGCACGCTCGGCGCGCTGGCCGACCGGGGACTCGCCGACGACCGGGGCAGGCCCGCCCCGCACGTCGAGGACTACTTCGGCATCCTCGCCTCTCCGGATGTCAGCCTGGACACCGTCCAGCTGCTCGACCCGAACGGCGAACCGCTGCTCGCGGTCGCGGGCAGCGCACACGGCGACGGCCTGTTCGCCGTGCAGGACCAGCGCGGGCTGCACCTGCACCCGTGCGCCCCGGACGGCCTTGCCACGGCGATCATTTCGCTTCTTCCGGGTGCTCAGCGGGGCACCGAAAAGTCGATCACCGTGCCGCTGGAGCAGCTGGTCGGCGCGTCCGGAGTCGACTTCATGCAGCGGCGCGGAAACCAGGTCGACGCCTCCGGCCGCGCCAGCGTCGACGAGGACCGCAAGGCACTCGCCCGGCTGCACGCACAGCAGCGCCTGCGCGGCGGCCAGATCGGCGCGAACGCCCGCAACCGGCTCGGCGGACGCAGCCGGTCGACGGTGCTGAGCTGGTTCGACACCGAGACCGGCCGGTATTTCACGCAGGCAAGCCAGGGCCACGACGGACGCGACTGGATCACCATCGCTCCCGCCGACCCGGCGACGCTGCGCCACCGGCTTGGCGAAATGCTCGCCGGAGTGGCCGACCAGGCCAACGCGGGCGCGTTCTGACCCGCACCGCCCGTGCTGCCCCGCCCGGCCTCCCGCTCGCCCGAACCGCCCCAATGTGGCATTGGGTGCATCTGACGCAACCAACGCCACATTGGGCGTGCAGGATGCACCCAAAGTGGCATTGGGGCGCTTGAAGACTGCCGATCCGGCGCTACGCTGGGCCGGAAATCGTTGACCGGAGGGTGAGCAGTACCGGATGCACCAGGAGTTCTTCTCGCCGCTGGCATTCGACTTCCTGTGGGAGTCGATGGAGCTGGGCGAGCTGCCTTACCCGCTGCGCGTGCGCTCGCACGGCGCGACCGAGGACGAGCGCGTCTCGCTGCGCCATCGCGTCGACACCGAGCTGAAGGCGCGCGGCGTACGCGATTCGCACGGCCGGGTCGAGCCCGACGTCGAGGACTGGCTGACGCTGCTCGCGCGCGCCCCGCACTCCATCGACGCGCTGCACATCCCGCAGTTCGAAGCGCATCCGGTCGCGCTGCTCGCCGCGGGCGACGAGCGCACCGGCGTGGTCGCGATCCAGGACGCCGACGGCATCTGGCTGCGGGAGACCCAGCCGGACGCGCTGGTGTCCACGATCGTCGAACTGCTGCCGGGTGGTCCGCGCGGCAGTGAGGCGTCGGTCACCCTTCCGCTGGACGAGGCGCTGCACACGCAGCCGATCCGGGTCCCGGTCGCCGCTGGTGGCGGGCAGGCCGAGGAGAAGAGCGGGCGGCGGGCGAAGCGGCAGTCGCTCAGCGAGCGCGCCACGGTCGATCCGCGCGAGACCTACGGGCTCATCGCGGGGCAGCCGCGGCTGCGCGGCGGTCAGCTCGCAGCGAACAGCCGGTCCTCGCTCGGAACGCGGCAGCGGTCGCGCGTGCTCGGCTGGTTCGACACCGCCACCGGACGGTATTTGAGCCTGTCGCGGGCGGGTTCGGACGGCCGCGAATGGGTCACCGTCGCCCCGGCGGACCCGGCGACGCTGCGGAGCAGGCTGGGTGAAATGGTGGCCTCTGTGGCGGTCGACACCCGATAGTCGGGTGACGTGTCGTCCCGGACCGGGAACCCTCGCGCGGGATTGGCCGTTGACCTGCGAGAGGCTCGCCAGGCTTCTCCGCCCGCCCGGACGGTACCCTGGTGGGACGGGTGCCCTGCGGCGCCCACGGGTTGTCAAGATCGCGATGGCGGGTATCACAGGAGCCGCCCAACCAGGGAGGGTCGAGGCCGCAAGGGCCGAGTCGTATGAACCGGAAGAGCGTGCTCAGGAACCCACTGCTGTGGATCGTCGCGGGGTTGCTGGCGTTGTTCGCCTACAACACGATCTTCGACAGCGATCGTGGCTACACCCAGGCTCCTATCTCGACGGCCATGAACCAGGTCGCCCAGAACCACATCAAGGAAGCCAGCCTCGAAGACAAGGAGCAGCAGCTCAAACTGCAGCTCACGCAGAAGATCGACGTCGACGGCCAGCAGACCGACCAGATCATCGCGCAGTTCCCCGCGAACGCCACGCACGAGATCTACGACAAGCTGATCTCCGCGCAGAACGGCGGCCAGCCGGTCAAGTTCACCACCAAGGTCACCCAGCAGAGCCTGCTGACCCAGATCCTGATCTT
Source organism: Amycolatopsis silviterrae (assembly GCF_042684085.1). Lineage (NCBI taxonomy): Bacteria > Bacillati > Actinomycetota > Actinomycetes > Pseudonocardiales > Pseudonocardiaceae > Amycolatopsis > Amycolatopsis silviterrae. Next base: position 493,400 of record NZ_JBHUKS010000008.1, read on the forward strand.
CGCGATCCCGCTGGCGCTGGTGCTCGGCCTGCTGATGTGGATGATGAACAACGCACAGGGCGGCGGGAACCGCGTCCTGAACTTCGGCAAGTCGAAGGCGAAGCAGCTCAACAAGGACATGCCGAAGACGACCTTCGGCGACGTCGCGGGCGCGGACGAAGCGGTCGAAGAGCTGTACGAGATCAAGGACTTCCTGCAGAACCCGGCGCGTTACCAGGCGCTCGGCGCGAAGATCCCCAAGGGCGTTCTGCTCTACGGGCCGCCCGGCACCGGTAAGACGCTGCTCGCGCGTGCGGTCGCGGGTGAGGCCGGGGTGCCGTTCTACACGATCTCCGGTTCGGACTTCGTCGAGATGTTCGTCGGTGTGGGTGCGTCGCGCGTGCGTGACCTGTTCGAGCAGGCGAAGCAGAACGCGCCCTGCATCATCTTCGTGGACGAGATCGACGCGGTCGGCCGCCAGCGCGGCGCCGGCCTCGGCGGCGGCCACGACGAGCGCGAGCAGACGCTGAACCAGCTGCTGGTCGAGATGGACGGCTTCGACGCCCGCGGCGGCATCATCCTGATCGCGGCCACCAACCGGCCGGACATCCTCGACCCGGCGCTGCTGCGCCCCGGCCGGTTCGACCGGCAGATCCCGGTGTCCGCGCCGGACCTGCTCGGCCGCAAGGCGATCCTCGAGGTGCACGCCAAGGGCAAGCCGATCGCGCAGGGCACCGACCTGACCGGGCTGGCCAAGCGCACCGTCGGCATGTCCGGCGCGGACCTGGCCAACGTGCTGAACGAGGCCGCGCTGCTCACCGCCCGCGAGAACGGGCATGTGATCACCGACGTCGCGCTCGAGGAATCGGTCGACCGGGTGGTCGGCGGTCCCGCGCGCAAGAGCCGGATCATCTCCGAGAAGGAGAAGAAGATCACCGCCTACCACGAGGGCGGGCACGCGCTCGCCGCGTGGGCGATGCCGGACATCGAACCGGTGTACAAGCTGACGATCCTGCCGCGCGGCCGCACCGGCGGGCACGCGCTGCTGGTGCCGGAGGACGACAAGCAGCTGATGACCCGGTCGGAGATGATCGGGCGGCTGGTGTTCGCGATGGGCGGCCGCACGGCCGAGGAACTCGTGTTCCACGAGCCCACCACCGGTGCCTCGTCCGACATCGAGCAGGCCACGAAGATCGCCCGCGCGATGGTCACCGAGTACGGCATGAGCGCGCGGCTGGGCGCGGTGAAGTACGGCCAGGAGCAGGGCGACCCGTTCCTCGGCCGGTCCGCCGGCCGCCAGGCCGACTACTCGCTCGAGGTGGCGCACGAGATCGACGAGGAGGTGCGCAAGCTCATCGAGACCGCGCACACCGAGGCGTGGCACGTGCTGAACACCTACCGCGACGTGCTCGACAACCTGGTCATGGAGCTGCTGGAGAAGGAAACGCTGCAGCGCAAGGACCTCGAGCGGATCTTCGCGACCGTCGAGAAGCGCCCGCACATCACCGTCTTCAACGAGTTCGGCGAGCGCACGCCGTCGGACAAGCCGCCGATCAAGACTCCTGGCGAGCTGGCGATGGAGCGCGGCGAGCCGTGGCCGCCGCCGTCCCCGGAGAAGGAGAAGCCGGTACTGCAGCCGGCTCCGACTCCGGTCGGCACCGCGCCTGGCGCGGGCGAGCTGCCTGGCGGCCCGCCGTACCAGGCTCCGGACCCGAACGCCAACCCGTACGCCCCGCCGCCCAACGGCGGCCGTCCGGCCGGCGGGCCGAACGGCACCGGCCGCTGGGGCCAGCCGTATGGTGGTCAGCAGCAGCCGGGCGGTCCGGCAGGCGGCGGCTACCAGCCCGGTGGCCCTGGCGGTGCGCAGAGCGGACCGCCGAACTACGGGGCGCCTCCGGGCTGGACCCCGGCGACGTCCCCGGGCGGCCAGCAGCCGTGGCGCCCCGCCGAAGACCGTCCGCGTGAGCAGGGCTGGTTCGCCGACGGCGCGAACGGCCAGCAGCCGGACGAGGGGCAGCATCGGCGTGACGTCGACGACGGAACAGACAAGCGGTAAAGACGGCATCCGCCCGGTCTTCGATCAGGACCGGGCGGAGCGCGCCGTTCGCGAGCTGCTGCTCGCCTGCGGCGAAGACCCGGATCGGGACGGTCTCCAGGACACCCCGGCCCGGGTCGCTCGCGCTTACCGGGAGATGTTCGCCGGCCTCTACACCGATCCGGACGAGGTGCTGGCGCGGACGTTCGACGAATCGCACGAGGAACTCGTGCTCGTCACGGACATCCCGATGTACTCCAACTGTGAGCACCACCTCCTCCCGTTCCATGGCGTAGCCCACGTCGGCTACATCCCGAACGGCGACGGCAAGGTCACCGGGCTGTCGAAGCTGGCCCGGCTGGTCGATCTCTACGCGCGCCGCCCGCAGGTGCAGGAGCGGCTCACCTCCCAGATCGCCGACGCGCTCGTGCGGAGGCTGGAGCCGCGCGGCGTGATCGTGGTCGTCGAGGCCGAGCATTTGTGCATGTCGGTGCGCGGGATCCGCAAGCCGGGGTCGCGCACCACCACGTCGGCGGTGCGCGGGCTGCTGCGGTCGTCGGCGACGTCGCGGTCCGAGGCGATCGAGCTGATCCGGGGGCGCCGGTGATCCCCCGGCCGGGGCGCTGCGCCGTGATGGGCGTGCTGAACGTGACCCCGGATTCGTTCTCCGACGGCGGCCGGTACCTCGATCTCGACCAGGCACTGGACCACGCGCGCCAGATGTGGGCGCGCGGTGCGGACTTGATCGACGTCGGCGGCGAGTCGACGCGGCCGGGTGCGTCGCGGGTCGACGCGGAGACCGAGGCCGCGCGCGTGTTGCCGGTGATCCGGCAGCTGGCGTCCGAGGGTTTTGTGCTGTCGGTCGACACCACGCGGGCCGCGGTGGCTGAGGCGGCGGTGGCGGCCGGTGCGCAGGTGATCAATGACGTGTCCGGCGGGCTCGCCGATCCGGCGATGGGGCGGGTCGCGGCGGAAACCAAGGCGCCGTGGGTGTTGATGCACTGGCGCGGGCACAGCAAGGACATGAACGCGCTGGCGACGTATGGCGATGTCGTCGCCGAGGTGCGCGGCGAACTGCTGGAGCGGGTCGACGAGGCGATCGCGGCCGGGGTTGCGGAGAGCGAGATCGTGCTCGACCCCGGTCTCGGGTTCGCGAAGCACGCCGAGCACGACTGGGCGTTGCTGCACGGGCTGAATTCCTTTGTGGACCTGGGTTTCCCGGTTTTGGTTGGTGCGTCGCGCAAACGGTTCCTCGGCCGGCTGCTGTCCGGAAAGGACGGTGTGCCGAGGCCGCCGGACGGCCGGGAGATCGCCACCGCGTCGATCTCGGCGCTGGCCGCGGCGGCCGGTGCGTGGGGCGTGCGGGTGCACGAGGTGGGGGCTTCACTGGACGCCGTGGCGGTGGCCGCGGCCTGGCAGCAAGGACGGGCCGATGGCTGACCGCATCACGCTCACCGGACTGCGCGTGTTCGGCCGACATGGCGTCTTCGACCACGAGAAGCGCGACGGACAGGAATTCGGCATCGACATCGTCGCGTGGCTCGATCTCGGGCCCGCCGCGGCGTCGGACGACCTGACCAAAACGCTGCACTACGGCGAGTTGGCCGAGCTGGCGGCGGGGATCGTTGCCGGGGAGCCGTACGACCTGATCGAGAGCGTCGCCGGGAAGATCGCCGACGAGGTCATGCGCGACGACCGGCTGACCGCCGTCGAGGTCACCGTGCACAAGCCGGCCGCGCCGATTCCGCTGACGTTCGACGACGTCGCCGTCACCATCCGGCGGGAGCGGTGAGCCGCGCGGTCCTGTCGCTTGGCTCCAACCTCGGCGACCGGCTCGGCTACCTGCGCAGCGCGGTCGACGCGGTGCGCCCGGCGCTCGTCGCGGTGTCCGGGGTGTACGAGACGAAAGCCTGGGGCGTCGAGGACCAGCCGGATTTCCTCAACGCGCTGTGCATCGTCGACGACCCGGCGCGCGACCACTGGGCGTGGCTGCGCGCCGGGCAGGCGGCCGAACAGGCGGCGGGCCGGGTGCGCGAACTGCGCTGGGGCCCGCGGACGCTGGATGTCGACATAGTGACAGTGCAGGGCGTGACGTCCGACGATCCGGAGCTGCTCCTGCCGCATCCCGGGACCCCGGACCGGGCGAGCGTGCTGATCCCGTGGCTCGAGATCGACCCGGACGCCGAGGTCCCCGGGCACGGCCGGGCCGCCGACCTGCTCGCCCGGCTGCCGGAAGCCGACCGGGCGGGCGTCGTCCTGCGGCCCGGCCTCACCTTGTCGTGAGTGCTTAGGCCGGTTCTAACCGGCTTGGGCACTCACGAGGCCCGCAGTGCCGCCAGCAGGAACTGCACCTCGTCCTGCCTGCTCGGGATGGCGGGCCAGCCGTTGATGGTCGCCAGCAGCTGCCAGTACCGCTCGGCGCGCGGATCCGCGCCGACGGCGATTCCGTCGGCCATCTTGTAACGGACCGCCGGGTCGGCCGGGTCCTGGCCGGGCAGCGCCGAGGCGGTCGCGATCGCGTCCGCCAGCGCCCGTCCGGCCGGGGAGCCCGGCGCGTGGCCCGCGTCGAGCGCGGACCGGGCGTCGGTCATCCAGGCCTCCCAGTTTTCCTGCTGAGCCTTCGACGGCCGCTCGTACTCGCCGGCTTCCCGCGTGGCCGAATGCCGCTCGCTCATCGTGCGGATGGACTGCCGGAAGCCGGGGTCCCGCACGAGTTCGGCGAACTCGATCCAGGCCTCCAGCTGTTCCGGCGTCGGATCATCCGGAAGATCCGGTTTCGCCGACTGCATTCGCGCGTAGAACTCGGGATCGACATCGAGCCCTTCCATCATTTCGGCCCAGAACTCATCCACCAAACGGCGGCGTTCCTCGTCCGGCATTTGGGCGATGCGATTCATCAGTTTCACTTCCTCCAGCTCGGAATCCCGTTTCAGCACCGCGCGCAATACCGCGCGGCGCAGCCGCAACCGCCGGATCTGCTCGTCGAGGGCGTCGACGTGGCTGGTCGCCAGGTCGCGCACCGTCGTCTCGCGCGCCAGAGCGCGGGAAACGTCGGGCAGGCCGATGCCCAGCTCGCGTAAGGTCCGGACCAGCTCCAGCCGGGCGAGCGCGTGCGCGTCGTACAGCCGGTAGCCGGCACCGGTCCGCTGCGTGGGCGGGAGCAGGCCCTCGTCGGAGTAGAACCGGATGGTCTTCACCGGCAGCCCCGTCCGCCGGGACAGTTCGCCGATCGTGAAGACCGTGGTGGCAGGCATGTCAGGCATCGTGGAGTCTCCAGTCGCTGGAGAGTCAAGCGTGCCAGAACGGGCTCGGTACGGTGGAGTCATGCACTTCACGCGGTCCCGGGACCTGGTCGTGGCCGCGGTCCTCGGCCTCGCCGTGGTCTACGTGCTGTTCCAGGCCGCTTACGGCGATCTGCCGCGGCTGCCGACGCTCGCCGGGGTGACCTTCGCGGTCCTCGCGATCGCCGAGGCGGGATTGGCGCTGTCGATCCGGTCCCGGATCAAGTCGGGCCGGGTGCACGGCGACGCGGTCGGGATCGCGCGGGCGGTCGCGCTGGCGAAGGCGTCTTCGCTGGCCGGGGCGGTCCTCTGCGGTGGCTGGGTGGCGGCGTTCATCTATGTTTTCCCGCGACGTGACGAACTAGTCGCCGCGGTCTCGGACAGCAAGTCGGCGGTCGTCGGGGCGGTGTCGTCGGCGTTGCTCGTAGCTGCCGGTTTGTGGCTCGAGCACTGCTGCCGGACGCCACCGGAGGACCGTCGGACAACGACCGGTTAACGCTTCGATGGCGCCGCTCGAAGTACCGACTAGGTCTCATTCGGATCACTGGAAGGTACGGTGTCAGGCATGACTGGCGTGGGTGACGACTCGCACGGCCGCCGCCCTGGCAGGCCGTGGCTTGTCGCCGGATTGCTCCTCGCTGTCGGCGCCACCGTGGTTTTGGTGCTCAGCGACGACCTCCGGTACCTCCGGCTCGGGATCGTCGCGGCCCTCTGGGCGGCTCTGATCGGTGCCTTCCTCGCTGTTCGCGCCCGCAAGAACGCGGCGCACAGCGAGGACGCGGCCGCCGAGGCGCAGGCGGTGTACGAACTGGAGCTGGAACGCGAGATCGCGGCCCGGCGGGAGTACGAACTCGAGCTCGAGACGGAAACGCGAGAGGCCGCGCAGGCACAGTCACGCGAGGAATTGGATGCGCTGCGTGCCGAAGTGGCTGCGCTGCGCGAAAGTCTGCAATCGCTGTTCGGCGGCGAGGTGCTGCTCGAACGCGTCGCACTCACCGCGCAGGCCACCCGGATGCGGGCGCTGAACGACGAGCAGCGGCTCGTTTCCGCCGGTTCCGAAACGAAGAACGGCAACGGCAAGAAGCCGGCTCAGCTGCTGGCCCCGAAGAAACCGGTGGTCGAGGTTCCGGAGCGGCCGACCGAATTCATGGACCGGGTCGTTGACGCGCCGCCCGCGGAGCGCCGCCGGGTGCCGGTGAACGGTACTAATGGCGCGGCGAAGTCCAATGGCGCCAACGGGACTTCCGGTACGAACGGGTCGATCAGTGCTGGGCTGAACGGTTCCGGTCCGAACGGTGACCGGTCGACGCAGCTGCGCACCCAGCAGATGCCGCGGCTCAAGCCGAAGCGTCCGGAACCGCCCGCCGAGCCGGAGCCGTTCGAGGACGAGGTCGAGCCGAACGGTGCCGCTCGTGATCCTCGCGCCAGCCTCGCGGACGCGTTCGTGCCGCGGGGCGGCCGCGGTCCGGACGCGGGTCCGCACGAGGGGCGGGCCAGTGTGGCGGACGCGTTCGCCGGGCGTGAGCCGCGTAATGGCGCGCCGGAACCGCATGTGACGCGTGCGCCGGAGGCTGAGCGTCGTTCGGCTGGTGAGTCTGGGTCGCATGTCATTCCGGAGCCGTATGAGCAAGACAGCGTTGAGCGTGCGCCGCGTAACGTGACTGAGCCGTTGCCGCGGTCGCGGGAGAATCGGGCTGCTGCGCCGGAAACTCGGGGGCCCGCTGGGCGTCCGGAGGATGCGGAGCGTGGGCCGGGTAAGCCGGCTCGTCGGCCGCAGAATGATGCGCCGGAGCCGGCTCGTCGGCCGGTCGCGGATGCGCAGCCGACTCGGACGGTTCCGCCGGTGAGTAAGCCGGAGCCGTCGGTGCCGGCGGTGAAAGAGGAGCGGGCGGTGCCTCGGTTGGCTGCTCGGCCTGCGCCGAAGCGGGTTGAGGAGCGGGCGGAGGCGGTTGAGCAGACTGCGGTTTCCCGGCCTGCGGAGCCGGCTCGGCATGCGGAGCCTGCGGTGAAGAAGCCGGAAGCTCCGGCTGAGCCTGTTCGTGCGCCGTCTCGGTTGGAGCAGTTCTCTCGGTCTGATTTGTCGCCGTTGGCTGCGGATACGCCTACTGGGCGGCATGGTGCGCCGGGGGCGGATAAGTCGGCGTTGCCGGAGGCTGTTCGGACGGCTGGGAGCGGGACTGGTGGGCGTCGGCGGAGGCCTGATGATGAGCCTGCTCCGGTGCCGTCGGCTGGTGGGCGTCGGCGGCGGCCGGATGGGGAGCCGCCTGCTTGGGAGGCCTCGGGGGATGACGGGGTTGAGGAGGAGTCGGCGCATGGGCGGCGGTCCGCGGAGCGTGGGGCTGGTGCGGCGGGGAGTCATGCGGCTGGGCGGTCGGTGACGGAATTGCTTGCGGCTAATGGGAAAACTGAGGGGAGTCCGCGTAGGCGGCGTCGGGCTGAGGATTGAGGGCTCGTCGCCTGGCGGCGACATTGCGTCCGGGGTGTGGTGGGGGCACCCCGAAGCTTGATTGTGATGACGGACGGCGGGTGCTTGTCAAGGCGGGAAAGATGCCTTGACAAGCACCCGCCGTCCGCATTGGGGCTTCGTATCGGGGTGCGGGGGTGGTGTGGGTGCCTGGCTGGTTTGGGTGCGTTGGTGGCGGTTGTCGATGGGGTGGGGCTTGCGCCCCAATGTGGCATTGGGTGCGTTAGATGCAACGAATGCCACATTGGGTGCGTGGGATGCACCGAATGCCACATTGGGGCGCTTCGGGCGGCGGGGGTGGTCTGTGAAGGACTCCTTGAGGGAATCTGGGTCTGTGAAGGGGCCCCTCACGGACGGGCGGGGTCGCCGAGGGGCTGTGAGGGGAACCCTGGGGGAATCAGGGGCTGGGAAGGTGGCCCTCACGGACCTTGGTGGGGGACGTCGGTCACAGTGGTATCCCGCATAGGGCTGAACCCCATACGCCCAACCGGCATCCTGAGCAGCCCCTGCGTAGGGTGACCGCTCGTGAACGGCACCATTCCCGCCACGCCGCCGGGTTCTGCGTCCACGCCATCTCGCTCGCGGCATATCACCGTGCTCCTTCCGGTGCTCGGGCTGATCGTCGTGGCGTTGTGCGGGCTTTTCCTTTTCGGGCTCGCCACGGCGCGCGTTGGGTGGCTGGCTGTCGCGATCGGGGTTGTCGCTGCGTTGGTGCCGGTCGGGGTGGTGGTCGCGGGGCTGCTGTGGGTTGATCGGTGGGAGCCTGAGCCGGCGAAGCTGCTCTTGATCGCTTTTGCTTGGGGCGCTTGCATTGCCACCGTTACCGCGCTGCTGATCAATACCGGGGCCGAAGCGTTCGGGGACCTGCTTCTTGGCGGTGGCAATGGGAGCAAGGTCAGTGCTCTCGTCTCCGCGCCGCTGGTCGAGGAGGCTGCGAAGGGCGTCTTCGTCCTGTTGATCTTCTGGCGGCGCAACGAGGAATTCGACGGGATTGTCGACGGCGTCGTCTACGCGGGCTTCGCGGCTGCCGGGTTTGCCTTCACCGAGAACATCTATTACTTCGGCCGCGCGTTCGCTGACCACGGCTTTGGCAACGGCACCAGCTCCGGGGTGCTGGCCGCTTTCCTCGTGCGTGGGGTGCTTTCGCCGTTCACGCATCCGCTGTTCACCGCCATGACCGGCATCGGGTTTGGCATCGCCGCACGCTATGCGCAGCGGTGGGTACGGATTGTCGCGCCGCTGGTCGGGTATCTCGTCGGCGTCCTATTGCACGCGCTGTGGAACGCCGCGGCCACGCTCAACGGCGGAAAGTCCTTCCTCACGCTGTATTTCCTGGTGATTTTGCCGCTGCTGATCGCCGCGATCTACGTGATCGTGTTGCAGCGGCGCAGAGAACAGCGGATCGTCGCCGCCGCGTTGCCGAAGATGGCGGCTGCGCGGTGGATCGCGCCGTCGGAGGTCGACTTGCTTGCCAGTCTCTCTGGGCGGCGGGAGTGGCGTAAGCAAGCGCGCAAGCAGTCCGGGCGGGCGGCGGCCAGGGCGGTGGGCCGGTATCAGGCAAGCGTGACGGAACTCGCATTCCTTCGCCGCACTCGGCTGCGCACGGAACAGGACCGGCAGCGGCAGGAAGAGTTGTTGCAGGCACTGCGGGACGCCCGCGCCGATGCGGTGCGATTGGCGAACAATCGCGACAGTCGGTGAACATTCCCCGTCCGGGGTAGCTCGACCGTGCCAAAAGTGGCGTTCCACCGGGGGATTTAGGTGGGCGGCGGCGGGAACCGGGCGAACGCCAATAGGGTACGGGCGCGAGTGGACGCCCCGGGTGAAGCTGGTCACCCAGGTGCCGCGATCCGCCCGGGTCGGGGCTACTCTCGCGCCGTCGTCTGGTACCCGCGACGAAAGAGCGGGACTGGAACGAACATGAGGAGTTTCGAGCCATGAGCGTCCACAGGCGCACGCCATGAACCGACCGGCCCGCCTTGCCGTGGGCGTCGTTTCCGCCGGCCGCGTGGGCAGTGTCCTCGGCGCGGCTTTGGCCAGGGCAGGCCACACGGTCGTCGCCGCGTCCGGGCTGTCCGCCGCTTCGCTGAACCGCGCGGAACGGCTGCTGCCGGATGTCCCGTTGCTGCCGCCCGACGAGGTCGTGCGGAGAGCTGATCTGGTGCTGCTCGCGTTGCCGGACGACGCGCTGGCCGGCACCGTCCGTGGTCTGGTCGCTACGAATTCCGTGCGGGCCGGCCAGATTGTGGTGCACACCTCGGGTGCGCACGGCATCGACGTGCTGGCCCCGGTCGCGGAAGCCGGCGCGCTGCCGCTCGCGCTGCATCCGGTGCTCACCTTCACCGGGCGCGAGGAAGACCTGGAACGCCTTGTCGCGGCGAGCATCGGCGTCACCGCGGCACCGGACGACGACGCGGCGTGGAACGTCGGCGAGGCGCTCGCGGTCGAGATGGGCGCCGAGCCGGTGCGGGTGCCCGAATCCGCGCGGGCGCTGTATCACGCGGCGCTGGCGCATGGCGCGAATCACCTGATGACGCTGGTCGCCGACTGCACCGAAACCCTGCGCGACGCCGGAATCGGGCATCCGGAACGACTCGTCGCACCGCTGCTTTCGGCGGCATTGGACAATGTCTTGCGCCACGGGGACCGCGCCCTCACCGGACCGGTCCCGCGTGGTGATCTCGGCACCGTCCGCAAGCACCTCGACGTGCTCACGGACCGCGCGCCGCAGATCGCCCCGGCCTACCGGGCGCTGGCCCGGCGCACGGCCGAACGGTCCCGTGCCGCCGGCCTGCTCGATCCCGCGGCCGCGGGCGAACTGACCGACCTGCTTGCCGACCCCGCCGAAGGACAGACCCCGTGACGACACCGAAATTCCAGCGCGGAACGCTCAACACGTTCCAGCCGCCGGAGCACATCAGCAAGGTGAGCCAGGCGCTGCGCAGCGTCGGCCGGAAAGTCGCGCTCGTGCCCACCATGGGCGCGCTGCACGACGGGCACCGCGAGTTGCTGCGCCGCGCGAAGCGGCTGCCGAACACGGTTGTCGCCGCGTCGATCTTCGTGAACCCGTTGCAGTTCGGCGAGGGCGAGGACTTCGAGGCGTACCCGCGTCAGCTCGAAGCGGACTTGGCGGCGTTGTCCGAAGCTGGCGTCGAACTGGCCTTCACGCCGAAGGCCTCGGACATGTTCGACGAGAACGCGGCGGTCACCCTGAACCCCGGACCGCTCGGCGACGAACTCGAGGGCGCGGTCCGGCCAGGGCATTTCTCCGGGATGCTCACGATCGTCGCGAAGCTGCTCAACGTGGTCCGCCCGGACTACGCGTTCTTCGGGGAGAAGGACTACCAGCAGCTGGTGCTGATCAAACGGATGGTGGCGGACCTGAACATCGACACCCGGATCATCGGGCTGCCGACCGTCCGGGAGCGGGACGGCCTCGCGCTGTCCTCGCGCAACGTCTACCTGACGCCGGAGCAGCGGGAAGACGCTGTGGTGCTGTCGGCCGCGTTGTCGGCCGGGGCGCACGTCGGACGGGACGGAGCGGCGGCCGTGCTGGAGATGGCGCGGCAGACGCTCGCGGCCCGTCCCCAGGTGGAAGTGGATTACCTGGAATTGCGGGGAACCGATCTAGGGCCGGCCCCCGTCGATGGAGAGGCGCGGTTGCTGGTCGCCGCCCGGGTGGGGAGTACCCGGCTGATCGACAACGCGGGAGTGCTGCTCGGAAAAGCCGTGGAACATCCGAGCGGGGATCCGGACGCAGGGGAATAGGGAGAGTCCACAATGTATCGAACGATGCTGAAGTCGAAGATCCACCGGGCCACGGTGACCCAGGCCGACCTGCACTACGTCGGCTCGGTCACGGTCGATGAGGACCTCATGGAGGCCGCCGATCTGCTCGAGGGCGAGCAGGTGTCCATTGTGGATGTCACGAACGGCGCGCGGCTGGAGACCTACGTCATCACCGGCGAGCGCGGCAGCGGCGTGCTCGGCATCAACGGAGCCGCCGCGCACCTGGTGCACCCTGGCGACCTGGTGATCCTGATCGCCTACGGCCAGATGGACGACGCGGAGGCGCGCGCTTACCGGCCGCGAGTGATCTTTGTGGACGATTACAACCGGATCGTCGAGCGCGGGGACGACCCGGCGCACGCACCGGACGGTTCGGGTCTGCTGAGCGGCACGGTCACGTTGCCCGAAGAGGACACGATGACCTTCCCAGTGGCCGAGACCGCGGACGCGCGTCGCCTCGACGCGTTGCTGCACGCCGAAAACTGACCTGTCCCGGCGGCGATCGCGAGCCGCAGTAAGGAAGACCTCGTTGCTGCTCACTGTCGACGTCGGCAACACCAACATCGTGCTCGGCCTCTACCAGGGCACCGAGCTGGTCGGTGACTGGCGGATGCGCACCGACGCGCGGATGACCGCGGACGAACTCGCCCTCACCGTGCGCGGCCTGCTCGGCCCGCATGCCGACGCGGTCACCGGAATCAGCGCGCTGTCCACGGTTCCCGCGGTGCTGCGGGAACTGCGCGTGATGCTCGGCCGCTATTACGCGCGGGTGCCGAAGGTCGTGGTCGAGCCCGGCGTGCGCACCGGGGTCGCGCTGCTGGTGGACAACCCGAAGGAAGTCGGCGCGGACCGGCTGGTGAACACCCTTGCCGCGCACCATTTGCACGCCACCGCGTGTGTGGTGGTCGATTTCGGCACGTCCACGAATGTCGACGCGATCTCGGCCCGGGGGGAATTCCTCGGCGGGGCGTTCGCCCCGGGCATCGAGATTTCGGTGGACGCGCTCGCCGCCCGCGCGGCCGCGCTGCGCAAGGTGGAACTCGTCCCGCCGCGTTCGGTGATCGGCAAGAACACCGTGGAATGCCTGCAATCCGGCATTCTCTACGGCTTCGCCGGCCAGGTCGACGGGCTCGTGAGGCGGATCGTGCGCGAATTGCAGGCCGACAGCACGGATCCGGTCACGGTGATCGCCACCGGCGGCCTGGCCCCGTTGGTGCTGGGCGAATCCGAGACGATCAAGGAGCACGTGCCGGACCTCACGCTGCTCGGGCTGCGGCTGGTGTACGAACGGAATGTGCGTTAGCCGAACTGTTCGGCGAGGTATTCCTCGAAAGTGCGGGTGCCGGTGTCCGCGTCGAGGTTGAGGTTGCCGTCCGCGCGGTAGACCTTTCCGGCCGCACCGGGAATGCGCATCGGCATTTTCAGCCGTCGCCGTCCGCGAGCCTGCAAATACTTGTCGACCAGCTCGTCCATGCCGTACACCTTGGGCCCGGCCAGATCCCGCACTCGCCCGGCCGGGTCGCCGAGCGCCAGCCGCGCGATCCGCGTCGCCACTTCGCGAGCGTCGACCGGCTGGAAATGGATCGCCGGTACCGGCACGATCGGCAGTTTCGCCGCCGCTTGCACGGCGTTGAGGCAGAAGCCGTGGAACTGGGCCGCGCGCAGGATGGTCGAGGGCACGTCCGCCGCGGCGACGAGCTTTTCGGCTTCGTGCTTGCGGCGGAAATAGCCCAGCGGCACCGCGTCCGCGGCGATCACCGAAATGAAAACCAGGTGGCCGACTCCGGCGCGTTCTGCGGCGCGGACGAGATTCGCGGTCGCCACGTCGTCGCCTTTCGGGCCGCCTGCCAGGTGCACGACCACGTCGGCGCCATCGACGGCGGGGGCCAGCCCTTCGCCGGTCATCAGGTCGCAGGCGAACCGGCCAGGGCCGTTCGCGTTCCGGCTCAGCACGCGCACCTTGGCGTCGCCGAGTGCGGGAACGACCAGCTTGCCGAGGGTTCCGGTGCCGCCGGTGACCAAGATCGTCGTCATGACAATTCCTTCCGGGTAAAGTGCCGCAGGGCTGGGCACTGGGGGTGTCCTACTGGGATGAACCCGCCCGCGAAGGAGATGTGACAGGTGGACGACCGAGACCTGCTCGCGGCCCAATTCGAGGAACAGCGTCCGCGGCTTCGCGGGGTCGCGTACCGGATGCTCGGCTCGCTCAGCGAGGCCGATGACGCGGTGCAGGAAGCCTGGCTGCGCGCCGACAGCGCGGATGTTTCCGCAGTGCAGAATTTGCCCGCCTGGCTCACCACCGTGGTGGCGCGGGTGTGCCTGAACCTGTTGCGCACGCGCGAACGTCGCCGCGAGGACTCGCTGGACGCGTTCCCGGTCGACCGCGGCGACGACAGCGCTGATCTCGCCGAAGAAGCTGAGCTGGCCGATTCCGTCGGCCTGGCGATGCTTGTCGTGCTCGACGTCCTCGGCCCGGCCGAGCGGATCGCGTTCGTGCTGCACGATCTGTTCGCGGTGCCGTTCGAGGACATCGCGCAGATCCTCGACCGCAGTCCAGCGGCGGTCCGGCAGTTGGCCAGCCGGGCCCGTCGCCGAGTGCGCGGCGGGGAAGCTACTCCGGCCGACGCGAGCCGGCGGCGCGGGGCGGTCGAGGCTTATCTCGCGGCTGCTCGTGAAGGCGACTTCGCGGGATTGCTGAAAGTGCTCGATCCCGACGTCGTGCTGCACTCGGACACCGGCGCGGCACCCGTGGTGCTACGCGGCGTCCGAGCGGTCAGCAAGGGCGCACTGCTCGCTTCGGAAGTCGCGCGCAGTACGCAGGTCGCGTTGGTCAACGGCGTTCCCGGCCTGGTGCTCGCCCCGCGCGGCCGGCTGGCTGTGGCGCTGACCTTCGTATTCGACGGCGACCGGATTACCGGGATCGACGTGATTTCCGCGCCGGAACGGCTCCGCGCGCTGGATATCTCGCTCACGTGAAGATCAGTGGAACAATTTCAGCCCGACGACCCCGGCGACAATCAGCACCAGACAGGTGATCCGGCCGACGGTGAGCGGATCGTTCATCGCGACGATCCCGTACACCGCGGTACCTACCGCGCCGATGCCGACCCACACCGCGTATCCGGTGCCGAGCGGAATTTCGCGCAATGCGTACGCGAGGCCGGACATGCTGAGCAGCAGCGCGCCGCCGAACAGCACGCTCGGCCAGAGTTTGCTGAAGCCTTTCGACGCGCCGAGGGCCGCGGCCCACACGGTTTCGAGAAATCCGGAAACGACAAGAACGAGCCAGGACATGATCAAGAACCTTTCGCAGTGACGGATGCGTTCACTGCGCCGTCTTGTCGTCACCGGGTACGACGCGCTCGTCCGGGGCGGAGCACCGCCACTTCCGAAATTAGCACCGTCCGGCCGCGCCGAGGTGGTGATTTCGGTCGCCACTCAGCTCCGGCGAGCGCGCAGAACCGTGGTGACCAGGGGATAGTCGAATTCGCCCGTTCCCGCCTGCGGAACGGATTCCAGGTACTTGCGGGCTTGGGCGAGCCGTCGGTCCCGGTCTTCGGCGGAAGCGACGAGCAGATGCGAATGCGTCGCCACGGTCGCCAGCAGGGAATCGACAGTGCGCCGGTGCGTGTGGGTGAACAGCTCGTGGGAGAACCGGCCGAAGCCGTCCGCGCGCAGCGGGCGATCCGGATCGGCGAACCCCCGGCTGACCCCGGTGCGGATGAGCCGGGAGAACTCGAGCACCCACGGCACCGATTCGTCGTCGTGATTCCACAGCGCGACTACCGCGCCGCCCGGCCGCAGCACCCGGCGGATCTCGGCGAACGCCGCTTCTAAATCGAACCAGTGCAGAGCCTGCCCGACGAAAACCGCGTCCGCTGATTCATCCGGCAGCGGGATGTCCTCGGCCTTGCCGGTCAGCGCGGGAACGTCCGGGAGCAGCCGGGACAGTTCGGCGAGCATGTCCGCGTCGGGTTCCACCGCGGTCACCGAGCGGCCGAGATCGGTCAGTCCCTCGGTCAATTTTCCGGTGCCCGCGGCCAGGTCGAGCACGTCGCGGACCGGCCGGGACGCGCCGGCCATACCCCATTCGAGTGCCGCGCGGGGATAGTCCGGCCGGTGCCGGGCATAGGCGCCTGCCTGGTCCCCGAAGGAGGAAGCGCGCCGGGCGTGCAGTTCCGCGTCAGTGCCGGGATCGCTCACGGGTAACCACCCTAATACCGTGAGTGCTCCGTAAGGGGAATCCGGTTGACGCGGTTCACCAGCGGCTTCGTACGCTATGGCCATGACCGAATTCCCCGCGTCCGACGCACTGCCCGATGACGACCTGCCCGAACAGATGCGGGTGCGCCGGGACAAGCGCGACCGGATAATCGCGGAGGGCGCCGATCCTTACCCGGTAGAGGTTCCGCGTACGCACAGTCTCGCGCAGATCCGTGCCGAACATTCCGGTCTCGAAGCCGACACCAGCACCGGTCAGTCGGTGGGCGTCACCGGTCGCGTCATGTTTCTCCGCAATACGGGCAAACTGTGTTTCGCCACTCTTCGTGAGGGCGACGGCACGGAACTGCAGGCGATGCTGAGTCTCGCGCAGGTCGGTGCCGAGTCGCTCGCCTCGTGGAAGTCCACTGTCGATCTTGGCGACCATGTATTCGTGCACGGCGAGGTGATCACCTCCAAGCGCGGTGAGCTTTCCGTGCTGGCCGACAGCTGGCAGATCGCCGCGAAGGCGCTGCGCCCGCTGCCGGTGGCGTTCAAGGAGCTGGCCGAGGAAACGCGAATCCGGCAGCGTTATGTCGATCTGATTATGCGGCCGAAGGCGCGCGACGTGGTGCGCACGCGCGCCGGCGTGATGCGTTCGCTGCGGGAGTCCTTCCACCGCCGGGCATTCACCGAGGTCGAGACGCCGATGCTGCAGACGTTGCACGGCGGTGCCGCCGCCCGGCCGTTCGTCACGCATTCCAATGCCTTCGACCTCGAGCTGTTCCTGCGCATCGCGCCGGAGCTGTACCTCAAGCGCTGTGTGGTCGGCGGGATCGAGAAGGTCTTCGAGATCAACCGGAACTTCCGCAACGAGGGCAGCGACTCCTCGCACTCGCCGGAGTTCGCGATGCTGGAGTACTACGAGGCGTACGCCACTTACGACACGAATGCCGTGATGACCCGCGAACTCATCCAGGAGGCCGCGGAGAACGTGCTCGGCACCCAGGTCGTCACTCTCGCCGACGGAACCGAGTACGACCTTTCCGGCGAATGGACGACACTCGGCATGTACGAGTCGCTGTCGGAAGCACTCGGCGAGGAAGTGACGCCGGATACTCCGGCCGAAGCACTGCACAAGATCGCCTCGGCGCGCGAGATCGAGGTGGATCCCAAGCTAGCGCACGGCAAACTCGTCGAAGAACTGTGGGAACATCTCGTCGGCGACGGACTGTACGCGCCCACATTTGTCCGGGATTTCCCGCTCGAGACCTCGCCGCTCACCCGGCAGCACCGCAGCCGCGACGGCGTGGCCGAGAAGTGGGACCTGTACGTACGCGGTTTCGAACTCGCCACCGGATACTCCGAGCTGGTGGATCCGGTCGTGGAACGGCAGCGGCTCACCGAACAAGCCCGGCTCGGCGCCGCGGGCGATAGCGAGGCGATGCGTCTCGACGAGGATTTCCTGCGCGCGCTCGAGTACGGAATGCCGCCGAGCGGCGGGGTCGGAATGGGGATCGACCGGCTGCTCATGGCACTGACCGGGCTCGGTATCCGGGAGACGATCCTCTTCCCGCTCGTACGGCCCGAATAGGGGGCCGCTCGTCGCTCCGCTCGAGATTTCCTCAATGCGGATTTGCCTACGGCGGAGCAAGCGGGTATTAATATGGGTGTCAAAGACTTCTGTAGCTCGGGGCTTGCCCCGAAACCAGATCATGTAGCCAGATCATTCGGGTAAGCCCCGCAGGAGGAATCAGATGGCACAGAAGGTGCTGGTCTCTCTGGTCGACGACCTCGACGGCAGTGAGGCGGAAGAGACCGTTGAGTTCGGTTTGGACGGTGTGAGCTACCAGATCGACCTGTCGGGCGAAAACGCCGAGGAGCTGCGGGACGCGCTGGCGCAGTACGTCGAGCACGCTCGTCGCGCCGGTGGCCGCAAGCGCGCGCCGCTGCGTCCGGTCGCCGGTGGCAAGGCCCCGGCCCGCCCGGCCGCGGTCGACCGCGAGCAGAACCAGGCGATTCGCGCGTGGGCCCGCAAGAACGGTTTCCAGGTTTCCGACCGCGGGCGCATCCCGTCGGAGGTCGTCGAGGCTTACCACAAGAAGAACTGACCCGGGCATTTCCGGACTCGCGGATGCGGTCCTCCGGTTAGCGAACCGGGAGAACGCACCGCGCCGGGACTTCGCGGACTGCACGTCAAACGGCCGTCGGGAACATTCCCGGCGGCCGTTTGGCGTGCGCATTAGATTCCCGGCTTTGCGCCGTCCGGAGTGCACGACATCAGCCGGCGAGCGGAGCGGGCGTACTCCGCGGGAGGGGCTCCGGTCACTGCGCGGAAATCGCGGATGAAGTGAGGTTGGTCGCTATAGCCCAGCCGAGTCGCCAGATCCGCGTAATCCGGTGCGGCCGGTGCGGCGAGCAACCGGGCGGCTTCGTTGAGCCGGTAAATCCGGATCGCCCACTTCGGCGTTGTTCCGACGTGCTCGGCGAACAGCCGCTGCACCGCCCGGATCGACAGTCCAAGTGCCGCCGCCAGTTCCGCGACCTTGGTGATCCCGGGATCCGCGGCGATTGTTTCCACCGCCTCCGCGGCCACCCTGCTCGCCCGTGGAATGGGACGGGCGCGTGCGATCAGCAAGTTGTCGATTGCAGTGATCATTTCCGCGTCCGTCTCGGCATTCCGGACGGATTTTTCCGCGACCGCGGCGGCCGGCCCGAAGATTGTGGTCACGTCCGCCATGCGATCGGCGAGGGTGCGCACCGGGGCGTCGAGGAACGGGCGAAAACAGCCTGGCCGGATCCGGGCTCCGATCCCGTGCACGCGTCCGCTGAGCCGATGCGTGAAAAGTTCGTGCGCCGGACCGTAAACTCCGCAGGCTTCAGGGAAGAACGTCACGTGCACCGACAGATTCGGCAGCACGTGCTGATCGTGGGATTCGGTCAGGTCCCAGCGCAGCACCCAGTGGTGTTCCACGAAATCGCGCAGTTCCGGGGCGGGCGGGTGCCGGGTGAGCGTGAACTTGGTGCGTGCCGTCCGCTCGTTCAGGATGCCGCTCGGGATCCGCCCCATGGCTAAAACGGTACTGCGTCGCGTAATTTCAAGACGGCCGCCGCCCGCCGTGGTTGGCTCGGGCGCATGTCGAATCACTCCGGACTGCTTGCCCCGGCCGCCGCCGAACTGAGGCGCGTCGCGGCTGCCGCCCCGTCGCTGACCGCGCCGACCGCATGCGCCGACTACGACGTTCGCGGTCTTCTCAACCATCTTTTCTACTGGGGCCCCTGGCTTGCTGCCGCTATTCGTCAGGAGTCCTACGAACCGCCCGCGCCGAGCGAAGCCGAAGCCTCGCTCGTCGGCGATGACTGGCCGAAGGCGCTTGAGAAATTGACCGACGATGTGGTTGCCGCGCTCACCCCGCCGGAGGCGTGGACCGGAACCGTCGCCTTCGGCGGATCGGAGCTGCCTGCCTCGGTCGTCGGAGACATGGTGCTCGGCGAATTGGTCCTGCACGCCTGGGACCTGACGCGGGCGAGCGGCGTCGAGCTGAATTGCCCGGACGAAGCCGCCGAAGTGATTCTCGCCTTCGCGGCCGGGATGGGCGAGCAGGCTCGCGCCGGCGGCGTTTTCGGCCCGGAGGTCGCGGTGCCGGAAACCGCGCCGGTGCTGCATCGGGCGCTGGGCGCGACCGGCCGGAATCCGTACGCCTGAGATTTTCACTCGATGGAGATCAACGGCGGCAGATGCGCGGACAGCTTTCGCACTCCGCCTCGCCGGGCAGGAGATAGGAGAAGCAACAGCTCTCCCGACGTCGCTCCCACGCCCGGTGGCCGTCGTCGTTGACCGCCATGCGCAAGGTGGACGCCGAGGTCAGCGGGCGGTACTGCGCGTCGAGCACCAATGCCGCGTCCGCGACGCCAGCGCCTTCGGCCTCGGCCGTCCCGCCTTGCTTGCCCACTCGCCACAGCGCGCCGTCCAGCGCGTCAGTGGCGGCTGCCCAGAGCATGCGGCGGCCGAGGCGGGTGGTTGGGGAGTACGCGCGGACGAAGCGGGCAGCGTGGCCGACGAACTGCGCGCGCAGCACCGCGGCCAGCGCGCGCTCGTCGGCCACGACAGTCGCCTCAGGGCGGACGCTGCCCGGGTCGGTGGGCAGGCAGTAGAAGGCGTCGCTGAGCACGGCCATCCCTTCGGGATGCGGCCGGTCGGGGCCGAGGCCGAACGCGAGCTGCTCCGGCTTCAGGCACGGCACTCGGCGCTCGTGGTGCAGCAGCAACGCGCCCACGTACGCGGGGACGTACAGGTACCAGGACATCACGTAGCTGGCCGCGGTCCGCTCCGGTGCCACGCCGTGCTGCTGAATCAGCCATTCGGTCAGCCGGGACCGCCATTCGACGAACAGCGCGGGCCGGTCTAGCAGGTCAGCGCAGCGAAACCAGTCCTCGGGGACGTCGCGGCGCAGGTCGTACCGGGTGCTGGCGCGCAGCAGGGAGGACGCGAGACCGTCGCCGATCTCGCGGGTGTCGTCGCGCGAGCGCTGCGGGTTCACCGGTCCACCCCCTGCTCCTGGCCACTCGCCGTCGTAATTAGGCGTGCCTAACCTTACATACGGAGCGCGATTGCGCCAATCGGGTGGCCACAGAGTGAGACCACCCGGTCGCGCGGGGGTGTTCGCGCTGAGCGGACAGGGGTGCCCGGGCGGAATCCTGATCCGGTCCCGTACGTTCGAGAGGGAGTAAAGGTGCAGCGCAACCGGATGATGAGCGGTGACCGACCGGGTCGCCGTCCGGGTGCGAACGGGCCGCCCGGTTGCCGTAGTGGTACGCAAGCGCGACCGCATGGCTACTAGAGTGGTCTCACGGTGCTGTCCGCCGTGGACGCGATCCACGGAGGTTACGGGCCGCCGACGCAGCAGTCGAGGGAGTGCGCATGTTTGAGAGGTTCACCGACCGCGCGAGGCGGGTGGTCGTCCTGGCCCAAGAA
>NZ_JBHUKS010000009.1:0-29349 GCF_042684085.1 Amycolatopsis silviterrae
AACAGACCCGAACACAACCCATTAGGACTCCTTGAGGGAATCTGATTCCCTCAAGGAGTCCTTCACGGACCGCAAGCCGCTCCCGATGCCCCGCCGCGACGTGCGCGAGCCCGTTCCCGGCTACGATCGCGCTCGAGGAGTTACCGCCAGCAAGTGGGAGGAACGCTGTGATCACGGCGATCGTGCTGATCAACGTAGAGGCCGAGGAGATCCCGCAGGCCGCGCAGGCGATCGCGGACCTCGACCAGGTGTCCGAGGTCTACTCGTGCGCCGGGGACGTCGACCTCATCGCCACCGTGCGCGTGCAGGCCCACGAAGACCTCGCCGACCTGATCCCCGGCCGCATCGGCAAGGTCCGCGGCGTGCTCGACACCGTCACCCACATCGCGTTCCGGTCCTACTCGCGCGCCGACACCGACTCCGCGTTCGAGATCGGCGTCGAAGGAGCCTGACCGGACCTGACCGGAATTGTCGGACCCCCGGGCTAACGTCCGGGGGCATGAAGACACTGCGGCTGGCCGAGGTCACTCGCGACAACGTGGGCGCGGCCTGCGATCTCGCGGTGGCCCCGCACCAGGAGCACTACGTCGCTCCGGTAGCCCGTTCGCTGGCCGAGGCCTACGCACAGCCGGAGGTCGCCTGGCCGAGGCTGGTCTACGCCGGAGACGACCTCGTCGGCTTCGTCATGGCCGCCTTCGACCCAGGCTGCCCGATCGACTACTTCCGCTGCGGCATCTGGCGGCTGAACATCGCCGCCGAGCACCAGAAAAAGGGCTACGGCCAGTTCGCCGTCGAGGCAGTGCTGGGCGAAGCCCGCCGCCGCGGCGCCGAATCAGCGACGGTGCTCTGGGTTCCGGGCGAGCACAGCCCCGGGCCCTTCTACCGGAAGCTGGGTTTCCAGCCCACCGGCCAGGTCCACGAGGGCGAGGTCGTCGCCCGCATCCGGCTCTGAACCGCGCCGGCCGCGCTACCGTATTTCGCATGACGACCCCGAGACTGGTCGAAGTCACGGTCGACAATGTGGAAGACGCCTGCGATCTCAAAGTGGCGAAGCACCAGCGGGACTACGTAGCCTCGGTCGCCTGCTCGCTCGCCGAAGCCTACGTCCAGCACGACGTTGCCTGGCCGAGGCTGATCTACGCCGGGAAGAAACTCGTCGGCTTCGTCATGGCCGCCTTCGACCCGGACAACCCGACCGACTACTACCGCAGCTATCTCTGGCGGCTGAACATCGCCGCCAAACACCAGAAAAAGGGCTACGGCCGGTTCGCCGTCGAAGCGGTGCTGGCCGAAGCGCGCCGCCGCGACGCCGAATCCGTGACGGTCAGCTGGATGCCCGGCAAGCACAGCCCCGGGCCCTTCTACGAACGGCTCGGCTTCCAGCCGACCGGCCAGATGGACGAGGACGAAATCGTCGCCCGCCTCCGGCTCTGAACCCCGGCCACGCATGCAAGAAGGCCCCTCCCTCGCGATGAGGAAGGGGCCTTCCGGCGTTCTGCGGGCCCAAGGGACCCAGGGACTCAGTGCCCGGAACCGACCTCGGTCGACTCCTCGGACCCTTCGACCTGCGCCTTGCCGTTCCCGTGGCCATTGCCCCGAGCGCGGTCGAGCGCCTTCGTCTCCTCCGCCGGGTCCGGCGTCCACATCGAGCCAGGGACGGCGTGGCCGGCGGTGCCGAGCTTGTTCATCTTCTTCGGCACCGACGCGCCCTGGTACTCGAGCGGGACCGCGTGGCCGTGGCTGTCCGTGCCGCCCAGCGGCTGGTGGATCTCGATGAACTCGCCGTGCGGCAGCCGCTTGATGATGCCGGTCTCGACGCCGTGCTCCAGCACCTCCCGGTCGGACCGCTGCAGGCCAAGGCAGATCCGGTAGGTGAAGTAGTACGCCAGCGGCGGCACGATCAGCACGCCGATGCGCCCTGCCCACGTCGTCGCGTTCAGCGAGATGTCGAACTGGTCGGCGATGATGTCGTTGAAGCCGGACAGCTCGATCACCGCGAAGAACCCGAGCGCCATCATGCCCAGCGCGGTGCGGACCGGTGCGTCGCGCGGCCGCTGGAGCAGGTTGTGCGCCGCGTTGTCCTTGGACAGCTTGCGTTCCAGGAACGGATACCCGAGCAGCAGCGCGAACAGGATCGGCATGCCGATCGCGCCGGGGAAGAACACCGCCGGGATCGTGTAGTTCCCTAGGTAGACCTCCCAGGCGGGCCAGATCCGGAGCATGCCGTCGGCCCAGGCCATGTAGAAGTCCGGCTGGGACCCCGCGGACACCATCGACGGGTTGTACGGCCCGAAGTTCCACACCGGGTTGATCTGGAACAGGCCGGACATCAGCGCCAGCACGCCCACGACCAGGGTGAAGAACGCGCCGCCCTTGAGGGCGAAGTACGGCATGATCCGCACGCCGACGACGTTGGTCTCCTTGCGCCGCACGCCCGGGAACTGGGTGTGCTTCTGGTACCAGACCAGCGCCAGGTGCGCGCCGACCAGCGCCAGCATGATGCCCGGGACCAGCAGGATGTGCAGCGTGTAGAGCCGCGGGATGATCTGGTCGCCGGGGAACTCACCGCCGAACAGCGCCCAGTGGATCCAGGTGCCCGCCACCGGCACCGACAGCACGATGCCGGACAGGGTCGCCCGGATGCCGGTGCCCGACAGCAGGTCGTCCGGCAGCGAGTAGCCGAAGAAGCCCTCGAACATGCCCAGGATCAGCAGCAGGCCGCCGATGACCCAGTTCGCCTCGCGCGGCTTGCGGAACGCGCCGGTGAAGAAGATCCGGAGCATGTGCACCATCATCGACGCGACGAAGATCAGCGCCGCCCAGTGGTGCAGCTGCCGCACGAACAGGCCGCCGCGCACGTCGAACGAGATGTCCAGCGTCGTCTTGAACGCCTGGGACATCTGCATGCCCTGCATGTTCGTGAAGCTGCCGTGGTAGGTGACCTCCTGCATGGAGGGGTCGAAGAACAGCGTCAGGTACACCCCGGACAGCAGGATGACGATGAAGCTGTACAGGGCGATCTCGCCCAGCAGGAAGGACCAGTGGGTCGGGAACACCTTGTTCATCTGGTGCCGCAGGCCCTTGGCCAGCTTGTACCGCTGGTCCGCGTTGTCCGCGGCCTCGCCAAGGTGCTTCTGGAGTGCGCTCGTGCCCTTGGTCGGCGTGGTGAGAGAACTCATGACTTACGCTCCCAGAAGGCCGGTCCGATGGCCTCGTTGAAGTCGCCCTTCGCGATCAAGTATCCCTCTTCGTCAACCGTGATCGGAAGCTGGGCCAGCGGACGCGTCGCCGGGCCGAAAATCGGCTTCGCGTAGTGCAGGGCGTCGAACTGCGACTGGTGGCACGGGCAGAGGATGCGGTTCGTGCGCTGCTCGTACAGGGAGGTCGGGCAGCCGACGTGGCTGCAGATCTTCGTGTACGCGTAGTAGTCGCCGAAGTTGTAGTCTTCCTGGCCCTTGCGCTTGACCACGCGCGCGGCGTCGGTCGGGCGCAGCCGGATGAGCATGACCGGGTTGTCGACCCGCATCAGGGCCGCGCCCAGCTTCTTCTCGTCGCCCTTCTCCGACTCGCGGTAGGGGAAGACCGTCTCCATCGCGCCCGCGTCGAGGTCCTCGGCCTTGACCAGCGCGACGCCGTTCTTGACGTCCTCTTCGAGGTTGCCGGTGTTGCGCCGCAGGTAGACCTTCTCGCCCGGGAAGTTCGGCAGCCATCCGGTGTGCCAGAGGCCGTCCTTGTTCTCGGTGTCCTTCCACGGGTCCTTGATGAAGGACGCGATCGGCAGCGCCGCCACCGCGAGGCCGAGCGCGCCCGCGCCAGCGCCGGCGGTGCGCTTGATCAGCGACCGGCGGGCGATGCCGTTGCGGGTCCCGGCGTCGGCGAGGTGGGCCAGGATGGTGGCCCGGTCGACCTCCGCGGACGGGCCGTCGCTGCGCTGCTGCACCGCGGTCTCGTGCGGGACGAACTTCTTGGTGTAGAGGATCACGCCGATGCCGAGCGCCAGCACCGCGAGGCCGAGCGTGACGCCCAGCGCCGGGGTGTAGAGGCTGTAGGTCGCGTGCCCGCTCGGGTCGCTCGGGTCCTTGTACTCCCACCACTTCGGCCAGGCCATGACGACCACGAACGCCAGCCCGGCGAGCGCGGACAGGGCGAACCAGAACGCGACGACGCGCTGGGCGCGCCGCTCCGCGCGGGTGTCCTTGACCGGCCACGGCTCGGGGTAGTCGACGATTTCGACGCCGTCCAGCTGACCGCCGAGCTTGAGCAGCTCGTCGCGGTCCATCTCAGCCAGCTCCGCCTCCGAGGGCGGCTGGGGCCCTTCGGCACTCATGCCTTCGATCCAATCCACAGCGTAATGCCGACGAGCGCGGCGATTCCGACGACGAAGGCGATGACGCCTTCGGAGGCGGGGCCGACCCCGCCGAGACCGTTGCCGCCCGGGTCGTTGTTGCCGTCGGACACCGACTTGACGTAGGCGATGATGTCCTTCTTCTCCTCGGCGCTGAGCTGGCGGTCGGAGAACTTCGGCATGTTCTGCGGGCCGGTGAGCATCGCGTCGTAGATCTGCTCCTCGGTGGCCGGGTCGAGCGGCGGCGCGTACTTGCCCGCCGACAGCGCGCCCCCGCGGCCGGTGAAGTTGTGGCACGACGCGCAGTTGAGCCGGAACAGCTCGCCGCCGCGCGCCGGGTCGTTGCCGCGCAGCGCCTCGCCGCGCTCCTCCGGGCGCTGCGCGCCGCCGCCGTGCGCCTGCACGTAGGCGCCGACCGCGTCGATCTCGCTCGGGGTCAGCTTCGGCGGCTTGCGGGCGGCCTGCGCCTCCTGGCGCACCGCGGGCATCCGGCCGGAGGAAGTCTGGAAGTAGACGGCCGCGTCGCCGATGCCGATGAGGCTCGGACCGCGGTCCTTGACGCCCTCGAGGTTCGCGCCGTGGCATTCGATGCAGGTGTTGTTGTAGACCTGCTCGCCCTGGCGCAGCAGCGCCGGGTCGCCTTGTGCCTGCGCGGTCTGCGGTTCCGGGGCGAAGACGGCGTACAGGGCGCCGGCCCCCACCAGGGCGACGCCGAGTGCGAGCACGCCCGCGAGGCGCCTGCGCATCTTCGAGCGCGCGCGGAACCGGCGCTCCGAGGATTTGGTGCTGGTGGTCATCTTGCGGCAACCCTTGCTGTCAGTTCAGGCCGTTTTGTGGTGGGCGGTGCGGAGATCAGGGGAGGATGTAGATCACCGCGAAGAGGCCGACCCACACGATGTCGACGAAGTGCCAGTAGTACGACACGACGATCGCCGAGGTGGCCTGTGCCGGAGTGAACTTGCTGAGCTTCGTGCGGATCAGCAGGAACACGAAGGCGACGAGCCCGCCGATCACGTGCAGGCCGTGGAAACCGGTCGCGAGGTAGAACACCGTGCCGAACGGGCCGGACGGGATCGTGAGGCCCTCGTCGATCAGGTTCAGGTACTCGTTGCCCTGCCCGGCCACGAAGATCGCGCCCATGATCAGCGTCACGATGTACCAGCGCCGCAGGCCGTAGACGTCGCCCCGCTCCGCGGCGAACACGCCGAACTGGCAGGTCAGCGACGACAGCACGAGGATCACCGTGAACGGGATCGCGTACGCGACGTTGAGGTGGAACTCCTCGCCGTGCAACGGCGGCGGCCAGGACGCCCCGGCCGGGTTCTGCGCCTTGACGGTGAAGAACATGGCGAACAGTCCGGCGAAGAACATCAGTTCGCTGGACAGCCACACGACGGTGCCGACACTGACCATGTTCGGCCGGTTCAGCGAGTGGACCCGCTGGCTGATGGTGGGAGCTGCCGTTGTCACGGATCGCATTATGTCCTCTCGCGACCGCACCCCGCCCGCCGGGTCTGCGGCGGGTCGTGGGAGCTTCGCGTCACACCCGCGCGCGAGACGCGGGCACGCGGCGGAAGGAGCTACTCGTGAGTTGGCTGGAGAAGCTCCGTGACCTGGTGAGAAAGCCGGAAAACGCGGTTCTCGACCCGGACGCGCCCGGTCTGCGGACCGTCGTCGCGGCGTTCGATCCGGCCGTCGCGGACTCCGCGGTGCTCGCCGATTCACCCGGCTGGGCAAGCGAAGCGCCCGCGGTGCTGGTGCACCACCTCGTGCTTCCGGCGGACCGGATCGAAGAGGCGGCGGCGATTCTCGCGCAGGACGGCTACGACCTGCGCGAGCAGAGCCGCGACGGCGACCGGGTGCGCGCGCACGCCCGGCGGGTGCAGGTGCTCGACGCCCTGCACTGCGCCCAGGAACGGTCCCGGATGGCCGGGCTGGCGCAGCGGCTCGGCGGCGACGCGCCGGGCTGGGAGGCGCGGCAACCGGGTGACTCGCCCACCGCGTCCGCGTGAGATGCGTCTCGGCGGATACGATCGCGGCTGTTCCACCCGTGACGAGACGGAGGCGTGCTCAATGAGCGAGCAGTCCCAGCGGATCCTGGTGTTCAGCCACAAGGCCGAGGTCCGCGAGGCGATCATGAACGCCGTCGGCAGGCGCCCGGCGGCCGACCTCGGCCGCGTCGAGTGGGTCGAGGCGGCCGGCATCGCCGACGTGCTCGCCGAAATGGACGCGGGCTCGGTCGACCTCGCGATCCTCGACGGCGAGGCGCAGCCGACCGGCGGCATCGGCCTGACCCGCCAGCTCAAGCACGAGATCGACGACTGCCCGCCGGTGGTCGTGGCCGTCCGCCGCCGCGACGACCGATGGCTCGCCACCTGGGCGCTGGCCGACGCCGTGCTGGTGCACCCGCTCGACCCGCTGACCGCGGCGGAGACCGTCGCCGGCGTGCTGCGCGCCGGGCGGGTCCCCGCCGTCAACGGCGGCTGAGCCCGGTGGGCGCCACCCCGCACACCTGGTCCGCGCTGCTCACCCGGCTCATCGCCGGCGAGGACCTGTCCGCGGAGGACACGGCGTGGGCGATGGACCAGATCATGTCCGGCAGCGCCGGGCAGGCGCAGATCGGCGGCTTCGCGGTCGCGCTGCGCGCCAAGGGCGAAACGCCCGCGGAGATCTCCGGCATGGCCGGCGCGATGCTGTCGCACGCCCGGCGGATCACGCTGAGCCGCCCGGCGGTGGACATCGTCGGCACCGGCGGCGACCGGTCGAACTCGGTGAACATCTCCACGATGGCGACGATCGTCACGGCGGCGGCGGGCGCGCCGGTGGCCAAGCACGGCAACCGGAGCGCGTCGTCGAAGTCCGGCGCGGCCGACGTGCTGGAAACCCTCGGCGTGAAGATCGACCTCCCGCCGGAGGCGGTGCTCGCCTCGCTCGAGGAGATCGGCATCGGGTTCTGCTTCGCGCCGGCGTTCCACCCGGCGTTCCGGCACACCGGCCCGCCGCGGCGCGAACTGGGCGTGCCGACCACGTTCAACCTGCTGGGCCCGCTCACC
This sequence comes from Amycolatopsis silviterrae, assembly GCF_042684085.1. Lineage (NCBI taxonomy): Bacteria > Bacillati > Actinomycetota > Actinomycetes > Pseudonocardiales > Pseudonocardiaceae > Amycolatopsis > Amycolatopsis silviterrae. The sequence goes on from NZ_JBHUKS010000009.1 coordinate 7,399, forward strand.
AACCCGGCGCAGCCGCAAAGCGCGCTGATCGGCTGCGCCTACGCCGACAAAACCCATGCACTGGCGGAGATCTTCGCCGGGCGCGGGATGTCGGTGCTGGTGGCCCGCGGCGACGACGGGCTCGACGAGATCACCACCACCACGACCACGTCGGTGCTGGTGGTCTCCGGCGGCACGGTGACCGAACGCACCCTCGACCCGCTGTCGCTCGACATCCCGCGCGCGACGGCCGAGGGCCTGCGCGGCGGCGACGCGGCGGCGAACGCGGAGGTCGTCCGGGAACTGGTGAGCGGCAAGACCGGCCCGGTGCGCGACGCGGTGGTGCTGAACGCCGCCGCCGCGCTGGCCGCGTTCGAGGGCTTCTCCGATTCGCTCGAGGACGACCTGGCGGCCGGGCTGGACCGAGCACGCCAGGCCATCGACAACGGTGCGGCAGCGGCGCTGCTGGACCGGTGGATCGCGTTCTCCTCGGCTGAGCGCTGACCTCGACCGCGACCCCAATGTGGCATTGGGTGCATCTGACGCACCGAACGCCACATTGGGTGCGCTCAACGCAACCAACGCCACATTGGGTGCATCTCACGCACCCAATGTGGCGTTGGGGCGGTTCGGGCCGAGGCGGTCACGAGCGGAAGGCGGTCCGGTAAGCGCTCGGCGTAGTCGAACGCTTACGCGAAAACTGGTGCCGCAGCGCCGCCGCCGACGCGTACCCGCACGCCGCGGCGATGTCCTCGACCGACAGAGAACCCTCCTCCAGCAGCGCCTGCGCCCGGTCGAGGCGGCGTTCGGTCAGCCAGCGATGCGGCGTCGTCCCGGTGGCGGCGGAGAACCGGCGCAGGAACGTCCGCTCCCCCAGCCCGCTGCGGCGAGCCAGCTCCGCGACCGTGAACGGCTGATCCAGCCGCCGTTCCACCCATTCGAGTGCCTCGGCGACCACCGCGTCGTCCGGTGCGGCCGTCGCGGGCACCGGGGCCTGCACGAACTGCGCCTGCCCGCCAGCGCGATGCGGTGCGGCCACCATCCGCCGGGCCAGCGCCGTCGCCGCCGCGACTCCGCGCAGCCGGCGCACCAGATGCAGGCACAGGTCCACGGCAGCGACCGTCCCGGCGCTGGTGAACACGCCGTCGTCATCCGCGTAGAGCGCCTGCGGGTCCACCTCGGCAGACGGGAACAGACGGCGGAACTCCGGCTCGTAGATCCAGTGCACCGTGCAGCGGCGATCGTCCAAAAGTCCCGCGTAGCCAAGGGAAAACACGCCCGCGCAGAACCCGGCCACCCACGCGCCGCGCTCCCGGGCGGCCCGCAACGCGTCCAGCAACGGCTCCGGCGGCGGCTCGGTGCGCGGCGCTTGGGTGGGCACAATCACCAAATCCGCCGACGCCGCGAAGCCGAGGTCCCGCAGTCCGGCGAGGCCGAAACCGGACCAGCTGGCCACATCCGCCCCGCCCGGCGAGCACACGCCGAAGTCCCAGCCGGGCATGCCGTCCGCGCTGCGGTCGGTGCCGAACACCTCGCACGCGACCCCCAGCTCGAACGGTGAAACCCGGTCCGCGAGCAGTACGGCGACCCGTTGCACGTCCATACCGCCCAGGATGTCACAAGTTTTGCGGTCATTGTCATCTCTGACACTGGTTGAGCGCCGCCGCGAAGACGAATCTGGGTCGCATGAAGAACCCCGAATCCCGCCCGGTCCTGCAGTGGTCCGCCGCGATGGCGTTGTCCGGAACGATCGGCGCGGTCGTGCTCGAAAGCGGCGCGGCGGCCCCGGCGGTCGCGTTCGCCCGCTGCCTCGTCGGCGGCGTCCTGCTGGTCGTGTGGTCGCTGGCCCGCGGCTGGTTCCGCGACTGGCGGCCCACGCGGCGCGACCTGCTGCTCGCCGTCGCCGGCGGGCTTCTGCTGGTCGGCAACTGGGTGCTGCTGTTCGCGTCCTACTCGCTGTCGTCCATCGGCGTCAGCACTGTCGTCTACCACACCCAACCGCTGATCCTGGTCGGCATGGCGGCGATGTTCCTCGGCGAGAAGGTCGGCCGCTCACACCTCGCGCGGGCCGGCGTCGCGTTCGCCGGAGTAGTGGTGATTTCCCTTTCCGCACAAGGCGATGACGGGCAACCAGTGCGGTTCGCGGGCATCGCGCTCGCGCTCGGCGCGGCCTTGCTCTACGCCGGTGCGTCCTTCATCGCGAAGCAGCTCAAGCACATCCGGCCGCACCTGCTCGCGGCGGTACAACTGACGGTCGGTGCGATCGTGCTCGCCCCCGCGCTGCTGTTCACGCCGCTGCCGAGTTCGGCTCCGGGACTGCTGTGGCTCCTGCTGCTGGGAACGGTGCACACCGCGGTGATGTACGTGCTGATGTACGCGAGCATCGGCAAGCTGCCGACCACGACCGTGGCATTGCTGTCGTACCTGTACCCGGTGGTCGCGGTGGTGGTGGACATGCTCGCCTTCGGCCACCGGCTCACCTGGGCCGAAGGGCTGGGGATGCTGGCGGTGCTCGCCGCCGCGCTGGCCCCGCAGCGCACGAAGGCGGAAATGCGCGACGCCCGGCCGGGAATCCCCAGCCGGGCGTCGCGGTGAAGCGGAAAGGCTCAGTCGTGGTCCGGGCCGGTGTGGTACTCGAACACCAGTCCGCCCACGGCGATGAGCAGCGCCACGAGCGCCATCACCAGCAGCCAGATGTGGAAGAACGCGAGCGCGAGGCCGGCCAGCCCGGCCGCCGCGGCCAGCGCGACCGGCCAGTAGCTGCCCGGGCTGAAGAAGCCCAGCTCGCCTGCCCCGTCGCTGATCTCGGCGTCCTCGCGGTCCTCCGGGCGCTCCTCGATCCGGCGGGACACGAACTGCATGTAGCTGCCGGCGAGGAACGCGAGGCCGCCGGTCAGGAACAGCGCGACGATGCCGACCGGCTCGGCCTTCTGGTCGGTGGTGAAGAGCGCGGTCATGACCCAGTAGACGGCGGTCATGAGGACGGCAAACCCCGCCACCATGTAGAAAATCCGGGCTTCGACCTTCATGGGATTGGTCCCCTGCTCCTTCTGGTTCGCCGTCAGTTGGACGCGGTGCGCGCGGTGCGGTCGGTGTTGAACGGCTTCGTGGTCACCGCGTACGGGCTGCACAGCTCGCCGCAGTTCATCGACGCCAGCGCCTCGGACGCGGTGTTCGGCTTGCCGGTCTTCGCGTTCGTCTCGGTGCGCAGCTTGAGGTACTGGTCGTACTTGTCCGGGGACAGCGCCCGCACCTCGAAGTTCATCACCGAATGGTACGTCCCGCACAGCTCGGCGCAGCGGCCGACGAACGAGCCCTCGCGGTCGATCGAGTTCTGGAACGAGCTGTCCTGGTTGTTCTTCTCCGGGTCCGGCATCACGTCGCGCTTGAAGTTGAACTCGGGGACCCAGAACGAGTGGATGACGTCCGTCGAGCGGAGCCGGTACTCGATCGTCTTGTTCGTCGGCAGCACGAGCAGCGGGATCTCGCCGGAGGAGCCGACGGTGCTCACCTGGGTGCCGTCGGGGCGCTTGGCCTGGTCGCCCTCGTACTTGAACTCCCAGTTCCACTGGAAGGCGACGACGTCGACGACCACGTCCGGGTTCGGCTTCTTGTCGAGGACCTTGCTCTCGGTCGTCGCGGTGAAGAAGAACAGCACGCAGACCATGATCGTCGGGAGGACGACCGTGAAGATCTCCAGCGGGATGTTGTACTGGAACTGGCGCGGGAGGTCCTCGGGACCCTCGGCGGCGGCGCCCTTCTTCTTGCGGTGGAAGATCGCGGTCCAGAAGATCAGGGCCCACACGATCGCGCCGACGACGAGCGCGGCGATGACCGTCCACGTCCAGAGGGTGCGCATCTGGTCGGCCTGCGGCGTGACGCCCTTGGGCCAGCCGAAGCGGAGGATCTCGTCTCCCGAGCAGCCCGTCGCGGTCAGCGCCACCAGCACGGCCAGCGCGGCGACACGCCCGACCCGCTTACCCACCGGGGTGCGCTCTGGTTTTCCCACTGCGCCCTGCCCTTTCACCCAACAGGCCCTCTCACACCGGGCCTTCTTCGACCGATCTTCGTGACAGGCGGAGCCTAGCCGAGTTGGCCGCTCCCGCTGACCAAGGGGTGACCAGTTGCGCCGCGCGTCACCCGCATTCCGGGCGGCGGGCCCGGCCCCGGCATACTGGGCCCTTCCCCGGACCGGCCCGACCCTGAGGTGTGTGAGTACGCGTGTGCGGCCTGCTTGGACTGATCTGCGCGACCGAAAACGACGCCGCCGAAGCCCGCGCGAGCGTCGGCGCGGCGATGCGCTGCCAGCGCCACCGCGGCCCGGATGAGCAGGACACCTGGGCTGATGCCGAGGTCGTGTACGGCTTCAACCGGCTCGCCTTCATCGACGTCGACCACGCGCACCAGCCGCTGGTGTGGGGCCCGCCGGAAGCGCCGGGCCGGTACACGCTGAACTTCAACGGCGAGATCTACAACTACCGCGAGCTGCGCGACGAGCTGGCCGAAAAATTCGGTGCGAAATTCGCCACTGAAGGCGACGGCGAGGCGATCGTCGCGGCTTATCACTACCTCGGGGACAAAGCGGTCGAAAAGCTGCGCGGCATGTTCGCGTTCCTGATCTGGGATTCGGCGGAAAAGGTCGTTTTCGGCGCGCGCGACCCGTTCGGGATCAAACCGCTCTACTACAGCGCCGGCCCGAAGGGCACCGCGTTCTCCAGCGAGAAGAAGAGCCTGCTGGAGCTGTCGGACACGCTCGGCGTCGCGCAGGAGCTGGACCGCACCGCGCTGCAGCACTACCTGGTCCTGCAGTACGTGCCGGAGCCGGAGTCGCTGCACACCGAGATCCGCCGCGTCGAGTCCGGCACGTCGTTCCGGCTCTCCCCCGGTGGGAAGCCCGAGTTCACCCGCTACTTCCACCCGCAGTTCGCCGCGAAGCCGGTGAACGGGCCTGCCGAGGCCGAGGCCCTGTACGAGCGCATCGCCGACGTGATGCGCGACTCGGTCGGCAAGCACATGATCTCCGACCCGGACGTCACGGTCGGCGCGTTCCTGTCCGGCGGCATCGACTCCACCGCGACCGCGACGCTCGCCAAGGAGCACAACCCGAACCTCATCGCCTTCACCACTGGCTTCGAGCGCGAGGGCTACTCCGAGGTGGACGTGGCCGCGGAGTCGGCCGCCGCGATCGGCGTGAAGCACGTGGTCCGCACGGTGTCGGCGGACGAGATGATGGAGGCGCTGCCGCTCATCGTCTGGTACCTGGACGACCCGGTGGCCGACCCGGCGCTGGTCCCGCTGTGGTTCATCGCCCGCGAGGCCCGCAAGCACGTGAAGGCGGTGCTGTCCGGCGAAGGCGCGGACGAGCTGTTCGGCGGCTACACGATCTACGGCGAGCCGATCTCGCTGGCCCCGTTCGAAAAAATCCCGGGCAGCGTGCGCAAGCTGATCGGCAAGGTGTCCACGAAGATCCCGGAAGGCACCCGGGGCAAGGACCTGCTGCGCCGGGGCGCGCTCCCGCTGGAAGACCGCTACTACGGCAACGCCCGCAACTTCCGCGACGAGCAGCTGCGCGCCGTGCTGCGGACGTACCAGGAGGGCGTCGGCTTCAAGGACGTCACCGCGCCTTGGTACGACGTGTCCCGGGGCTGGGACCCGGTGGCCCGCATGCAGCACGTGGATCTCTACACCTGGCTGCGCGGCGACATCCTGGTCAAGGCGGACAAGGTGACCATGGCGAACTCGCTGGAGCTGCGGGTGCCGTTCCTGGACGCCGAGGTGTTCAAGGTCGCCGCCTCGATCCCGCTGGACCAGAAGCTCGCGCACGGCACCACGAAATACGCCCTGCGCCAGGCCCTGGCGAAGATCATCCCGGGCCACGTCCTGAACCGGAAGAAGCTGGGCTTCCCCGTCCCCATCCGCCTGTGGCTGCGCAACGAGATGTACGACTGGGCCCGCGGCATCATCAACGACTCGAAGACCGACGAACTGCTGGACAAGAAGGCTGTGCTAGCCCTGCTGGACGAGCACAAAGCAGGCCAGCTGGACCGCAGCCGCCAACTCTGGGCGCTCCTGGTCTTCATGCTGTGGCACGGCATCTTCGTGGAACACCGCATCAAGCCGGAAATCCCGGAACCGGCCTACCCGGTCAAGCTCTGACAGTCCGTGAGGGGAACCTTCACAGCCCCAGATTCCCCCAGGGTTCCCCTCACAGCCCTAAAACCGCAGCCAGCGCACCCAACCAGCGGTGCACCCACACCACCCCCGCACCCCGATACGAAGCCGAAATGCGGACGGCGGGTGCTTGTCAAGGCATCTTTCCCGCCTTGACAAGCACCCGCCGTCCGTCATCACAATCGGGCTTCGGGGTGCCCCACGCACTCCTCAAAGCAACGTCGCCGCCAGGCGACGAGCCGATCAAGCAGGCAAAACCCCAGCAATCTCCTCAGCCGCCTGTGGCCCGAACGCCTCCCGCAACCGAGCCAGCGCCCCGTCCCGCTCCAGCGTCCACTCCTGCGTCCCCACCGTCTCCAAAACCAGCACAGCGATCAAACACCCCAGCTGCGCCGCCCGCTCCAACCCAAGCCCGCCATCAATCGCGGCCAAGAACCCAGCCCGGAACCCATCCCCGACCCCAGTCGGATCAGCCTTCCCCCGCTCCGGCACCGCCCCGATCTGCAGCGCAGTCCCGTCCTTCCCGACAATCTCCACGCCCTTCTCCCCCAGCGTGGTGATCCGCAGCCCAACGCGCTCCAGGACGTCCGCCTCAGACCACCCAGTCTTCTGCAGCAGCAACTCCCACTCGTAGTCATTGCTGAACAGGTACTTGGCCCCCTCGACGAACGAACGCACCTGCGCCCCGTCCATCCGGGCCAGCTGCTGCGACGGGTCAACCGCGAACGTGTACCCCCGCTGACGGCACTCCTGCGCGTGCCGGACCATGCCCTCCGGATCGTCCGGGCTGATCAGCACCAGCCCCAGCCCGCCGACCCGGTCCGAAATCGGTCCCATCTCGATGTTCCGGGACTCGGCCATCGCCCCCGCGTAGAACGTCGCGATCTGGCACATGTCCTCGTCGGTGGTGCACACGAACCGCGCGGTGTGCGCGACCTCGGACACCAGCACGCCCGAGGTGTCGACGCCGTGCCGCTGCAGCCACGACTGGTAGTCGGCCCAGTCCTGGCCGACGGCTCCGACCAGCACCGGCTGCACGCCGAGCACGCCGAGGCCGAAGGCGATGTTCGCGCCGATGCCGCCGCGGCGCACGACGAGGTCGTCGGCGAGGAAGCTCAGCGACACCCGGTGCAGCTGCTCGGCGACGAGCTGTTCGGCGAACCTCCCCGGAAAGTGCATCAGATGGTCCGTCGCGATGCTGCCGGACACGGCGATCCTGGGCTTGTCTGCCACCGGTTCTCCTCACGAGGTGGATGGGCTGTCGTTTTCGTGCCCCGGCGCAAGTTACCCGCTGGTCATGACCCTTCCGGGTAGTTTCCGCGCCACGTAACGACACTACCGGCCGGTACTCGTTTCCCGTTCAAGTTCGGCTGAATAGCGTGACCGGAGTGAACCTCTCGACCGAACCGGAAACCATCGGCGACCTGATCGCCGACTGCGCCCATCTCCCGTCCACGCTGCAGCCCGAACCCGCGGCCGAGCAGGCCCGGCTGCCCCGCCCGCGCGCCGCGCGGCCGTGGACGGTCGACGACGCCTGCCACGCGCAGGTCGCCGACCTCGACGCCTACGTCTGAGCCAGCCTCAGCCGATCAGCCGGAAACAACAACGGGCCCCAGCGCGGATGTGCTGGGGCCCGTTGTCGGCTTGGCTCAGTGGAAGCTGTCGCCGCAGGCGCACGAACCCGAGGCGTTCGGGTTGTCGATCGTGAAGCCCTGCTTCTCGATGGTGTCGACGAAGTCGATCACGGCCTCGGAAACGTACGGCGCGCTCATCCGGTCGACCGCGACCTGCAGGCCGTCGAAGTCGCGGAACAGGTCGCCGTCGAGCGTGCGCTCGTCGAAGAACAGCTGGTAGCGCAGGCCAGCACAGCCGCCGGGCTGCACGGCGATGCGCAGGTGCATGTCGTCGCGGCCCTCCTGTTCGAGCAGCGCCTTCGCCTTGGCGGCCGCGGCGTCGGTCAACGTCACGCCGTGGGTCTCCTCGGCGGTCTCGGCCTGAGCCGCACCGGTCTGCTCAGCGGTCGTCATGGCACTCCCTCTTGGTCGAACTCGCTGCGGGTACATCTCGTGTCCTACTTACAACACGCGACTCGCCCGATCTGTTCCCCTCCATCGTCGCATATGGAACGACCTGGTGAACAAAGCCGTGACGCCTGCAATACCCTGGTGAGGTGAGGTTCCTGCGCCGAAGCACCACTGACCCCGCCGCCGACGACTCCGCGGCCGAGGCCGCCGACGTCGATTCCCCGGTCACGAGCAAGTCGTACACGCCGGGAAAGGGCAAGGCGACGCCCAAGCGCCGCGAGGCCGAGGGACGCAGGCGCGGGCCGGTCGCGGCGCCGCCCACCTCCATGCGCGAGGCGATGAAGCGCAACAAGGAGCTGCGCAAGGCCAACCCGGTCAGCAAGGAAGACCGCAAGGAAGCCGCCCGCGTGCGCCGCGAGCGGATGATGTCCGGCGACGACAAGTACCTGCCGCCGCGCGACAAGGGCCCGGTCAAGGCGTACGTCCGCGACCTGGTCGACTCCCGGCGCAACATCCTCGGCCTGTTCATGCCGCTGGCGATCCTGGTGTTCCTCGCGCTGCTGGTGCCCGCGCCGGCGGTGCAGCAGTACATCACCCTGGTCTGCATGGCGATGCTGCTGGTCATGGCCATCGAGGGCTTCGTGAACGGCCGGAAGATCTCCAAGCTGGTCCGCGAGCGCTTCCCGAAGGAGCCGGCCACGGCCACCCGCGGCGTCGGCTGGTACGCGTTCGTCCGGGCGAGCCAGATCCGCAAGCTGCGCGTCCCGAAGCCGCGGCTGAAGGCCGGGGACCCGATCCCGAACTGAGCCGTGCGGCACACAGGTCGTTAGCCTCGCGAACGAAACGTTTACGCTGTCGGCATGGAGTTTCGACGTCTCGGCCGCAGCGGCCTCAACATCAGTGAGATCTCCTACGGCAACTGGCTGACCCACGGGTCCCAGGTCGAGGAGGACCAGGCGCAGGCCTGCATCAAGGCGGCGCTCGACGCCGGCATCACGACCTTCGACACGGCCGACGTCTACGCGAACACCGCGGCGGAGTCCGTGCTCGGGCGCGGGCTCAAGGGGCAGCGGCGGGAAAGCCTGGAGATCTTCACCAAGGTCTTCTGGCCGACCGGCCCGAAGGGCCCGAACGACAAGGGCCTCTCGCGCAAGCACATCATGGAGTCGGCGAACGCGTCGCTCGAGCGGCTCGGCACCGACTACGTCGACCTCTACCAGGCGCACCGCTTCGACCGCACGGTGCCGCTGGAAGAGACCATGCAGGCGTTCGCCGACCTGGTCCGCCAGGGCAAGGCGCTCTACATCGGCGTCTCGGAGTGGAACGCCGAGCAGATCGCCCGCGGCGCGGCGCTCGCCCGCGAGCTGAAGATCCCGTTCGTGTCGAACCAGCCGCAGTACTCGATGCTGTGGCGGGTCATCGAAGCGCAGGTCGTGCCCGCTTCCGAGCGCGAGGGCCTGAGCCAGATCGTCTGGTCGCCGGTGGCACAGGGCGTCCTGACCGGCAAGTACAAGGTGGGCCAGCCGCTGCCCGCCGGCTCGCGCGCGACCGACGAGAACGGCGGCGCGAACATGGTGAAGCGCTTCCTCGACGAGAAGACCCTCGCCGCGGTCGCGAAGCTGGAGCCGCTGGCGGCCGACGCCGGGCTGTCGATGGCGCAGCTGGCCGTCGCGTGGGTGCTGCAGAACCCGAACGTCGCGTCGGCGATCATCGGCGCGTCGCGGCCGGAGCAGGTCTACGACAACGTCAAGGCGGCCGGGGTGAAGCTGGAGCCGGAGCTGCTCACCGCGATCGACGAGGCACTCGGCGACGTCGTGGTCAGCGACCCGGCGCTCACCGTCTCCCCCTGATCACCGCAGCAGCAGCCGCTCCGCCACCGCGAGGTCGTGCGGATAGGTGATCTTCACGTTCTCCGCGCTGCCGGGCACCCACCGCACCGGCAGCGCGGAGAACCGCTCCATGCACGAAGCCGTGTCCGTGCCGAGAAACCCTTCCGCGGCAGCCTGTTCGTAGGCCGCCAGCAGCGGCTCCGCCCGGAAGCCCTGCGGGGTCTGCACGCGGATCGCGCCCGGCAGCGGCCCGGCGACCGTGTCCGGCCCGGCCATCGCGACGACGTCGTCGGCCGCCATTCCCGGCACCGCTCCCCCGTCTTCCCGGGTCCGCTCCAGCACCGCGGCGATCAGCTCCGGCGTCACCAGCGGCCGCGCCCCGTCGTGCAGCAGCACGGAATCCACTGTCCCGTCGGCGATCCGCGAGCCCAGATGGCGCAACGCGTTCAGCTCGGACGCCTGCCGCGTCGGGCCGCCGGGGACGATCTCCGCCGGGACGGAAAGCCCCGCCAGCACCTCTTCGGCCAGCGGCTCGTCCTCGGGCCGGATCACCAGCACCAGCACGCCGATCCCGGGCGCGGCGGCGAACGCGTCCAGCGACCACGCCACCACGCGCCTGCCCGCGACCGGCAGGTAGACCTTGTTCAGCGCGGCCCCGACCCGGGTCCCCGCACCACTGGCCAGCACGACCCCGGCCGCCGTCGATTCCCGCACGCCGACCGACCCTAAGGGCCCGCCCCGCCCGGCGGTAGGTTGGGCGCCGGGACGCCCAGCGGCGAAAGGAAACCTGGCTGTGGACACCGGCGAAACGGGCATCGAGTTCGGCGAGATCGAACCGCCGAGCGACCAGGCCCGTTCGGGCGCGATCGCGCTGCACGACAAGCTCGTCAAGCCCGCCGGCTCGCTCGGGCGGCTGGAGGAGCTGGGCGTCTGGATCTCCTCGTGCCAGGGCCAGGCCCCGCCGCGGCCGTTCACCCGGCCGCGCGTCGTCGTGTTCGCCGGCGACCACGGCATCGCGGCGAAGGGCGTTTCGGCGTATCCGCGCGAGGTCACGTCGCAGCTCGTCGGGACCATGCTGACCGGCGGCGCGGCGATCAACGTGCTCGCCGCGGCGGCGGGCGCGGGCGTGCGCGTGGTCGACATGGCGGTGGACACCGAGGAATCCGCGATGCGGTCGATCGGCGAGTTCAAGGTGCGCCGCGGTTCCGGCTCGATCGACGTCGAGGACGCGCTCACCGACGCCGAGGTGCGCGCCGCGGTGGCCGCCGGCCGGAAGATCGCCGACGCCGAGGTCGACGGCGGCGCGGACCTGCTGATCGCGGGCGACCTGGGCATCGGCAACAGCACCCCGGCGTCGGTGCTGGTCGCGGCGCTGACTGGCAGCGAGCCGGTCGCCGTGGTCGGCCGGGGTTCGGGCATCGACGACAACACCTGGATGCGCAAGGCCGCCGCGGTGCGCGACGCGCTGCGCCGGGCCCGCGCGGTGCTGGCCGACCCGCTCGCGCTGCTGCGGACGTCCTCGGGTGCCGACATCGCCGCGATGACGGGCTTCCTCGCGCAGGCAGCGGTCCGCCGCACGCCGGTGGTGCTCGACGGGCTGGTGGTCTGTTCCGCCGCGCTCGTCGCCGAGGAACTCGCGTCGGGTGCGCGGCGCTGGTGGATGTCCGGTCAGCTGACCGGCGAGCCCGCGCACGCGCTCGCCCTGGAACACCTGGACCTCGGCGCGCTGCTCGACCTCGACGTCCGCCTCGGCGAAGGCACCGGCGCGGTCACCGCGTTGCCGCTGCTGATGATGGCCAGCCGGGTGCTCGCCGAAATGACCACGCACGAGCAATCCGGCGTCTCCGGCCCGCTCTCGTCCTGAAAGCCGTGAGGGGAACCCTGAGGGAATCAGATTCCCCCAGGGTTCCCCTCACGGACAGCCAGAACGTCAGCTGAGCGGCACCATCCAGCCAGCCGGGGCCGGGCGGGTGCCTTCCTGGATCCCGACGAGCTGCTCGCGCAGGCTCATCGTGACCGGGCCCGGCTGCCCGCCGGAGATCGAGAACTCGCCGCCGCCGTGCTTCACGTGCCCGACCGGCGTGATGACCGCCGCCGTGCCGCACGCGAACACCTCGGTCAGCTCGCCCGAGGCGGCCGCCTTCTCCCATTCGTCGGTGGAGATCCGGCGCTCCTCGACCTTGTGCCCGGCGTCCTTCGCCAGCTGCAGCAACGACTTCCGGGTGACGCCCGGCAGCAGCGAGCCGGTCAGCTCCGGCGTGACCACGCGGACGTCGTCGCCCGAGCCGAAGACGAAGAACAGGTTCATCCCGCCCATCTCCTCGACCCAGCGGCGCTCCACCGCGTCCAGCCACACCACCTGGTCACAGCCCTTTTCGACGGCCTGCGCCTGCGCCACGAAGGACGCCGCGTAGTTGCCGGCGCACTTCGCCGCGCCGGTGCCGCCGGGGGCCGCGCGCACGTATTCCGTGGACAGCCACACGCTGACCGGCTTCACGCCGCCGCTGAAGTACGAGCCGGCCGGCGAGGCGATGACGGCGAAGACGTACTCCGACGCCGGGCTGTTCACGCCGAGCCCGGAGGAGGTGGAGATCATGAACGGGCGCAGGTACAGCGAATCGCCCTCGCGGGTCGGCACCCAGCGCTCGTCCACCGTGATCAGCTCGCGGAGCGAGTCGACGAAGGTCTCCACCGGCAGCTGCGGCATCGCCAGCCGCTCGGCGGACTCCCGGAACCGCTGCGCGTTGGCGTCCGGCCGGAACGCGGCGATCGTGCCGTCCGGCTGCCGGTAGGCCTTGAGGCCCTCGAAGATGGCCTGCCCGTAGTGCAGCACGGACGTGGCCGGGTCGAGGGTGAACGGCTCGTACGGGCCGACCTTGGCGTCGTGCCAGCCCTTTTCGGTGCTGTAGCGGACGGTGACCATGTGGTCGGTGAAGTGCGTGCCGAACCCCGGCTTGGCAAGTACCTCGGCGACGCGTTCAGCACTCGCGGGGCTCGGGTTCGGAACGTGAGTGAACTGCGTCGCTGTCGTCATGCTTAGACAATAACGCTTGGTCGGACGCACGTTAGTCGGATGTCCTGCGTTTTCACTCGGCGCACCGCCCCGCGCTCGCTGCGTCACCCCACTACGATGGACGGCGTGAGCACTCAACCAGCGCGCCAGGCCGGGCCGGGAGCCGGGCCGGACGTCAAGACCTTCGGCACCGCCGCCCTGCTGACCTTCGGCGCCGGGATGCTCGGCATGGTCGGCTGGGGCCTGCTTTCGAGCGGGTTCGGCTTCTTCCTCGGCCTGATCGCCGCCGGGTTCGGCATCTACTGGTGGAAGAACCTGCACGGCAAGGTCATCGCCAAGAACCTGCCCGCCAAATCGGTGGTGATCCTGCTCGTCGTCGACATCGTGCTGTTCGTCGCGCTGGTCCTGCTGGCGCAGTAGGCCAGCAGCAGGTCAGCAGAGCCCGGCGGGCAGCTCCAGAGCGGCCCAGGCCGGGTCCGGGCGGAAATCGGTGTGCGTGCCGTCGAACGGGAACGCGCCCTGATCCGCCAGCGCACCCATCCGTTCGCCCTCCGCGCGCAGCTGGCCGAGTTCGGCGGCAGTCAGCCGTCCTGCCTCGACGGCCGCCTCCGCTTCGTCCTCGTCCTTCCACTTCCAGCCCGCGCCGGGCGTCACGACCAGGTCGAGGATGCCGTCGATCCGGTCCGGGCCGGTTCCGGTGCGCCCGCGCGGCACTTCGAGGTTCACGTACCAGTCGCGGAACCGCCCGTCCGCCTCGAAGAACCACCACACCGACGACCAGGAGCCGTCGGGGATCAGCCGCAGCGTCGAGGTGCCGTGCCAGATGTCCGGCACGCGCACCCGCGGCTCTCGAAACCGTTGCTCCAGCGGGGCTTCGCGCAGGCTTCGGCCGTCGGCGAGCCTGCTGCCGACGATCGGCGTGCCGAGCGGAAGCCAGCCGAGCAGCGTCTCGCCGTCGTCGGAGATCACGCGCAGCGGATGATGCTGGCCGATGCTGCCGTCCGGGCGGACGAAACGTTCGACGACCGTCTGTCCCGGCGCCCAGCGGTGCTCAGTCATGGCCGCCACGGTAGCGGCGGGCCCGCACCCGCAGCAGCACTTCGAGCACCGCGCCGAGCCCGGCCGCGAGCAGCACCGCGGACACCGGAACGAAGGCCGCGGCGACCGCGGCCAGCAGCGCGCCCGCCGCGACCGGAGCCCCGCCGGACGGCGCAAACCGCTGTCGCGCCCCGACGAAAGTCGTGAATGCGGCGGGAAGAGTCGCCAGCACTGCGATCACCGTGAGCAACGGCTGAAGCTGTCCGGCGTCCGCGGCGGAGAGCAGGTCCCGCATCGCCGTCCCGGACAATCCGAGCCGAACCGGACCCAGCTGGTAGAGCGTGACCGCGGTGACGACGACCGCGACCAGACCGGGAACGAGCGCACGCGCGGTGTTCCGCTCCCCCGGTTCCGGAATCAGGAACGGCAGCAGGAACAACGCCGCCACGACGATCGCGGCCGCGTCCGGAGTCCCGATTCCGCCCGTTTGCGACACCGGAGCGACCGCGAGACACATCGCCACCAGCACCGCCCCGGCGGCCAGCAGCACGCCCAGTACCCACTTGACCAGCAGATGCGGCAACCGGAGCCCAGCGAAATCCGCTGCGGCGACGAACACCACGAGCGCGGCCGCGGCGTATCCAGGCTGCAGCGGGAACACGTACGCGCCGAAGGCCTGCGCGAGCACGACGATCTGCGCCAGCCGGGATAATCCGCCGACGATCCGGGCAGCCGGATCGCCGCCGAGCGCGGGCAGCCGGGAGGCGCCGGCCGCGGCCAGCGCGGCGAGCACGACCGCGCCGAGAACCCAGTACCCGGCGCCCGCGGCACCGGCCGCCAGCGTCACCAGGAGTGCTCCCGCGAGCCGCACCGCGATCCCCCTTCCCCCATCCGGATGGCTTTGTCATTAGCATGGCTCACGATCGACCGGGCAGATCGCCCGGCACCACCGCGACGCCGCGAGGAGCCAGAAGTGACCGTGCCGAAGCTTGCCCTCTCCGAGAACACGGATGCGGCATTGGGCAAGACCCGCGCCGACGTCCTCGTGATCGGCACTCTCCAGGGCGAGGACGGCCTCGCGCTCGCTGCCGGCGCGGAGGTCGCCGACGCGGCGTTCGACGGCAAGCTCGCCGAGGTGCTGAGCACCCTCGGCGCGACCGGCAAGGCCGAGGAGATCGTGAAGCTGCCGACGCTGGGCAAGCTGCCCGCGGGCGTCGTGCTGGCCGTCGGCCTCGGCAAGCAGAAGGACGGCGAAGTCACCGCCGAGCAGGTGCGCCGCGCGGCCGGTGCCGCCGCCCGCGCGCTGAGCGGCACCGAGCGGGCGTTCGTCACGCTGTCCGCGGTCGACCTGCACGCCGCCGCCGAGGGCATCGCGCTGGGCGCGTACGTCTTCACCGAGTACCGCTCGGAGAAGGGCGAAGCCCCGCTGGCGAAGGCCGACCTGGTCAGCCCGGCCGAGGGCGCCGCGCGCGACCACAAGGCCACGCTGAAGGCGGCGACCTTCATCGCCGAATCGGTGATCATCGCCCGCGACCTGATCAACACCCCGCCGAACGACCTGTTCCCGGCGTCCTTCGCCGACCGCGCGAAGAAGCTCGCCGACGCGAACGGCCTCGAGTTCGAGGTCCTCGACGAGAAGGTCCTCAAGCGCAAGGGCTTCGGCGGCATCCTCGGCGTCGGCGGCGGTTCGTCGCGGCCGCCGCGCCTGCTGCGGCTCAGCTGGAAGCCGGCGAAGGCGCGCAAGAAGGTCGCGCTGGTCGGCAAGGGCATCACCTTCGACTCCGGCGGCATCTCGCTCAAGCCCGCCGCGAACATGGACAACATGACCTCCGACATGTCGGGCGCGGCCGCCGTGCTCGCGTCGGTCGTGCTCGCCGCGAAGCTGAAGTACCCGCTCGAGGTCACCGCGCACATCCCGCTGGCGGAGAACCTGCCCTCGGCCACGTCCTACCGTCCCGGCGACGTCCTCACCATGTACGGCGGCAAGACCGTCGAGGTGCTCAACACCGACGCCGAGGGCCGGCTGGTGCTGGCCGACGCGATCGTGCGCGCCGCCGAGGAGAACCCGGACTACCTGATCGAGACCGCCACGCTGACCGGCGCGCAGCTGGTCGCGCTCGGCAACCGGATCTCCGGCGTGATGGGCTCGGACGAGTTCCGCGACCGCGTCGCGGGCATCATGCAGGCCACCGGCGAAGGCGGCTGGGCGATGCCGCTGCCCGACGAACTGCGCGGCGACCTCGACTCGCGCCTCGCCGACCTCGCGAACGTCACCGGCACGCGCTGGGCGGGCATGCTCGTCGCGGGCGTGTTCCTGCGCGAGTTCGTGCCCGCGGACCTGCCGTGGGTGCACCTCGACGTCGCGGGCCCGGCCTTCAACTCCGGCGGCCCCTGGGGCTACACCGGCAAGGGCGGCACCGGCGTCCCGGTCCGCACCATCGCCGCGGTGCTGGCGGACATCGCCGAGCAGGGCTGACCCCGAGGCCGCCCCAATGCCACATTGGGTGCATCCCACGCACCCAATGTGGCGTTCGGTGCGTCACATGCACCCAATGCCACATTGGGGCGGTTCAGGCGGTTCCGTCCGGCCACACGCACGGCGAGGTCGCGATCACGAACAACTCGCCGTCGCTGTTGGCCTTGAGCGTCATCCGGAACGCATCGCCGGTGTTCTCGACCCAGAGAAACTCATGCGGCGGAGTGTTGTCGAGGACACGGAAGCCGTGGCTTTGCCACCACGCGCGCAGTGCGTCGAAGTAGCTGGGGATCCGGTCCGCCGGAAGGCCCCGGACTTGATAGCTCCGGCTGGCGATCACGCGCCCCTTGGCGCCGTTGTCGCTCGGGTCGGAGCAGTCGCCGTGCTCCTCCGACGCGTAAAGGTCGTACTTGGCGTTCGCCGGCAGTGCTTCGCGCACCTTGACGGCGTATTCCTCGACTCGCCGATTGGCCTCGGCCGCGGTGGTCGTCGGCTGTCCTCCCCCGTCGCCGCAAGCAGCACTGGCCGCCAGGACGGCCACGCACATGGTCGTCAGTGCTGTCGAGCGAGCGCGCATGTACTAGCCCCTTCCGCGGATAGCCAAAATATCCAGCCCGCCCAGACCCGGCACCCTCAACTGGTGTGCCCCGGCATGTGGCACGCTCGCGATCATGCAGCGCGACGACTACCTGGAAACCGCCGTCCGCGACGTGCTCACCGCTGACGAGCCCGCCGTCGACCGCCGGATCGGGCACGCCGCGCTCCTCCTCGCCACCGCGGGCGCGTCGACCGCCGCGGATCGGCTCGTCGAGCAATGGCACGCGGTGACCGGCCGCCCGGCTTCCGTACTCGCCGAGGACGCCGTGCGGGCCCGCGCCTGGGCGATGCTCTTCGAAGCACGCGGCAACCGTCCACAATGGGCAGACGCCCTGGTTCCCCTCGACCTGGACGCCGAAGAACAAGCCCACCAAGCACTTCTCGCCCGTCGAGCGTCCGATTTGGACGGTCTCTTCGACGGTTCGCCCGTCGCCGGCGTGGTCTCCGCGCTCGCCCCGGAACGGCCCGACCCGGTCCGCGACGCACTGGCCGCCGCCGACCTCGAAGCGTGGGCCGCGCAAACAGCGAACCACCCGAACCCGGACGTGGCGACACTCGCCGCCACCCGTCCGCTCGCCGCGCGGCTGGTCGCGGGCGCGGACCCGCTCGGCCTCGGCACGGAATGGCCGGACCAGTGCGCGGGCGCGCTGATCGCCGCGTTGCGCGAACGCCATCCGACCGGCCCGGGCACGCTGCCGGAGCTGGTCGCCGCGATCCTGCGCCTGCGCGGGCAGCGCGCCCCCGCTCCGGCGGAAGCCGCCGACCTGGCCGCCGCCGAACAACGGCTCGGCGTCCGCCTTCCCGACGACTACCGGGAGTTCCTGGCGATCGCCGACGGGCTGCCCGCGGACGTGGTGTTCCCGCGCCTGCTGTCCGCCCGCGAACTCCGCGCCGACGGAGCCGTCGTGATCGTCTCCGATCCCGCGACGGTCCTGCTCACCCACACCGGCGACGACTGGCGAACGGTCGAAGTCGACCTCGCCTACGGCAGCACCGCGCACGACTCGTTCCGCGCGCTGCTCGAACACCACCGCCGGCTACTGGAAGCCAGTGCCTGACTCAGCTTCCCGGGCGGCGCTTCTGCCGTTCGGTGTAGTCCCGCATGCGCTGCGGGTAACCGACGCGCGAGACCTCGTACACCGGGATCGTGTTCTTGTGCCCGAATCGCTGCGCGGCGTCGAGGCTGCCGATCCGCCGGCGGGTCCATTCGCCGTCGTGCGCGACGAGCACCACAGTGGTGTCGGTCACCGTGGTCTTCGGCTCGACGAAGGCTTCCACTCCGCGTCGTTCGGCGGCCCATTCTTGCAGGTAGCGGGTGTCGGCCGAGCCCGGGGAGCGGCCTGCTCCCGCGGACCCGCCGCGTCTGCCGCGGCGGCGCAACGAGTCGAAGATCCCCACTTCGACCACCTTTCTTCCGGCGAAAGTCCGGACTCCATTATTCCCGGTCGCGCGTGTGGCCGGTGTCGCACCGCCGCCTTGGCCCGGCTAGGTCGCAACACCGATCGGCGTAGTGACAAGATGGCTGTTGTCGCGCGCGCGTTTATACCGGGTGCCGCGGCGACCGAAGCTTCACCCCTATCGCTGCCGAGGAGTTATTGAAGTGAGCGACACCTCCGCCGACCTCGTGATCCTGGGAGGCGGATCGGGCGGCTACGCCGCGGCCTTCCGCGCGGCCGAGCTGGGCCTTTCCGTCACGCTGATCGAGAAGGACAAGCTGGGCGGGACCTGCCTCCACCGGGGCTGCATCCCGACCAAGGCCCTGCTGCACGCCGCCGAGGTCGCCGACGAGGCCCGCGACGCCGAGACGTTCGGCGTCAAGGCCGTGTTCGAGGGCATCGACATCGCGGGGGTGAACAAGTACAAGGACGGGATCGTCTCCCGGCTGTACAAGGGCCTCCAGGGCCTGGCCAAGGCGCACAAGGTCAACCTGGTCGAGGGCACCGGCCGGTTCGTCGGCGGCACGACCGTCGAGGTCGACGGCACCCGCTACACCGGCAAGAACGTCATCCTCGCCACCGGTTCGTACTCGCGCACCCTGCCCGGCCTCGAACTGGGCGGCCGCATCATCGCGAGCGAGCAGGCGCTGACGCTGGACTACGTGCCGAAGAAGGTCGTCGTGCTCGGCGGCGGCGTCATCGGCGTGGAGTTCGCCAGCGTGTGGGCCTCCTTCGGGGTCGACGTCACCGTGGTCGAGGCGCTCCCGCGGCTGGTCCCGAACGAGGACGAGTACGCCTCCAAGCAGCTCGAGCGCGCGTTCCGCCGCCGCAAGATCGGCTTCAAGACCGGCGTCCGGTTCACCGGCGCGAAGCAGGACGACAACGGCGTCAGCGTGTCGCTGGAGTCCGGCGAGACGCTGGAAGCCGACCTGCTGCTGGTCGCCGTCGGCCGCGGCCCGAACTCGGCGGGCCACGGCTACGAGGAAGCGGGCGTCAAGATCGACCGCGGCTTCGTGCTCACCGACGACCGGCTCCGCACCAACCTGCCCAACGTGTACGCGGTCGGCGACATCGTGCCGGGCCTGCAGCTCGCGCACCGCGGCTTCCAGCAGGGCATCTTCGTGGCCGAGGAGATCGCCGGCCTGAACCCGCGCGTCATCGACGAGCGCGGCATCCCGCGCGTCACCTACTCGCACCCCGAGGTCGCCTCCGTGGGCCTCACCGAGGCGCAGGCCAAGGAGAAGTACGGCTCGGACGTCACCACGTTCACCTACGACCTCGGCGGCAACGGCAAGAGCCAGATCCTCAAGACCTCCGGCGGCGTGAAGCTGGTGAAGGCGCCGGACGGCCCCGTCGTCGGCGTGCACATGGTCGGCGACCGGGTCGGCGAGCTGATCGGCGAAGCGCAGCTGATCTACAGCTGGGAGGCGTTCCCGGAGGACGTCGCCCCGCTGATCCACGCGCACCCCACGCAGACCGAGGCACTCGGCGAAGCGTTCCTCGCCCTCGCGGGCAAGCCGCTGCACGTGCACAGCTGACGCGCAACCAGCACAATCCAGACCACGTCTTAGCGATCAAGGGAGCCAGCGAACAATGGCCTACTCCGTCACGCTGCCGGAGCTCGGCGAGAGCGTCACCGAGGGCACCGTCACCCGGTGGTTGAAGCAGGAGGGCGACACCGTCGAGGTCGACGAGCCGTTGCTCGAGATCTCGACCGACAAGGTCGACACCGAAGTACCGTCGCCGGTCGCCGGCACGGTCGTGAAGATCAGCGCCAAGGAAGACGACACCGTCGAGGTCGGCGGCGAACTGGCGGTGATCGACGACGGCACCGGCGGCGTGCCCGAGTCCTCCGCTCCGGCCCAGCAGGCCGAGCCGGAGCCCGAGCCCGCCCCGCAGCAGCAGGAAGCCCCTGCCGCGGCCGCCCCCGCCGAGCCCGCCCCGTCGCAGCCGGACACCGCTCCGGCCGCGGGCGGTTCCGGCACCGAGGTGAAGCTGCCCGAACTGGGCGAGAGCGTCACCGAGGGCACCGTCACCCGCTGGCTGAAGCAGGTCGGCGAGTCGGTCGAGGTCGACGAGCCGCTGCTCGAGATCTCCACGGACAAGGTCGACACCGAGGTCCCGTCGCCGGTCGCCGGCACCGTGCTGGAGATCCGCGCGGGCGAGGACGAGACCGTCGAGGTCGGCGGGGTGCTCGCGATCATCGGCGATGCGAACGCCGCCCCGGCCGCGGCTCCGGCAGCCCCGGCTCCGGCTCCGGCGCAGGAGTCCAAGCCCGCTCCGGCCCCGGCTCCGGTGCAGGAAAGCAAGCCCGCCCCGGCCCCCGCGCCCGCCGCTCCGGCTCCCGCGGCCCCGGCCCCGGCAGCTCCGGCTCCGGCCGCGCAGGCCGAGGCTCCGGCAGAGTCCGCAGACGGCCCGTACGTCACGCCGCTGGTGCGCAAGCTCGCCTCCGAGCACGGGATCGACCTCGCGTCGCTGACCGGCAGCGGAGTCGGCGGCCGCATCCGCAAGCAGGACGTGCTCGCCGCCGCCGAGGCCAAGCAGAAGGCGGCCCCGGCCCCTGCCGCTGCCGCCCCGGCCGCCGCCGCTCCGGCCGCTCCGGCCGCTCCGGCCGCGCCGCGCGCCGCCGCGGTTTCGCCGGAGGTCGCCGCCCTGCGCGGCACCGTGCAGAAGGCGAGCCGGATCCGGCAGATCACCGCCACCAAGACCCGCGAGTCGCTGCAGGTCTCCGCGCAGCTCACGCAGGTGCACGAGGTGGACGTCACCAAGATCGCCAAGCTGCGCCAGCGCGCGAAGGGGGCGTTCAAGGAGCGCGAGGGCGTCAACCTCACGTTCCTGCCGTTCTTCGCCAAGGCGACGGTCGAGGCGCTCAAGCAGCACCCGAACGTCAACGCGTCCTACAACGAGGACACGAAGGAGATCACCTACCACGGCGCCGTGCACCTGGGCATCGCGGTGGACACCGAGCGCGGCCTGCTCTCGGTCGTGATCCACGACGCGGGCGAGCTGAGCCTCGCCGGTCTCGCGCACCGCATCGCCGACCTGGCGGCGCGGGCCCGGGCCAACAAGATCAAGCCGGACGAGCTGATCGGCGGCACCTTCACCGTCACGAACATCGGCTCCAACGGGGCCCTGTTCGACACGCCGATCATCGTGCAGCCGCAGTCCGGCATGCTCGGCACCGGCGCGGTCGTGAAGCGCCCGGTCGTGGTGAGCGACGCCGAGGGCAACGACACCATCGCGGTCCGCTCGATGGCGTACCTGCCGCTGACCTACGACCACCGCCTGGTCGACGGCGCGGACGCCGGCCGCTTCCTGACCACGATCAAGCAGCGGCTGGAAGAGGGCAACTTCGAGGACGAGCTGGGTCTCTGATCCGGTAGCCCCT
>NZ_JBHUKS010000009.1:29377-41972 GCF_042684085.1 Amycolatopsis silviterrae
CGCCGTTTCTCCTACTTTCGACTAATCCGGAATTCCGGAATACCGGAGTAAACTCTGCGGCATGCTCACTCGACGAAGCTTGCTCACGTCGGTCGCAGCGGCGGGGGCCGCCACGTTCGTCCTGCCCTCCGTCGCGCTGGCCGCTCCCCCGGACCAATCCACTCCCGAAGGCTGGCTCGCCCGCCTCGCCGCGCACCGCGACGACGTGTCGGCGGTCTTCTCCGACGGCGCCGGCCGCCGGTTCAGCCATCTCCCCGACCGGTCCATGGTCGTCGCGTCCGCGATCAAGGTGGTGCATTTGCTCGCCTACACGACCGCGGTCGCCGAAGGACGGCTCGATCCGGACGAGCAGGTCCGCGTCGGCGACTGGGGCGCCCGGCATCCGTATCTCGGCGACGGCCCGACCGGCGCGGGCAACCGCCTGAATTCGTTGACCTACCTGGGGATCCCGTGCGACGAGTACGGCGTGGAAAAGAATCCGGACCAGCGCGTGCCGCTGCACAGCATCGCGGAGGTGATGATCTACTTCAGCGACAACTCCGCAGCCGACTACCTCCGAGCCCGGCTCGGTGACCGGGCGCTCCGGGCGGCCGCGGCGCGCGGCGGCTGGAGGCTGCCGGACCTCCGGATGTTCAGCGGCGAGACCCTGCTGCTGTTTTTCCCTGAGTACTGCCCGCCGCCCGGCAGCCCGGTCGCCGTGCGCCGCGCGGCGGGAGACGCGCTGTCGAACCGGTTCGCGTGCGACCTTTCGTTTCGCGCCAAGGTGCTCCCGCGAGTCGCGGAGAAGCCGCCCTCCGTCGAAGCGATCATGGCCTGGGCAGCGGCGAGCGGGCAGGGCAGCGCCGCGCAACTGTTCCGGATGCACCACGAAATCGCCGCGAGCCGCGACCGCGCGGCCGTACTGGCACAGCAGGTGCTCGGTTTCTGGTTCGCCAGCGAACGACCGTCGGGCTCGGATGCCTTGCTGTTCAAGGGCGGCAACCTCCCCGGCTTCCTCGTGCTCGGGCTGGACGTGCGGTGGCCGGACCGGCCGCCGGGCACCGGTGCGATCTTCCTGAAGAACTGCACGCCGACGGATCTGCAGAACTGGCCTGTGCTCCGGAAGCTGTGCGTCGACGCGCTGGACCGGCCCGCCACCTTCCAAGCGTTGGAGCGCGCGCTGGGACACTGACCCGCATGACCGAAGACCTCGCCGAGCGCGTCGCGGCGCTCGAACGCCGGATGGCCGCATTGGAGGGGCGGCCCGCCGAATCCGTCCCGGGCGGTCCGCAGGGGATCGTGGGCTATCAGGGTGAATTGACGGATCCCGAGCTGCGCTGGGAAATCCGGCTCACCACGCCCGCGGTCCTCTCGCTGCCGGACGGTCCGCGCGCCGAGGTGCTGGCCGCGCTGGCGAACACCGACCGGATCGCGCTCGTCCGGCTGCTCGCCCGCGACGGCGCGCAAACCGGGGCCGCGCTGCAGGAAGCCGCCGAACTCAGCTCGCCCGGACGGCTCTACCACCACCTCAAGGCGCTCACCGCGGCCGGGCTGGTCGAGCAGGACCGCCGCGGCAGCTACCGGCTCAAGCCGACCGCCGCGATCCCCGCGCTGGTGCTGCTGACCGCCGCCGCCGACGTCGCCGGGCAGCTCCGCCCGGGTGTGCGCGAGCCGGGCGGATAGGACACGATCAGAGGCATGCGGGTACTCATCGCGGGCTCCGGCGGTCTGATCGGCACCGCATTGACCGGGCGGCTGCGCGAATCCGGGCACGACGTGCGCCGGCTGGTGCGGCGCACCGCACGGGCCGCGGACGAGAGCGGCTGGGATCCGCCGTCGGGCCGGATCGACGACGGCGCGTTCGACGGCATCGACGCGGTGGTCAACCTGTGCGGCGCGCCGCTGTTGCCCGGCCGCTGGAGCGGAATGCGCAAACAGCAGCTGCTCGACAGCCGGATCGAGCCGACCGAGGTGCTCGCCGAAGCGGTGGCCGAGCACGGCGTCGGGGTGCTGGTGAACGCGTCCGCCGTGGGCTACTACGGCAACAGCGGGTCCACTGTGGTCGATGAAAACACCAAGGCCGGCAACGGTTTCCTCGCCGAGATGTGCACCGGATGGGAAGCCGCGACGGCTGCGGCGGCCAATGCCAGGGTGGTCTCGGTCCGCACCGGCCTCGTCCTCGCCCGCCACGGCGGCCTGCTCGACGTGCTGCGGCCGCTCTTCCGCTTCGCGCTCGGCGGACGGCTCGGCGACGGCAGCCAGTACCAGCCGTGGATCGCGCTGGAGGACGAAATCGGGGCCCTCGTGCACGTCCTGGAGCACGACACGCTGTCCGGCCCGGTCAACCTCACCGGCCCGATCCCGGTCACCAATACCGAATTCACCCGCGCCCTCGGCCACGCCGTGCACCGGCCCGCGCCGTGGTGGGTCCCGGAAATCGCGATGAAGATCGCACTCGGCCAAGCCGCCGAGGAGATGGCGCTGTTCGGCCAGCGCGCGGTGCCGCGGAAGCTCGAAGCCAGCGGGTACGAATTCCGGCACCGCACCGTCGACAGCGCGCTCGCCGCGGCGACGTGACGATGCCGCGCGTCCGGTGGATCGTCACCGGGATAGTGCTGTTCGCCGCGTTCGGCTGGCTCGGGCTGCTGGTGGACCGGCAGCCGCTGCAGCTCGACGTCGAGGTCGCCACCGCCTTGCGCGGACAGGACGCCCGCCCGGCAGGCCAGATCGCGGGCGTGCTGACGAACGTCCTCGGCCCAGTTCTGCCGTACGTGCTCGGCGTGCTGCTGCTGGCGATCGTGCTGCGGGACCGGTCGCAGTTCTCCCTGTGCGCGCGGCTCGCCGTGGTGCTTGTGCTGTGCCGCCTCACCAGCCTGGCCTTCAAGCCGGTGTTCCAGCGGCAACGCCCGCGGGTGTACCCGGATCTGAGCTACCCCAGCGGCCATGTCGTCTCGGTGGCGACGACCGGCCTCGTCGTGGTCCTGCTCTGCGCTTGGCTGCGGCCGCGGTTCGTACGGTGGGCGATCTGGATTTCCGCCGCCGCGACCGTGCTGGCCGCGGCCTGCCGGATCGTGCTCGGCGTGCACTGGGTCACCGACACGGCCGGCGCCGTGCTCGCGGTGCTCGGCGTGGGACTGGTGTCGGCGACCGCACTCCGGCTGATCCCCTTTCCGGCGCGCGAAAGGCGTAGCCTCGACGGGTGAGTTCTTCGAGCGCAAGCTGCCGGATCGCCACCGAACCCCTCGTCGTGCGCGAGGCCGGGACGATCGACTACACCGAGGCCTGGGACCTGCAGCGGGAGATCCTCACCGCGCGCGCGGACGAGACCGGGCCGGACACCATGCTGCTGCTGGAGCACCCGTCGGTCTACACCGCGGGCAAGCGCACCGAACCCGAGGACCGGCCCACCGACGGCACCCCGGTGATCGACGTCGACCGCGGCGGCAAGATCACCTGGCACGGCCCCGGCCAGCTGGTCGGCTACCCGATCCTGAAGCTCGCCGACCCGATCGACGTCATGCACTACGTGCGGCGGCTGGAGGAGGCGCTGATCGCGGTGTGCGACCGGTTCGGCGTGCGCACCGGCCGCGTCGAGGGCCGCAGCGGCGTGTGGATCCCGGCCGACGAACGCGGCATCGAACGCAAGATCGCCGCGATCGGCATCCGCGTCCAGCGCGGCGTGACGATGCACGGGTTCGAGCTGAACTGCAACGCCGACCTGGCCGCGTTCGACAACATCGTGCCGTGCGGCATCCGCGACGCGGGCGTCACCTCGCTGTCCTGGGAACTGCAGCGCGACGTCCCGGTCGCCGAGGTGCTGCCGCTGGCGAAGGAGCTGGTGCTGGCCGCGCTCGAAGGCGAACTGCCGGTGAGCGACGACCGCTGGCTGCCCCGCCCCGAGGCCCCGAAGGCCCCCGGCGTCACCTTCGCCCTGCAGAACTGACCGCCTCGTGAGTGTTTATCCCGGTTAGAACCGGCATTGCCACTCACGAGCCCCAGCTTGTCCGTGAGGGGAACCCTGAGAGACGCTGATTCCCTCAGGGTTCCCCTCACGGCCTTTCAGTCCAGTTGGGGCGCGACTTCCGACGCCACGAACTCGATGTGGTCGAGGTCGGAAAGGTCGAGCACCTGCAGGTACAGCCGGGTGATCCCGGTCTTCTCCCGCCACTGCCCGATCCGGTCCACGATCTCCGCCGCGGTCCCGGCCAGCCCGTTGGCCCGCAGCTCGGCCGTCTCCCGGCCGATCGCGGACGCCCGGCGCGCGACCTCGGCCTCGTCCCGGCCCGCCGCCAGCACGAGCGCGACCGAACGCAGGATTTCCTTGGGGTTGCGCCCGATCGCCTCCGCCGCCGCGTCCACGCGCTCGAACTGCGCGAGCGCGGTTTCGGCGTCCACGAACGGCAGGTTGAACTCGTCGGCGTACTGCGCGGCCAGCGCCGGGGTGCGCTTCTTGCCGCCCCCGCCGACGATCACCGGCGGCGCGGGCGACTGCGCGGGCTTCGGCAGCGCGGGCGAGTCGGCGAGCGTGTAGTAGTCGCCGGAGTAGGAGAACTTCTCCCCCGCCGGGGTCTTCCACAGGCCGGTGATCACCGCGAGCTGCTCGGCGTAGCGGTCGAAGCGCTCCTTGAGCGGCGGCAGGGTGAGGCCGTAGGCGGTGTGCTCGTCGTCGTACCAGCCGGTGCCGAGGCCGAATTCCACGCGCCCGCCGGACATCTGGTCCACCTGCGCGACCGAGATCGCGAGCGGGCCGGGGTGGCGGAAGGTGGCCGCGGTGACGAGCGTGCCGAGCCGCACCCGCTCGGTCTCGCGGGCGAGGCCGGCGAGGGTGATCCACGCGTCGGTCGGCCCGGGAAGGCCGTCCGCGCTGCCCATCTTGAGGTAGTGGTCGCTGCGGAAGAACGCGTCGTATCCCGCGGCTTCGGTGGTCCGCGCGACCCGCAGCAGGTCGTCGTAGCTGGCCCCCTGCTGGGGTTCGGTGAAGATCCTCAAGTCCATGCCCGCCAGCGTAACGGCGGATCGATCACCCCGCGGCGGGCCGTTCCTGGTCCCCCGCCGGACGGCGCAGCCGGAACAGCATCCGCGTGATCACGTCCTCGATCTCGGCCCCGACCTTCTTCGGGTCGGCCGCGCCGGCGATCTCGGTCGCCGCGCTCGACAGCGCGCCGAACAGCAGCCGCGCGGTGAGGTCGACCGGCACCGGCTCCACCTCGCCCGCGTCGACGAGCAGCTGCAGCCCGGAGCGCACCAGCCCGAAACTGGACTGCTCCTCGGCCTCGCGCCAGCGTTCCCAGCCCATCACGACCGGACCCTCGTGAATCGCGATCCGCTGATACGACGGGTCGAGGCAGCTGCGGATGAACGCCTGCAGCCCGCCCATCGCGCGCTCCCACGGCTCGCCGTCGCCGGTCATGATCTTCTGCAGCCGGTCGTAAACCAGGCTTTCGACCTGTTCGAACGCGGCCTCGAAGAGCGCCTGCTTCCCGCTGAAATGGTGGTACAGCGCGCCTTTCGTGACCCGCGCGCGTTTGGCGACCTCGTCGAGCGAGGTACCCGCGTATCCGCGTTTCGTGAACAGTTCGACCGCGCTGTCGACCAGGGCGGAGCGGGTCGACTCGGAGTAGTCGAGTCGTCGGGACCTCATTGTCGGCACGCTCACAACCTTACGCCGGGACCCGGCGGACCATACCCGTGGTATGTTGGCTGCGTCAGGTCCGTACCGGGAGTATGCCGCAGACCGGCAGTATGACCCGGGTCACGGAAGGGGAGCCACACCATGAGCTGGACCGACTTCTACCGGCGGCGAGAGATCCTCGATGCCGCTGTCCGCCAAGCGAAACGAGCCCCGAGAGAACCGCTTTCGCTGGCCGAAATCCCGGGTGCCGCCGACGAGTTCGGCACCGAAGAGAACCTGCTGCTGGCACTGCAGCACAAGTGGACGCAGCTGCTCAGCGGCTACCTGCGCGCCGAGTTCGCCGACCCCGACGAGGCGGATCTGCCCGGCGACCAGGTCGACGCCGTCACCCGCGCGTGGCGGCAGGCGCAGCACGACTACGAGGACCTCCGCACCGTGCTGGACGGCGCCCTGGAACGCTGCGCCGCGCTGGAACCGCTGCACCGCATCGAATTGCACACCCTGGCGCTCACCGCGGGCCTCGCCGAACCGGGCGAACCGGCCGACGAGATCGTCAAGGTCGGGCGGACGCTCGACGCGCTGCTGCGCGCGGGCGACACCGGCCCGGTCCGCAGGCGCGGCCCGGTCGGGCATCTCATGCGCCTGCTCGCGCCGAGCGCGTGACGTGTAGTTAGCTGACCCGATGAACGAACGCTGGACCGAGGCCCGGATCCCCGACCAGAGCGGCCGGACCGTCCTGATCACCGGAGCGAATTCCGGCCTCGGCCTGCGTTCGGCGGAAGTCCTCGCCGCGCACGGCGCCCGCGTGCTGCTCGGCTGCCGCTCGCCGGAACGCGGCGCCACCGCGCTCGACCGCGTCCGCGCCGCGGCTTCCGGTGCCAAACCCGAACTCGTCCGGCTGGACCTCGCCGATCTGGCGTCCGTCCGCGAAGCCGCCGCCGCGGTGCGCGAACTCACCGGCGACGCGCTGGACGTGCTGATGAACAACGCCGGCGTCATGGCCACCGCACAAGGCCGCACCGCCGACGGTTTCGAACTGCAATTCGGCACGAACCACCTCGGCCACGCCGCGCTGACGTGGCTGCTGATGCCCGCCCTGCGCGGCGCACCGGCCGGCCGGGTCGTGACGCTGTCCAGCGTCGCCGCCATCGGCGCACACCTGCACCTGGACGACCCGAACGCCGATCGCCGCCCGTACCGCGCGGCAGCCGCGTACGGCCAGGCGAAACTGTCGAACCAAACCTTCGGCATCGAACTGGACCGACGCCTCCGCGCGGCCAAGTCCACGGTGCTCAGCATGCTGGCGCATCCCGGTTACAGCGCGACCGGCCTGACCACGAACATGGCGGGCTCGTACCAGAACCCGTTGGTACGCGGCGCACTCCGGGAAATCGGCAAACTCGGCGGAATGCTGCTGGCCCAGCGTGTCGAACGCGGTGCCCTGCCGCAGCTGTACGCCGCGACCGCCCCGAACGTCGAAGGCGGCGACTACATCGGACCGGCCTACGCCGTCCGCGGCCTCCCGACGAAGGTCCGCACCCTCGCCCCCGCCCGGAATCCGGCGTCCGGGACCACATTGTGGGAGCTGACCGCCGAGCTGACCGGCGTCACACCTGACCCGAGGTGAGGCCCGTTTCCCGGGCGTAGGGTGGAGCCCGTGACTGCTGCACCGGAGGGGCGGAAGTTGTTGCGGCTTGAGGTGCGCAACAGCGAGACGCCGATCGAGAAGAAGCCGTCGTGGATCAAGACGCGGGTGCGGATGGGTCCGGAGTTCACTGAGCTGAAGGGCTTGGTGCGCCGGGAAGGCCTGCACACGGTTTGCGAGGAAGCGGGCTGTCCCAACATCTACGAGTGCTGGGAAGACCGCGAAGCCACCTTCCTCATCGGCGGGGACCAGTGCACGCGGCGGTGCGATTTCTGCCAGATCGACACCGGGAAGCCTGCTGCGTTGGACCGTACCGAGCCGCGGAAGGTCGCCGAATCGGTGCAGGCCATGGGGTTGCGGTACTCGACGATCACCGGTGTGGCCCGCGACGACCTGGCCGACGGCGGCGCGTGGCTGTACGCGGAGACCGTCCGGCAGATCCACTCGCTGAACCCCGGCACCGGCGTCGAACTGCTGATCCCGGACTTCAACGCCGCGCCGGACCAGTTGGCCGAAGTGTTCGGCTCCCGCCCCGAGGTGCTGGCGCACAACGTCGAGACGGTCCCGCGGATCTTCAAGCGGATCCGCCCCGGCTTCCGCTACGCCCGCTCGCTGGACGTGATCACCCAGGCCCGCGCGGCCGGGCTGGTCACGAAGTCCAACCTGATCCTCGGGATGGGCGAAACCCCCGACGAGGTCACGACCGCGCTGCAGGACCTGTTCGACGCGGGCTGCGAGATCATCACGATCACCCAGTACCTGCGGCCTTCTCCGCGGCACCATCCGGTCGACCGGTGGGTCAAGCCGGAGGAGTTCGTGGAGCACGCGAAGACCGCCGAGGCGATCGGGTTCCCGGGTGTGATGGCGGGGCCGCTGGTGCGGTCGTCGTACCGCGCGGGCCGGTTGTACGCGCAGACCAAGGCCCACCGGGGCGAGGAACTGCCGGAGAACCTGGCCCACCTCACCGCCGAAGGCCTCGCCGCTCAGGAGGCCAGCAGCCTGCTGGCCCGCTGACCCCTGTCTGTCCGACTAAGGGCTCCGGTCACGCACCGGGGCCCTTAGTCGTCCCCGATTCCCCCTAACGTGGCATCTGATTCCCAAGAATCAGTAAAGTGATGGTGTGGCTTTAGTAACGGACCTCCTCGACTGGTTGCAAGCACTCCCCCAACCGGGCCTCGTCGCGGCAGCCGGCGGGCTCGTGTTCGCCGAGTGCACGATCGGCCTGGGCTTCATCGCCCCCGGCGAGTCAGGCTTGCTGATCGCGGCGACCACGGCGACGTCCGTGTCCCGCTTCCTGACCCTGTGGGCAGTGGTCACCGTCTGCGCAGCGCTGGGCGATTCGGTCGGCTACGTCCTCGGCCGGAAGTTCGGACCGCGCCTGCGGGAGACGAAGCTCATCCGCAAGTACGGCCTGGACGCCTGGGACCGAGCCACCGGAGTCCTCGAACGCCGAGGCGCGTGGGCAGTCTTCTTCGCGCGGTTCCTGCCCGTACTGCGCACTCTGACACCGGCCGCCGCGGGCGCGTCGAACCTGCCGTTCCGCAAATTCCTCCCCGCGACCGCGGCTGGCGCGTTCTGCTGGTCGCTGGTGCACATCAGCCTCGGCGCCGCACTGGGCGAGGCCGCGAAGCAGGTCGAGAGCGCGATGAACACCGGATTCCTGGTGGTCGCCGCAGTGGTGGTCGGGGTGCTGGTGTTCTTCTTGCTGCGCTTGAAGAAACGCAAGGCGCTGGGTACACCGGGGCCCACTGACGAGCAGCCGGAAGAGCCCGTCCGCACCGGCAACTGACCCGCGGCAGCCCCGGTTCTCGTGAGTGCTGGTGCCGGTTCTAACCGGCACCAGCACTCACGACGCCACCCCGCGAAGCGGCGAACCTCACTCCCCCACCCCGTCCCCCGGCTCGAAGTCACCCGCCCGGGAACCCGTCCGCTGATTACATTCGACCGTATGCAGGCACTAGACCTCCCGAAGCCGGTCGCGTTCGTCCTCGGCGGTGGCGGCAGCCTCGGCGCGCTGCAGGTGGGCATGCTGCAGGCCCTGGACGAAGCGGGCATCGCCCCGGATCTCGCGGTCGGCACGTCCGTCGGCTCGCTGAACGCCGCGGTGCTCGCCCTGCCCGGCGGCGACCGGATCGGCAGGCTCCGCGACATCTGGGCGCACATGACCAAGGCCGAGGCCTTCCCCGGCGGCGTGTTCAGCCAGGTCCGGACGCTCCGGCACAGCAAAACCCACCTGTTCCCCAACACCGGCCTGGCCAAAATCGTCGACGACCACCTCGGCGCCGGCCGCCGGTTCGAGGATCTGGCGCTGCCGCTG
Organism: Amycolatopsis silviterrae; assembly: GCF_042684085.1. Classification (NCBI taxonomy): domain Bacteria; kingdom Bacillati; phylum Actinomycetota; class Actinomycetes; order Pseudonocardiales; family Pseudonocardiaceae; genus Amycolatopsis; species Amycolatopsis silviterrae. Next base: position 38,951 of record NZ_JBHUKS010000009.1, read on the forward strand.
GGCGTCGTCACCACCGACGTGGACACCGCCGAACCCGTCCTGCTCACCTCCGGCCCGCTGCGGGCGCCCCTGCTCGCGAGCTGCGCGATCCCGGGCATCTACCCGCCGGTGCCGCACGAGGACCGGCTCCTGTACGACGGCGGCCTGGTCGCCAACGTCCCGATGCGGCAGGCGCTGCGCATGGGCGCGAAATCGCTGGTCGTCCTCGACTGCGCGTTTCCCGGCAAAATGCCCGGCGCACCGCGCACTTTCGCCGAGGTGATGATGTTCACCGCGATGATCAGCATGCGCAATCAGGCAGTCCTCGAAGCACCCGCAGCCGCCCGAAAAGTGCCCGTTGTCTATTTGCCGGGCCCGGCGCCGGTGCAGGTGAGCCCGCTCGATTTCTCCCGCACCGACGATCTGGCGCTGCAGGCTTACCACTCCGCGCGAGACCATCTGAAGGAACTCACCGTCGACGGCCCCGGCCTGTACGGAGCGCCGGGATTGCTGCGTCCCTGACCAGCCGGAATCGCAAGAGTGATCCGCATCACTCCAATGCACCGATCCGCCGGTCGGAGCGTCTTTCCGATCGCGTAGTTTTGGAGTTGAACCTTGCCGGTCCGCGACCCTCACAAAAGAGACATAATGTTCCCGAAGAAGACATTTTTACCGGTTGCCGGAATTCTCGCGGCGACCCTGCTGCTTTCCGCTTGTTCCTCCGGGAACGACGGCAGCGACGCAGGCACGCCCGGCGACCCGGGCGGATCGAGCCAGACCGCGACGCCGGCGACGGTGTCGATCGAGCCGGCCAGCGCGTCCGGGATCAGCCCGAGCACGCCGATCGTCGTGAAGGCGGCGAACGGGAAGCTCACGGACGTCACGGTCACCAGCGCCAAGGGCAAAACCGTCGCGGGCGAGTTCGCGGCGGACAAGCTCAGCTGGACGACTACCGAGGTGCTCGGCTACGGCGGCACCTACCAGGTGAAGGCGCATGCCCAAGGCGCGGACGGGAAATCCGTCGAACAGCAGGGCCAGGTCACCACGCTGTCGCCGAAGAAGCAGGCGAACGCGAACCTGATCCCGGCGCCGAGCGCGGTGAAAAGCGCGGGCGTCGGCGTGGGCCAGCCGATCGTGTTCAGCTTCGGCGTCGCGGTGAAGAACAAGGCGGCGGTGGAGAAGGCGCTCACGGTCGAGTCCTCGCCGAAGCAAGAAGGCAGCTGGTATTGGATGGACGACAAGAACGTCCACTACCGCCCGAAGGAATACTGGAAGCCGGGCACCACGCTCACGGTCAACGCGAAGATTTACGGCGTCGATTTCGGAAATGGCGTCTACGGAGCGGACGATCGCACCGAAACGTACAAGGTGCACGATTCGTGGATCGCGAAAGCCGACGGCAACACCGAGCAGATGCAGATCTTCCACAACGGTTCGATGGTGAAATCGATGCCGATCTCGATGGGCAAGGACGCGACGCCCACCCACCTCGGCCCGCACGTCATCTCGGACAAGCAGGCGAACTACACGATGGACTCCTGCACCTACGGCGTCTGCCCGCCGGACCCGAAGGCGTACCGCTCGAACGAGAAGTTCTCCCAGCGCATCTCGAACGACGGCGAGTTCGTCCACGAGAACCCGAACAGCGTCGGGCAGCAAGGCAGCTCGAACGTCTCGCACGGCTGCATCAACCTGAACGCCGCCAACGCCGAGTGGTTCTTCAACAACTTCGGCCTGGGCGACGTCGTAGAGGTCACCAACTCGGGCGGCCCGCAGCTCCCGGTGTGGGACCTGTACGGCGACTGGTCCAAGTCCTGGACCGACTGGCAGAAGGGCTCGGCCCTGAAGTAAGCCAGCCCCCGGGATCGGGACCCGGACCGGGTTCGGCAAGCGGTTCGACGAAGGGTGCCGGAGCTTCGTGCTCCGGCACCCTTTTTTGCTGCCCAGAACCGGAATCGCCGCGGGTTGCCGCTGATCCAGGACCGCGCCGGGTCAGCCGAGCCGGCTCGGCTTGAGTCGGATTGGGTTGGGTCGGGTTGGGTCGGGTTGGGTTGGGTCGGGTTGGGTCGGGTTGGGTTGGGTCGGGTTGGGTCGAGCCGGGTTGGGTCGGGTCTAGCCGGGTTGGGTCGGGTCGGGTCGCCGCGCCAGGTTGCCCAGCCGGGTCGCCCGAGCTGAGTCGCCAAGCTGGGTCCCGCGCCAGGTCGCTGAACCGAGCTAGCGAACCGGGCCGCCGAGCTGAGTCGCCACGCCAGGTTGCCGAGCCAAGTCACCGCGTCTCGGGTCGCAGCCCCGAGTTGCCGAACCGAGCCGCCGAACTAAGTCACCACCCCAAGGTGCTGAGCCAAGGTGCCGAACCGGGCCGCCGAGCTAAGTCACCACCCCGGGTTGCCGCGCCGGGTTGCCGGGTGAGTCGCCGCCCCAAGTTACCGTCCCAAAAGTTGCCGCCCCAAGGTGCCGAGCCAAGCTGCCGCGCCGGATCGCCAGCCGAGTTGCCGAAGTCGCCAAACTGAGTTGCCGCGCCAGGCCGACGAACCAGGTCGCCCAGCCGGGTCGCCCAGCCGCGTCGCCGGACCGGGTCGCCGAACCGAGCCGAGTCATCGAACCAGGTCGCCGAGTCTCGTTGCCGTGCCCGGGTTGCCATGGGATCGGGCGGCGAGGGCCGGGGTTGCTCTCGTGCACGCGGAGCGTGCACGAGAGCAACTGTTCAGGCTGTTCACTGCCGCCGGCGACTGGCTGTTCCTTCGCGGGAGTCCCGCCCTCGGTTCCTCCTCGATTGGCCGTATGTCCCTCGTATCTCCGCCATCCGTGCACACGCCGGGTGCAGTAGCCAGATGACCGGAAAGCTGTGCCGAGATCTCGCGCTGCCAACTCACCGCCGTCAGAGCCTTCTCACGGGCTACGGGCAGGCCCACCGGTCCGCGGAGAAAGTCCGGACATGACGAAGGCCCGGCCCCCGTGCGGGGTTCCGGGCCTGGAAATGAGTCTGGGCCCCGGGAGAACCGCGGGGGTTCTCGGACCGGGGCCCAGACTTCTCATGTTGAGT
>NZ_JBHUKS010000010.1:0-68284 GCF_042684085.1 Amycolatopsis silviterrae
CGCTGCGGCCGGGGGGCGGCCTTTCCGTTTGGGCCGCAACGCTTCCTCGCCGTCGCGCCGGTACGCCCGCACCCAGTTCTCCACGAGCTTGGGCGAGGACAGCCCGTGCTCGCGCGCCAGCTCGACCGCGGTCGCCTCGCCCTCCGCATACCGGCGCACGACCTCCAGCTTGAACTCGAACGTGAACGACCGCCTGCCTGGCTTGTTCATCAGCGCTCCCGCGCTCCGCAGCCTCCAACGATCACGCAAGCGTCGCACCGCGCCCGCCGACACCCCCAACCGGGATGCCACAGCCTTTGCGCCATACCCGTCCTCGAACAACGCGACAGCGGACGCCCGCTGCCACTCAGACAACGAACTTCGTGGATGCAAACGAACCACTCCCCGGACAACTGGAACTGGATTCCCAGTCCAACTTCCGGGGCGCAGTTCAGAGGGAATCAGAGTCCCTCAGGGTGCCCCTCACGGACGACACGCCCAGTGCCCGCTGCCCGCTGCCCGCAACGGCCCCGGCGCAAACCGCCCCGGTCCGCCAGTGGCTTCGGCCTGGGCGGACACGCCTCAGCCACGCCCATAACGCCGCCTGAAGTCCCTGGCACGGGAATCAGAGTCCGTGAAGGTTCCCCTCACGGACAGCCAACTCGGCTCCTGCCACCCGCCGAGAGCCGCAGCGGCCCTGGCCAGCCTTTTTCGACATGGACGGTCAGCAGGTGCGCGACCGGCGGCGATGCCTGCCAGGACTTCAGAATCAGCCGAATTCGGGTGGGCGCTTCTGGATGAACGCGTCGATGCCCTCCTTCGCGTCCGGGGTGTCGAACAGCCTCCCCAGCGCTTCCTGGTCCTCGCCGAGAGCCGTCGCCAGGTCCTGCTCCGCCCCGTCGTCGATGCGCTGCTTCGCCGCGCGGGCGGCCTCGGCGGGCTGGCGGGCGAGCGTCGTCGCCAGGTCCAGCGCGGCGGCGGGCAGGTCGTCGGGGGCCAAGACCTTGGCGACGACTCCGCGCGCCAGCGCCTCCTCCGGGTACACCGTGCGGCCGGTCAGGACCAGCTCCTTCGTCCACCTTGGGCTGACCTGGCGGGCCAGGCGTTGCGGGCCGCCTCCGCCGGGGATGAGGCCGAGTTTGATCTCCGGCAGGCCGAATCGGGCGGTCTCCGCACAGAGGATCACGTCGCAGCACAAGGCGATCTCGAAGCCGCCGCCGAACGCGTAGCCGTTCACGGCCGCGACGGTCGGTTGCGGCAGGGCGCTCAGCGCGTCGAAGACCACCCGCGAGCGGCGCTGGTAGGCCTCGAACTCCGCCCGCGAGGAAGTGCCGTACTCGGCGATGTCGGCTCCGGCCACGAAGCCCCGGCCGGTGCCGGTGAGGATGACGGCGCGCACGTCCGCGGCGTCCCGTAGAGCGGTGATTTCCTTTCCCAGAGCGGCGATCAGCGAGCCGGAGAAGGCGCCTAGCTTGTCCTCTCGGTCGATCCGGAGGATCCGGACCGCGCCCTCGTCGCGCACGACCAGGTTGGGGTGGACGCGTCGTTCGTCAGTCATGGGCGGAACTCCTTCACGAGGCGGGCGATTTCCTCCTCGGTGAGCACCTCGCGCAGCACCTCGGTCGTGTGCTCGCCTGCCCGCGGCGGGGCCGAGCGAAGCTGCCAAGGCGTCTCGCTGAGGGTGACGGGGCAGCCGATCAGCGAGATCGGGGAGCCGTCGGGGCCGTCGGTCGTGACCAGGAGGTCCGAGTCCTGTTCCCGCAGTTCGGCGACGGCCTCCTCAGTGGTCCGCACGCGCGCCGCCCAGAGTCCGGCCGCGCCCAGCTTTTCGACCCACTGCGCGGCGGGCTCCTGGCGCACGATCGACTCCAGCCGTCGCTTGACCTCGTCCCGGTCCGCCCAGGCGTCGAGATCGGCGAGCGACGGGTCACCCACTGCCTCGCCGACGGCGTCCAACGGGGCCATCGCCACGGCGATCCAGCCGTCCTGCGCGGCGTAGACACCGAACGGAGCCGACAGCCATGCCTGGCCGATGCCTTCCTCGGACCGCTCGTAACTGCTGCTCTGGTTGAGGAAAGCGGAGATTTCCTGGCACTGCATGGCGATCGCGGTCGAGTAGAGGTCCACCTCGACGCGCTGCCCGATCCCGTGCCGTTCCCGCGCGACGAGCGCGGCGAGGATCCCGTTCGCCAGGGTGAGCGCGGTGGCGTGGTCGACGATCGCGGTCCCGGCGGGCGTCGGCGGGTCGCCACGCCGTCCGGTAGCCGCCGCGAGGCCCGACATCGCCTGGATCAGGAGGTCCTGCCCGGGGCGGCGCTCGCGGGCGAACGGCGTGTCCTGCCCCCAGCCCGAGCCGGAACAGTAGACAACGTCGGGCCGCACCGCGCGGATGTCGTCGTAGCCCAGTCCCAGCCGGTCCATGACGCCCGGGCGGAAGTTCTCCACCACGACGTCGCAGGTCGCCGCGAGGCGCAGCAGTGCGTCCAGCGACGCCGGGTCCTTGAGGTCCAGGGCGAGCGAGCGCTTGTTGCGGTTCATCGCGAGATACGCGGCCGACTCCCCCGCGACCAAGCCGCCCATCATCTCCAGCGAGCGTTCCCACTCGCCTTCGGGGCGCTCCACCTTGATGACGTCCGCCCCGAGGTCAGCGAGCATCTGCGTCCCGTACGGGCCGAGCATCATCTGCGTGAAGTCGAGGACGCGGATCCCTTCGAGCGCCTGGGTCATTCTTTCTCCTTCGTCGGCGGCTCAGGCGCGACGGACTCCCGCAGAGCCCGTCGGTCGACCTTGCCGTAGTGGTTGCGCGGCAAGCTGTTCCGCACGTGGACGTGTCTCGGCTTCTTGTACGAGGCGACGGCGCCCGCGCACGCGTCGCGCAGGACCGCTGTCAGGGTTTCCTTATCCCGCAACGGATCGGCGTTGACGACCACGAACGCGTGCACCGCCTCGCCCCACTCGCGATCCGGCACGCCCGCCACGGCGACCTCGGCGATCCCGGGGATCCGCTCGATGACCTGCTCCACTTCGCGGGGCTGGATGTTGTAGCCGCCGGAGACGATGACGTCCGAACTGCGCCCCGTCAGCCGCAGGTAGCCGTCGTCGTCAACAGCGGCCTGGTCGCCGGTGGTGAACCAGCCGTCGGAGAGCACCTGCGCGTCGAGATCCGGCCGGCGCCAGTAGCCCGGCATGACCATCGGGCCTCGCACCGTGAGGACGCCGTCGTTCACCCGATGCTCGACGCCGTCGACGAACCTGCCCGCCGACCCGAGGCGGCTCGCGGCGGCTTCGTCGTGGTCGGCCGGGCTCAGGACGGTAAGCGGCGCAAGGGCTTCGGCGAGCCCGTAGAACTGGGTGAGCACGCCTGGAAACCGGCGGGCCCCGCGGACCAGCACGTCGGTGCTCACCGCGGAGCCACCGTACGGGAGGCAGCGGAGGTGCCGACCGCTGGTGGGCCGGGCGGTCGCCGCGTCTACGAGGCGGGCCAGCAGGACCGGCACCAGCGGTACGACGGTGCCGTCGTGCTGGTCGACCAGATCCAGGACGGCGTCGGCGTCGAATCGCCGCTCGATCACCATCCGCGCGCCCTGGAGGAAGCAGTCGAGCGCGACCGACCCGGCGAAGTGGGCCGCCGGGGCCGCGAGAACCACCGTGTCCGCCTCCGTCACCGGCGGCAGGTGGGCGAGCGAATTCCGGGTCCGCGCCACCCACGCACCCTGCGTGACCACTGCCGCCTTCGGCGCGCCCGTGGTGCCTGAGCTGTACATCAGCATTGCCACGTCGTCGGGGTGCGGGCGCGCCAGCACTGTCGGCTCGGCACCAGACAGGTCGGGCGGACGGTCGGCGTCGAGGCTGACGACGACGGTGCGGGCGCCAGCGTCGCGCAGCGCGGCTCGCAGCTGGTCGGCCTGCCCGGGGTCGGCGCACACGACGGCTGCCTCCGCGTCGAGGCAGATCGCGGCGACCTCCAGGACGTGCAGCCGCGCTGAGACGGCGACCCGGACCAGGCCGAATCCGAGCAGCGCCTGATCAAGCAGCCAGGTCGTGACGCCGTTCTCCAGGTGCACGACGACGCGATCGCCTTGGGCGGCCCCGTGCTCGGCGAGCAGCGCGTGGAGGCCCTGGGCGAGCTTGGCCGTCTCGGCGAACGTGAGCCAGCGTCCCTCGTGCAGCAGCGCGGGAGCGGCGCCGTGCGCCTCGTAGCTTTGCTCCAGGATCTCCGGCAGCGTGTCAGCCGACATGCGCACCGGCCCACAAATCGTTGAGGCGCAGCACAATCCGCGCGTTGTCGGCTCCTCCGCGGACCAGGTCGTGCAACGCGGATGCGGCCACGCGCTGGAACGACGGCACCCGACGGCGGACGAACGACTGCTGCATGGTCGCGAGCGTCCCGCGGAAGAATCCCCCGGCGTGCGGGTCGCGCCAGGCGCGAGCAGCGGCGGGTTGGCCCCCTGCGGCCAGGTAAGGCCCGGCCTGGATCTCCGGGGACGTCGCGAAAACGACGAAGTCCGCCGCCTCGTGCGGGTGTGTCGAGCGAGCCGACACGGCGAGCCCGACTCCGCCGGTGAGCGACCCGGTGGCCGTCGCGACCGGTGCGTCCGAGAACGTGACCCGCCCGTCCAGCGCGTAGGTGCAGTAGCCGAAAACCAACGGCGTGTACTGCGCGGGACCGGCACCCGCGAGTTCGTCGAGCACCTGGATCGGGTTCGCGTCGAACGACCGCTCGGGCAGCAGTGCCAGCACCTCGCGCAGCAGCGCCAAGGCCTCGACCGCAGTGTCGGCGTCCAGCCCGCCATCAGTCCACCAGGGCGAGTGTCCTGAGTGGACGGCTTCGCACATCGACAGCAGAGTCCCCCACAGATGCGTGGGGTTCGCGGCGAGCAGAGTACGTCCGGGTCCGAGCACGGTCAGGTGCGCGACGACGTCCGGCCACGTGCGCGGGAGGTCGGTCCCGGTCCTCGCCGCGCTCACCATGCAGGCCGCGTCGACCGGCAGGGCCAGGAGCCGGCCCTCCCACACATAGCTGCGCAGGCTCGGCCCGACGTAGGCCGCGGCCCGGCTTTCCAGCACCTCCGGCGGGAACGGCACGAGAACACCGGCTCGCGCGGCGTCTCCCACGTGCGGATGGTCGATCGCCAGGATGTCGAACTCGTCCGCCAGCTCGTCGAGCGGAACGTCCTCGAACTGTTCGAGCGTTCGCGCGGTCCACTCGACGGACGTGCCCGTACGGGCTTCGTAGTCCGCGGACGTACGGACGATGGGGTCGATGGCGCGAGAGTGATCCCACGTCAGCCCCCGGAGGCGCGTCATGGCCTGGTTCTCCTGTCAGTCGTGATGGACGGGGCTGGACGAGCGCGCTGCCTGCGGCGACGGCCGGCGCGCTCGGTTGCGCTGGTGCACGCCGACGGCGACCAGGCCGGCGACCGCCACGACCTGCAGCACGACGAGGTAGTACGCGGGCGCGAGCAGCGACCCAGTGGACGACACGAGCGCCACCACGATGTACGGGGCCACGCCGCCGAACGCCGCGTTCGCCACCGCGTAGACGATGCTGAGGAACGAGGTCCGCACGCCGTCCGGGGCGAGTTCCGACAGCAGCGCGGGCGTCGGACCGGCCACCAGGCCGAGCGCCGCGGCGAACAACAGCACCGCGGCGCCGATCGAGACGGTCGTTCCCGCGATGAGCAGCTGGTATCCGGGCACCGCCAGCACGGCGAGCAGGACCGCGCCCGCCAGCATGACCTTCCAGCGGGCGAACCGGTCCGACAGCCAGCCGCCGAGGACGACGAACACCGCATACGCGCTGAGGCCGACGAGCGACGCGGTCAAGCCCTGGCTGATCGGGCGCTTCAGGACGCCCTCGAAGAACGTCGGCAGGAACTGGAGCGTGACGTAGCCGCCCGCCGTCCACGACACGATCGCCGCCGTGCCCGCGATGATCATCCGCCAGCTGGAGCGGAAGACCTCCTTGATCGGCGCTTCCTCCACCGTGCCGGTCGCCTGAAGCTCGGTGAAGGCGGGCGACTCGTCGATCCGGCGGCGGATGTACCAGCCCGCGAGGCCGAGCGGCAGCGAGAGCAGGAACGGGATGCGCCACCCGAAGCCGTGCAGGAACTCCTCGCTCATCACCGAGGTGAGCGCGGTGCCCAGACCAGCGGAAACCGCCAGTGCGGCCACGATGCTCGCCGGCTGCGCCGAGCCCATCAGCCCGCGGCGCCGGTGGTCGGCGGACTCGAACAGCAGCGAGGCGGCTCCCCCGAATTCGCCGCCCGCGGAGAAGCCCTGCACGAGACGGAGGATGGTGAGCGCGACCGGAGCCAGCGCCCCGACCTGCCCGTAAGTGGGCAGCACGCCGATCAACGCGGTGGCGATCGCCATCATGAGGATGACGACGGCCAGCACCCAGCGCCGCCCGTGCCGGTCCCCGAGGTGCCCGAACACCAGCGCCCCCACCGGCCGCAGGACGAAGGCGGCCGCGAAGATCGCCAGCGTCGCGAGCAAGCCCACGAACCCCGCGCTCTCCGGGAAGAAGACCTTCGCCAGAACGGCGGAGAAGTAGCCGTAGATCGCGAAGTCGTACCACTCGACGAAGTTTCCGGCGACGGCTGCCGCGACGATCCGCGGCCTGCTGCTGGGTGAGGTCGGCATGAGGCGTCTTCCTTGACGTGTCGGGAGTCCGGCGAGCTGGAGGCGCGGACAAGACGACGGTAACACGTGTTACCAACCCGGCCAAGAGACCGTCATGTGGTCAGCGGTGTGGCTCGGTCAACGAGCGGAAGGGCTGCCTGACGCGCGCGGTGCCGCCGTGGAGGCGCGGGCGATGAGCTGCGGCTCCGGCTCGGTCACCATGACCTGTTTGTCCACGGTCTGGCCGTCGAGCAGCTGCATCGCCGTCTCGACCGCGGCCGCGCCCATCTCGCGCAGCCCCATCCGGACGACGGTGAGCGCCGGCTCGAAGTACGCGGCGTAGGGCATGTCGTGGAAGCCGACGATCGACAGCTCCCCCGGCACGTCGATGCCGAGTTCCCGCGCCGCGACCAGCGCGCCCACCGCGGCCTGCACGCTGTGCACGACGATGCTCGACGGCAGCGTCCCGCGTTCGGCGAGCCGGTGCAGGGCGCGTCGTCCGGACTCGGGTTCGTGGCCGCCGTCCCCGACCCAGCGGTCGTCCAGTTCGAGGCCCAGCTCCCGCAGCCCGGCGACATGCCCGTCGACGCGGTCCGCGCCGCGCTGGGTCGACCCGTCCAGGTGCAGGAGACCGATCTCCCGGTGCCCCAGGTCCGCCAGATGCCGCACGGCGAGCAGGCCGGCCGTGTGCTCGTCCGCGCTGACGCTCTGGTAGTCGGCGGAGCGTTCGTTGACCAGGACCGTCGGGATGCGCGCGGCCGCGGCGTGCACGATCGCGGCGTCGGAATCGTCGCCCGCGGGCAGCAGCAGGAGGGCATCGATCGCGTCGCTCGCGACGAAGCGGCGGAAGGTCGCCGCGTCCCGGTGAAGTTCGGCGGCGTCGGCCAGCATGAGCACCGACCGGTACCGGTTGATGGCTTCCTGCGCGCCCTTGATGACCTCGCTGTAGACCGGGTTGCTCAGGTCGTGCACCGCCAGCCCGATCGCACCGGCGCGAGACTCGCGAAGCGCCTTCGCCGCGTGATGCGGGATGTACTCCAGCTCGGCCGCGGCCGCGAGCACACGCTCGCGGGTTTCGGACCGGACCCGCAGGGCCTTGTCGCCGTTGAGGATGCGCGAAACCACCGCGTGGGTGACACCTGCCCGGCGCGCTACATCCTTGATTGTCGGCACTCGTCGATCGTAGCCGCTCAGCGAGTTTCGCCCGGACCGGAACCGCGCTGGCCGGGCCCTCGCTCCACAGTGGACGCCGCGCTCACTCCGGCTCGGGGCTCGGGGTCGCCAGTGCTCCGTTGAGGATCACGTCGAACGACCATTTCGTCCGGCCGCTGGGCGTGCCCGCGACCAGCAGCCTTCCGATGCGCGCGATGTGCGGGTACTCCTCGGCCGGGGCGGCGTCGATTTCCGCGACCAGGTCCTCGTGCTGGCGGTCCGCGTCCGGCATCCTCGCCCGGGTGCCGTGTTCCGCCGCGGAGGCGGTGGCCTGCAGGAACAGCTGATCCACGGCCAGCGCCGCCCCGTATTCCGACAGTCCGCCTTCGACGAGGAGGCCCAGCGCGGCATCGACCGCCCGGAGGTAGCGCGGCCCGCTCATCCGCGTCACCAGCGCCACCCTGGCCAGGCTCGGCTGCTCGAACAGCACCGCCCGGTAGGAGTCCAGCAGCGCCCGGAGCCGTTCCCGCCAGTCGCCTTCCGTACTGCCGATCTCGACCTCGGAGAGGAAATCGTCGAGGACCGCGGCGTGCAGTTCCTCGATGTCGGCGACATAGACGTAGAGCGAGGCCGCCCCGGTGTCGAGTTCCTTCGCCAAACGCCGCATGGTGAGCCGGTCCAGGCCCTCGGACCGGGTGATCGCGACCGCGGCGGCCACGATTCCCTCCCGCGACAGCGCCGGTTTCGCGGGCCGCTCTCGCCTGCTCACCGGTGTTCGCCTCGCGCTCATGACCGCACTCCCCTTGCCTGCCAATCTTGATCCCCGACGTTACCGCAGGCCATCCCGCGGACCGGTCAGCCCGTGGCCGGGGCGAACCGCAGCGAATTCCCCGACGGGTCCTGAACAGTCAGTACTCCGCCGGTCAGCTCGGCCGGACGGCCCGCTGCCCGCGCCCGCTCGGCGAGCGCCTCGACATCCTGCGCCCCGGGCAGCGTGAGGTTGACCGCGAGCAGACGCGCGCTGTCGGCCGGCGCCGGTGCGCTGTCCCCGGTGCCGAACCGGTTGGTGAGCACGATCATGCTGCGCTGCTCCCCTGGGCCGACGCCGAGGAACCTGCGTCCCATCCGGGCGCCGACCTCGAAGCCGAGCAGATCGCAATAGAACGGCTCAGTGTCGGCCAGCTCGGCGTCGGTGACCTTCAGCTGGACATGCCCGAGGACGGTGTCGCGGGCCAGGCCGTCGAAGGGAGCTTCCGATCCGTCGGTCAGGGCGGACAGCTCCACCGGATCGGCGACCAGCGCGGGCAGGCCGTTCTCCCATCCCCACTCCGCACGCGGGCGCGGGGCGGTGACCTCCACGGTGTGCCCGTCCGGGTCGCTGACATAACACGATTCCGAGACCTGGTGGTCGATCAGCCGGGCGTCGGAATGCTGATCGAGGTAGTGCCGGGCGAAGCGGGCCAGGTCGGACCGCAGCGGCACCTGCGGAGCCACGTGGCTGAGACCGGGACTCGACTCCGGCGCGGGCCGCGCGCCCGGGATCTCGTGCAGCACCACGAGAGTCCGGCCGGACACGCCGACCCGCGCCTGACTCCCCGCCTCGCCGACGAGGTCGAGACCGAGAGACCCGGTGTAGTACTTCGCGCTGCGGCCGAGATCGCCGACCGTCAGCTCGACCGAGTCGAGAACGACTCCCGGGCTGATCCGGAACTTTGGCATTGTTCACTCCCCGCTCTGGTTGTAGTGGGCTTGGGAACGCTCGCTCATGAAGGTGTTCTGGAATGCCGCGCACTGCCATCGCCCGCCCGGCCGGCGCACGAGCGTGTAGGTCTGGAATTTGTCGAACGGCACCCGGTCCTGCTTGCCGACCCCGCCGATGGTGAGCACGGCGACGAGGTTGTCGGCGAGAAGGTGCGTCCGCAGCGTTCGCACGACCATGCGCGTGCCCTTCTGCCAGCGGGTGAACACCTCCTCGTGCCCGGCGATGATCGCCGCCCTGCCGAGCAGCACGTCGCCGGGGAAGATCACGTAGGTCGCGTCTTCGGTGAATTCCCCGCCGTACGCCACGGAATCGCCGGCGTTCCAGGCCTCGGCGGTCCGGGCGAGGAACGCGTCGACCGTGTCCGGCGCGCTCACCGAATCGCCGCCCGGTGCCGTTCGGCGCTCAGCGCGCGGCTCCACGACACCAACTGGTCCAAGGTCGCGTGCAGCATCTTTTCCTGCTGCGGGCCGGGTTTTCCGTCCGCGGCGAGGTCGGTGAACAGCCCGATCGACGTCGCCGCGGACACGGTCGCGACGCGCAGCGCGCCCAGCACCTGGCGGAGCTGCTCGACCGCCCGGACGCCGCCGTCTACGCCGTAGCTCACGAAAGCCGCGGCCTTGTCCGCCCATTCGCCGTAGAGCTGGTCAATTCCGTTCTTCAGCGCAGCCGGAATCCCGTGGTTGTATTCAGCGGTGACGAAAAGATAGCCGTCGTGCGAGGAAATCGCGTCCGCCCACGCCCGCACCGGCGGCGGCAGCGTGGACCGCCGCATCGGGGGCATCGGATCGTCGTAGAGCGGAAGGTCGTGGTCGGCGAGGTCGACCAGGGTGAATTCCGCGTCGGTGCGGGATTTCGCGATTTCCTGCGCCCACGCGGCGATCTCCGCGCCTTTGCGTCCGGTGCGGGTGCTCCCGAGCACGATCGCGATCCGGGGGTTCATCAGTTCTCCTATCAGGCCGTCTGGAGGGTTCCCCGGCGCCAGACGGCCGCGAGGGAAAGGCTGTCGGAGATCGTGCGGAACGGGTCTCCGTCGATCAGCACGAGGTCTGCCCGCATGCCGGGCGCGATGCGTCCGCGATCCGTCAGGCCGAAACAGCGTGCCGGAGTGGCGGTCGCCGCGGTGAACGCTTCCGCCGGGCTGAGACCAGCTTGGACCAGCAGCGAGAGTTCGTGGTGCACGCTCGCGCCGTGCGCGACGCCGCCGTGCGAGGGAACGGGAATCGACGCGTCCGTGCCAGCAAGCAGGTCGACCCCGGCGGCGTGCAGAGCGGCGACGTTGTCGAGGGCATGCTGGAACGTGCCGTCCGGGTAGGCGCCGAAACAGCCGCGCAACGTCTCCAGCCACTCGGGCGAAAGCTTGCTCGCGACGCGCGGATCGTCGGCGAGCACCGCACCGTTGCGGCCCATCAGCGAAGCGCTGATCACCAGGCACGGAGCGACGAACACGTCGGCTTCGGCCAGCGCGGAAACGATCTGCTCGTCCGCTCGCTGGTCGATGAACAGGTGGGCGAGGCCGTCTACACCGGCGTCCAGCGCCTGCCGGGTGGCCTCCAGCGTGACGGCGTGCGCGATGACCTTCATGCCGAGGCGGTGCGCTTCGGCGACGCCGGCCTTCACCGCGGCGAGATCGATCATCGGGAGACCGGGGTGACCCATCACGGTCCCCTCCTCGATCATGACCTTGATGTAGTCGGCGCCCTGCTCGACGAACGCGTTCACGTGCGCGACGGCCTCGTCCGGCGTGCTCACGTGCGGCATCTTCCAGCCGCCCTCGCCCGGCCCGTGGTCGCCGAGGTCGTCCATCAGCTCGCCCGGGTGCCCGCCGTCGGCCATCAACGCCAGAAGCGCGGAACGGACGTCGGCGATCGAGTCGTCCTCCTCGATCTCCTTGCGCTGCTGCATGGTCCAGTAGCCCTGCATCTCCAGTTCGGTGGTGACGCCGAAGCGGAGCGCGTCCCGCAGCCCGTCGAGCGACGTGTGCACGTGCGCGTCGATCAGGCCGGGCACGAGCGCCGCGCCCTTGGCGTCGAACGTCGCCTCCCCCGGCGCGGGGGTCTCGCCGACCGCGACGATGGACTGGTTCTCCAGCGTCACGGTGCGGGCGTCGAGGATTTTCTCCCCGTCGAAGACGCGGGCGTTGACGATGTGGTTCTTCATTGACTCTCCACAGTGGATGACGGAATCTTTTCGGAATCCGCGGAGTTGGTCCCGCGCAACGGGACTTCCTCCACGAACACGGCGGCCAGCAGCGCGGCGAGCGCGAAACAAGCGCCGGTCAGGAAAATCAGGTGGGTCGCGTCGGCCACGTCGTGCACATAGGCGGCACGAGCGGCACCGGACAGCTGCCCGGCGTCGTCCCCGGCCGTGACCGCCGAGGTGAACAGCGAGGCGAAGACGGCGATCCCCAGCGAACCGCCGAGATTGCGGAACAGATTGGTGGCCGCCGAAGCCGCCCCGATGTCGCGCAGCTGCACCGCGTTCTGCGCCATGGTGTTGGCCATCTGCAGGCTGAACCCGGTACCGGCGCCGACCAGTGCCATGTAGACCGCGGTGGCGGCCCGGGAGGTCGTGGTGTCCATAGTGGACAGCAGACCCATCCCGGCCGCGACGCACGCCGCCCCCGCGATCGGGAACACCTTGTAGCGGCCCGTCCGGGACATCACCTTGCCCGCGATGTTCGCCGCGACGAGCGACGCGGCCAGCAGCGGCAGGAGCAGGAACCCCGAGTTCGCCGCCGAGGCACCTTGCACCACCTGCTGATACAGCGGCAGGTAGAGAGTCGCCCCGAACATGGCGGCCCCGGTCACCGTCAGCAGCACGGCCGACAGCGGGAAGTTGCGGTGCCCGGTGTAGATGCGCGGCGGCATCAGCGGTTCGGCGGCCCGCCGTTCGACGAGGACGAACGCGCCCAGCAGCACGACGGCCAGCACCCCCAGCCCGACGATCTGCCAGGAACCCCAGGCGTAGGTGCCGCCCGCCCAGGTGGCCGCCATGACGAACGCCGAGATCGCACCGGTCAGCAGGCCGATGCCGAGCCAGTCGATCGAGACCCGGGCGGACCGGTGGACGGCGGGCACCTTCAGCAGCACCGCGCACCACACGATGCACACCAGGCCGACCGGAACGTTGAGATAGAACGCCCAGCGCCAGCCGAGATGGCTCGTCACCAGACCGCCCACGAGCGGTCCGCCGAGCTGGCCGAGCGCGGTGACCGCCGCGACCATGCCCTGGTAGCGACCGCGTTCCCGAGGCGGCACGAGCACACCGATCAACGCGAACGCCCCCGCGCCGAGACCGCCGGCACCAAGCCCCTGCACCACCCGGAAGGCGATGAGCGCGCCCATCGACGGCGCCATCCCGCACAACACCGACGCGACCAGGAAGAGGACGACCGACGCGAGGAAGATGTGCTTGCGGTTGAAGAGGTCGCCGAGCTTGCCCCACAACGGAGTCGAGCACGCGGTGGCGAGCGTGTAGCCGGTCACCACCCAGGCCATCTGCTCCAGCCCGCCGAGATCGCGCACGATCGTGGGCATCGCATTGCCGACGATCAGCGCGTCGAGCAACGAAAGCAGCAGCGCGAGCAGTACGCCGAGCAGCACCCACCGGACATTCCGCGGAACCGCGGTCATTCCGCCGCCGGATTCGCCGGGGACAGTCAAGCCGATCACCCCCTCCCGGGGAGAGCCGAGTGCGGACAGCTGCTGAACTGCAGCTCGAAATCAGCATAACGAACGTGTTCGTCACGAACAAGTTCGGGAGCGCGCGGCGCGGTCGATCGTGTCGTTCGGAGAACCGGCTGTCCGGGAAGACCTGCTGGTCACTGGCCTCTACCCCGCTGCTGCGGAGTCAGGAGAACTGCCCCGGAGGGCACGGCAGCGGGGCTTTACAGGCAGGCACAGCGGTGGCGATCAGGCTGAACGCACTCTCGACGCCTTACGTCCGGTCGCGGCGACGCGCGCGGTAGGCCGCGGCGTTGACCCGGTTCCCGCACTCGTCCATGCCGCACCAGGTGCGGCGGGCCCCTCGCGACCGGTCGACGTAGAGCCGGGAGCAGTCCGCCCGCCCGCACTCTTTGAGCACCACGTCGCCGTCCGCGAGCAGCGCGATCGCCCCCGCCGCGAGGTCGGCGAGCACCGCGAATACGTCACCGTGAAGCCGGGCACCCGAGTCGGTCAGCTCGAACCGCCGACCGGGGGCGGCGGCGACCTCGTTCACGACAGCCAGCCCGTTCCGGTCGAAGGCCCGGCCCGCGAGCCGGTCGGTGGCCAGCTGGTAGACCGCCTCTCGCAGTTCGACGGCCCTGGTGAACGCGCGGGTCCCGACGTCGCCCGGACCGTCGGACAGCAGCCCGGCCTCGTCGATCCATCGGCGCAGGTCGGCGGCGTCGGCTAGCTGGTCGCGCGGAGTGGTGCCGCGCCACTGCAGCGTCCCGGTGAGGTCCAGGGCGGCGTTGCCGCTGACGAAGACGAAGGTCACGTCACCATCTTGACCAGTGACGCCCGGCTCTGCAAAATCACTCCCTGAACCAGTGACGATCCCGGGAGAGCCATGCCCCTGCACGACATCGACACCCTCGTCTTCGACATCCTGGGCACCCTCGTGGACCACACCGCGGGCCTGCGCGCCGCACTGTCGAAGGCGGTCCCCGACCCCGGGCAGGTCGACCGCCTGGTCGCGCTCTGGGATCGCTGCGTCGCCACCGAGCACCAGCGGATCGTCGCCAACGAGCGCGCCTACGTTCCCGGCATGACGCTGGACCGCGAGGCCGCGCAGCAGGTCGCCGACGCCGCAGGCCTGACTGACCCGGCCGTCGTCGACTCACTCGCGCACGCCGCGAAACAGCGCCCTGCCTGGCCTGACTCCGCCGACGCGCTGGCCCGTCTCGGGACCGACTACGAGCTGATCGGCCTCTCCAACGCGGATGCGACCGCGCTGCTGCGGATGAACGCGTCCGCGGGACTGCGCTGGCACACCGCGCTTTCCACCCAGGCCGTCCGCACCTACAAGCCGGACCCGGCCGTCTACCAGCTCGCGATCGACTGCGCGGGACGGCGGCCGGACCGGCTGCTGATGGTCGCCGCGCACGCCTGGGACCTGCGCGGCGCGCAAGCGGCCGGCCTGCGCACCGCCTACCTCGAACGCCCCGGCGGCGACCCTCCCACCGTCCAGGATCGGTTCGACCTGCGGCTGGACACGCTCGCCGAGCTGGCCGGCGCCCTTCGCCGCTGACTCCCGGCGGCTCGCTGCTTCGACTGCCGTCAGCCGACGCCGCGCAACGCGTCGATCACCGTCTCCGGATGCGCTGCGGCGAAGTAATGCCCCGCATCCGGCAGCACGTCCAGCCTCGCCTCCGGCAACTGCGTCACGCCCCATCGAGCGACGCCGATCGGGACATTGCCGTCGGCCGTTCCGTGCAGCAAGCGGACTGGTTGCCGGACGCGGGCGAGATCCATCGGCCTGTAGTACCGGCGGAGGTCGTCGACCGCGGCCCGGGCACCCTGCTGGGCAGCGGCCTCGGCGTCGATCGCGGTCAGGGCGCTGATCGCGGGGTCGGCCATCACCGCCCGGTCGGCGGCGGGCCACGCGGACAGGCTGCCGGCGCGGGTGTTCTTGAAGACGCCGCGTCCCTCGAGCATCGCCGCCGCGAGGCGCGGGGCGTACCGGGACACCCGGTAGAGAAGCGACACGACGGGGATGCGTCCGGCGAGCGCCTGCGGTGGCGGGGCGGGCAGCATCCCGCAGGCGAGGACGACGCGTCCCACCCGCTCCGGGCTGTCGAGGGCGAGGCCGAGCGCGTAGCCCGCGCCGCCGGAGAAACCCAGGACAGTCACCGTGTCCAGCCCAAGCTCGTCGAGCAGCGCGACGGCGTCGCCGGTCCAAGCGCGGAAGCCCCGTTCCGGCGCGGGCGACGTCTCGCCGTAGCCCGGACGGTCCGGCACGATCAGGCGGACGCCGCGCGCCTCCGCCGCCTTCCGCAGCGGCAGGAGCTGATACCGGGATCCGGGCGAGCCGTGCGCGACGAGCACCGGCACGCCGTCCGCCGCGCCCAGTTCGCACCAGGCGATCCGGCGGTCGCCCGCCGGGAGAGTCCGGGTGGGCGGCAGGTCGATCGCTTCGTCACCGGCCTGCATCGGCATCCTCCTTCATCGCGGCCGCCAGACCGTCCAGCAGCACGCGCAGGCCGAAGTCGAAGCGGCGGTCGTAGTCGTGGAACTCGGCGAACACCGACGCTTCCCGCCGTTCCGGGGCGATGACGAGAAGCTCCAGCTCCCCTCGCCCAAGACGGATCGCAACGTGCCCGGTCACGAAGTCGTGGACGGCGGCGTATCCGTACGCGGCGTGTTCGTCGCTCAGTCCCCCCTCGCGCAGCGACGCCACCATCCGGTGCGCCATCGCGTCCGCGCCGGGAGCGTCGAGTGAGGCCATCCGATGTGCCTCAAGGACAAGGGGATGTCGCATCAGCAGCTCCCGAAGAGCGTGCGCGAACGCGGTTGCCTTCGCCCGCCATCCGCCGTCCGGCAAGACGAATTCACGCACTGCGTCCGCGACAGTGCGAGCGACCACCTGGTGCCGCAGCGCGTCGATGCCGCCGCTGGCCCGGTGCACTGCCATCGCCGACGTTCCCATCTCCGCGGCGACAGCGCGGAACGTGACCGCTTCGAGCCCGTCGTCGTCGGCGATCCGAGCGGCCACGGCGATCATTTCGGCACGGTCGACGCTGGAGGGACGGCCGGGTCTCGCCGCGCGGCCGGGGTTCGCTGCCATTCCCGCATAGTATCGTTACGCGTAACGGAATGGGTGCGGAGCCGTCCGAACGGCTCGCGGAGAATGCCGCCAGGCAGGGTCTACTCACCGTGCTCTGAATGGAGGCAAGGATGCTCGACCCGCACTGGGTGTTCGCGGGAGCGGCGCTCGGCCTGGTCGGCAGCGTCCGCTATGCGTTCGCGATCACGCGCGGGCGGGTTCGGCCCAATCTCGTCACCTGGTCTTTGTGGGCAGCCGCGCCGCTGATCGGCTTTTTCGCTCAGCTGGACTCCGACGTCGGTCTTCCCGCCGTGATGACCCTCGCCGCGGGGGCGGGACCGTCGATCGTGGTCCTGACGAGCGTCATCACCAGGCGCCACTACACCCGCCGCGGGATCTTCGATGTCGCCTGTGCGGTGATCGCCGCGCTCGCACTGGCGATCTGGCTCGGGCTCGGCGCGGCCCCGCTCGCCGTGCTTTTCGCTGTCGCCGCCGATGCCGTCGCCGCGTTGCCGACGGTCGTCAAGGCGTGGCGCCACCCCGAGTCCGAGAACGTCTTGTTCTACGCCCTCGTCGGAGCCGGCGCGACGATCACGCTCATGACGATCTCCTCGTGGGAACCGCAGGCCTGGGCCTTCGTGCTCTATCAGATCAGCATCTGCGCGCTGCTCATCGGCATCATCGCGACGCGCCGCCGCGCACCCGCTCCGCACAGCTAGCGGCGATGCCTGACTCAGATGGCTGACGGAGACGATGGTCGCTGTCCCGGGAATTCCGTGCCGCCGGCTGGTTCCCGCCCGCTTGACGATCAAGGTTTCGCCCGCCCGGCGGCGGGTAACCGCACGTCAGAAGGCAGCGGCCACGCCCGGTTGCCCGGGAGGGACTCGAATGACGAGCTTGATCACTGACGACTCCGACGGCCCCGGCCTGGACGGTGCGCCGCCGCGAAGCCGAACCGGTTTTCCCCGGCCCCGTCCGGCACCGCCGAGTGTGTCGTCGACGCTGCATCGGCTGTCCTCGATGGCGTTGCTGCGGACGTGGGAACAACGCTCGACTCCCGCGCTGATGCACGACGCGATCCTGCGCGGTGTGAGCGCACACCACGCCGCCGAGGCAGCTCGGCTGACCGTCGCCGAAGCGCACTTGCGCTGGGGAGCGTGGGCGTCTCGACGGTTGACGCCGCAGCAGGTCGGGACGGCGGCAGACCTGTCGGTACAGCAGTTTCTCAGCGTGCACGCGGCGTTCGCGGCGGCTCTTGCGCGCGAAGAGCGGCCCTGCCCCGGCGGCTGATACAGGCTGCCGTTTGCCCGCCCGTCAGCCGCGCAGGTCGGACTCCAGCGCCGCCGCCGTCGCGCGCAACGCCGCCACCAGGTTCGGCAGCTGGTCCTTCCGGTACCGCACGCTCGGCATCGACACCGACAACCCGGCCACCACCGTGCCGTCCGGCCCGTGCACCGGGACTCCGACGGCGGCCACTCCCCGTTCCGAACGGCCCTGGTTGAGCGCGAAACCGCTGCGCCGCACGCGCGCCAGATCAGCCCGCAGCTCCGCCGGATCCGGTCGTTCGCCGGGTTTGTCCACCGCGTAAAGCTCCTCGACCTGTTCCGGCGGCAGTTCGGCGAGCAGCAGCAGACCGGCCGTCGTCTGGTGGACCGGGAAGACCATCCCTTCGCGGGAACCGACCCGCAGTGCCTGGGAGCACTCGACGCTCGCGATGAAGCGGGCCGTGTCGCCGGTGCGGACGGTCAGGTTCACCGACTCGTCCAGCAGGTCCACCAGCCGGCGCAGGTGCGGGAGCGCGGCCGCGCGCAGCTTCGACGCCGCGGACTGCGAGTGCGCCGCCAGCTCCAGCACCGGGCCCACCCGGTAGGCCCGGTTGGCGTCCTGGACGGCGAAATCCCGGTACACGAGCATCGCCAGCAGCCGGTGCGCGGTCGAGGGCGCGACGCCGATCCGCTCGGCCACCTCGGAGACCGTCAACGGGCCTTCGAGCTGCAGCATCGCCGCGATCCGCAGGGCGTTGTCGACGCTGGCCACGGCGTACGGCGGCGGGGCTTTGAACCGTTTCTCCATCGGGGCGCACCTTTCCGCACAGCAGAAACCCGTTTTCCGCAGACCGGGATCAGCTC
Organism: Amycolatopsis silviterrae; assembly: GCF_042684085.1. Lineage (NCBI taxonomy): Bacteria > Bacillati > Actinomycetota > Actinomycetes > Pseudonocardiales > Pseudonocardiaceae > Amycolatopsis > Amycolatopsis silviterrae. Next base: position 18,394 of record NZ_JBHUKS010000010.1, read on the forward strand.
ACCATAACCCCATGACCAGCACTCCAGCGCGGACTCCCGTTCGGCTCGCCGCGGTCGACGCACCGGACCAGCCGGCGGTCACGCCCGCTCTCGAAAACCTGTACCGCGGCTTCGAAAAGGAGCTGCTCGTTCCTCTGTGGACGGAGATCGGCGACCTGATGCCCGGGCAGCCGCGCTCGCAGGCGGTGCCGCACCGGTGGCGGTGGGCGAACCTGCTCCGGCTCGCCGAGCAGGCGGGCGAGATCGTGCCGGTCGGGCGCGGCGGGGAACGGCGGGCGATCGCGCTCGCGAACCCCGGGCTCGGCGGCCGTCCGTTCGCCACCCCGACGCTGTGGGCCGCGATCCAGTACCTCATGCCCGGCGAGGACGCGCCCGAGCACCGGCACACGCAGAACGCGTTCCGGTTCGTCGTCGAGGGCTCCGGCGTGTGGACGGTCGTCGGCGGCGACGCGGTTCCGATGCGGCGCGGCGACTTCCTGCCGCAAGCGGGCTGGAACTGGCACGCGCACCACAACGCCACCCGCGAGCCGATGGCCTGGATCGACGGCCTCGACATCCCGTTCCAGTACGGCATCGACGCGCAGTTCTTCGAGTTCGGCCGCGAGGAGATCAGCACGGCCGAGCGGACCACGCCGGAACGGTCTCGTTCCGAACGGCTGTGGGCGCATCCGGGGCTGCGGCCGCTGTCGGTCGGCACGGTCGCGCCGGGGTCGCCGTTGCTGGCGTACAAGTGGGAGCACACCGACGCCGCCTTGCGCGATCAGCTGCAACTGGAGAAAGAGGGCTACGGCGGAACGGTCGGGCCCGGACACGCGGCCGTCCGGTTTTCCAATCCGCACAACGGTTCCGACGTCCTGCCGACCATCCGCGCCGAGTTCCACCGGGTCGCCCGGGGCGCCGAGACCGCGCCGGTGCGCGAGACCGGATCGTCGGTCTGCCAGGTCTTCGACGGCTCCGGCACGGTGACCGTCGGCGGCACCTCGTGGACGGTTTCGCGCGGGGACCTGTTCGTCGTCCCGTCGTGGCAGCCGTTTTCCGTGAAGTCGGAGGCCGGTGCCACGGATTCCGACTCCGGTGCCCTTGACCTGTTCCGTTTCTCGGACGCGCCCGTGTTCGAGGCGCTCCATCTCAACCGTCAGGAGACCCTCCGATGAAGCTCGCCACCCTCCGCGTCGAAGGCGGCACGCGCGCCGTCCGTCTCGACGGAGACACGCTCGTCGACCTCGGCTACCCCGATCTCGGCGCGTTGTTCGCCCAGGACGACTGGGCAGCGCACGCCGCACAGGCGACCGGCGAGACCTGGCCCGCCGACGGCGCAGACCTCGCCCCGGTCGTGCCGAATCCGTCCAAAGTGGTCTGTGTCGGGCACAACTACACCAACCACATCAAGGAAATGGGCCGCGAACTCCCCGCGTACCCGACGCTGTTCCCGAAGTTCGCGGACACCCTGACCGGCCCGGCCGACCCGATCGTCAAGCCGCCCGAGACCGACGCGCTCGACTGGGAGGTCGAGCTGGTCGTCGTGGTCGGCAAGACCGTCCGGCGGGCCGGCGAGGACGAGGCCGGCGCGGCGATCGCCGGGTTCACCGTCATGAACGACATTTCCGTCCGGGACTGGCAGTTCCGCACCATCGAGTGGACGCAGGGCAAGATCTGGCAGTCCTCGACGCCGGTCGGCCCGTACGTCGTCACGCCGGACGAGGTCGGCGGCGTCCGGCCCGCGCTCGAGGTGAAGACCATTGTGGACGGTCGCGTCATGCAGCGCGACCACACCGGAACGCTGCTGTTCGACCCGGTGGCCCTGGTGCGCTACATCTCCACGATCGTGCAGCTCAACCCGGGCGACCTGATCGCCACCGGCACCCCGGCCGGCGTCGGCCACGCCCGCGACCCGAAGGTCTACCTCACCGGCGGCGAAACCGTCGTCACCGAGATCGCCGGGCTCGGCGCGTGCGTGAACCAGATCGTCAAGGACTCCTGATGGCCTCCGGTGAAGCGCGCCAGTGGGTCTCGTTCGGGACCGAGCTTTTCCTCGCGCACGCGACAGATCTGTCCGGACCGAGCGCACTGCCCGGCTGGACGCGCAAGCATCTCGCGGCGCACGTCGCCGCCAACGCGGACGCCCTCGGCAACCTCGTGCACTGGGCCCGGACCGGCGAGCGGACGCCGATGTACGCCTCGCCGGACCAGCGCAACGCCGATATCGAAGCGGGTGCCCAGCTGTCCGAAGCACGGTTGACGTCCTGGCTGCAAGGCTCGGCGCGCTCCTTGGCCTCCGGGATGGCGTCGTTGACCCCGGAACAGTGGCGGGCCGAGGTGGTCACCGCTCAGGGCCGGACGGTTCCCGCGACCGAGATCCCATGGCTGCGGGCCCGCGAGGTGTGCGTGCACGCGACCGACCTCGGCACTGGGCTGACGTTCGCCGACCTGCCGGAGGCGTTCCTGTCCGCGCTCGCCGCCGAAATCCGGGTCAAGCGCGGTCTCGACACGGTGCCGGACGGTCCGCTGCCCGACGTCGCGGCGTACCTCGCCGGACGCCCGCATTCGCTGGCCGGGGTCCCCGACCTCGGCCCCTGGCTGTGAGGAGAGCCCGATGGACACCCCTGACGTGCTCGTCGCCGGCGGCGGAATCGGCGGGCTGAGCACCGCGTTCGCGCTGGCCCGGCTCGGCCTGCGGGTCCGGGTCCTGGAGCAGGCGAAGGAGTTCGGCGAGGTCGGGGCCGGCATCCAGCTCGCCCCCAACTGCACCCGGATCCTCGACGCCTACGGCCTGCTGGACACCGCGAAGGCGCGCGGCGTCGTCCCGGACCGGATGGTGATGCGCGACGCCGTCGACGGACGTGACCTGACCGCGCTCGACCTGCGCGACCTCGAACGGCGCTACGGCTTCCCGTACCTGGTCATCCACCGCAGCGACCTGCACCGGCTGTTCCTCGACGCCTGCCGCGACGCGGGCGTGGAACTGCTGACCGAGCAACGGATCGTGTCGTACACGCAGGACCCCGCGACCGCCGTGACCGACGACGGCACCGTGCACACCGCGCCGGTCGTGCTCGCCGCCGACGGTCTGCACTCCGCGGCACGCAAGCTCTTCGCGGACGACCAGCCGGTTTCCTCGGCGTACGTGGCCTATCGCGGCACCGTGCCGATCTCGGAGGTCGGGCGGCCAGTGGATCTGTCCGAGGTCGTGGTGTACGTCGGCCCGCGCTGCCACTTTGTCCACTATGGACTCCGCGGCGGGGATTTGCTCAACCAGGTAGCCGTTTTCGAGTCGCCGAAGGCGGTGGCAGGGCTCGTCGACTGGGGCACGCCGGACGAGCTGGACACCGCCTTCGCGGCCACCTGCGACGAGGTGCGCGCCGGGATCCCGCGGATGTGGCGCGACAAGTGGTGGCGCATGTACGACCGCGACCCGATCTCCACCTGGGTCGGCGGCCGGCTCGCCCTGCTCGGCGACGCCGCGCACCCGCCGCTGCAGTACCTCGCCCAGGGCGCGATCATGGCCATCGAGGACGGCTGGGTCCTGTCGGAGCACGTGAAGCGGCTGGGCACGGAGGATTGGGACGGTGTGCTGGCCGCGTACGAGGCAGTCCGGACGGAGCACTGCCGCCGGGTCGTGCTGACCGCGCGTGCATGGGGGAATCTGTGGCATCTGGACGGAGTCGAGCGGTCGCAGCGCAATGTCCTGCTGCGGGAGCGTGCGATCGACGACTACGCGTTCACTGACTGGCTGTATGGCCCGACTGCGTTGTTCCCGGAAGACGAGCCGCCGATGTTCGAGCCGGTGCCGCTGAATGGGGTCGTGAGTGCTAATCCCGGTTAGAACCGGGATTGCCACTCACGAGGCACCAGCAGGCCGCGCGGCTTCCCAGCGTTGCGCCACCGCCACCGCCGTCGCAGCAGGCCCCGAGCGCGTAGGCCTAGCGAGAGTCCGCGTCGCCGCTGGTCTCGTGAGTGGCAATCCCGGTTAGAACCGGGATTGCCACTCACGACAGCTTCTCCGCCAGCCTTCGGCAGCCCTCCACCAGCGCGACCGCGTGCTCGTCCCGCTGGGCTTTAGTCATCCGGCCGGTCGGGGCCGCGACGCTCAGCCCGCCCAGCAGCGGGCCGTCCGGGCGGGCGACCGCACAGCCGATCGAGCTGACGCCGTCCTCGCTTTCTCCCGCGTTGAGCGCGTAACCGCGCCGCCGGATGCGTTCGATTTCCGCCAGCAGCGCGCTGCGGCTCGTCATCGTCTTGGTGGTGACCTGGCCGAGCGCGTCGTTCGGGTAGCGCTGCGCGATCTGGTCGTCCGCCAGTTGCGCGAGCATCGCCTTGCCGAGGCTCGTCGCGTGCGCGGGCAGGGTGCGGCCGACGCGGCCGGCCACCCGCAGCGCCCGGTCGCTCTCGATCACGTCCAGGAACCGCACCTGATTTCCTTCCAGCGTACCGAGATGCACGGTTTCGCCGGTCGTCTCGGACAGCCACTGCAGCACCGGCCGGGCGACCGCGCGCAGGTCCATCTGGTTCACCACCGACAGCCCGATCTCGACCAGCGCCGGCCCGGCCCGGTAGACGCGGCTGGCCGGGTCCTGGTCGACGAACCCGTGGTGCACCAGCATCGCCATCAGCCGGTGCGCGGTCGACTGGCCCACGCCGAGCGCGTCCCGCGCGTCCGACAGCCGGAGTTCCCTGGTGGCGCTGAACATCCGCAGCAGCCGCAGCGCGCGGTCCACGGATTCGATCGGGTACTGCGGAGCGGGACGCGCCGGGCCAGCCTCGGATGTCTGCATAGCAGACAGAGTATCTGGACCAGGGCATCTATGGGTGGCTCCGGCGAAAATAGCTGACCTTATTTCTTGAGAACAGAATTGGAGTCCGCAGGCTGGACTTTCGGCAAGGACCCGGGGTTAGCATGGGTCGACGGCACGCGGGGCTCCAGGTCCCCGCGGGACTCAGGAAGCGCAGGAGCGACGATGCTCGAAGCACATTCCGGCCCGGAGATTCCGACCCGGGTCGCCGAACTTCTCGACCGCGAGTGGCGCCTGCTCATCGACGGCAAGCTCGTCCCGGCCCGGTCCGGCGCCACCTTCGCCCGGGTGTCCCCCTACACCGGCACCGAGATCGCCGAGGTCCCCGACGCAGGACCCGACGACGTGGACGAAGCGGTGCGCGCCGCGGCCGCCGCACGGGAGGCCTGGCGGGACACCCTTCCCGTGGAGCGGGCGAAGCTGGTCGCCGAACTGGCCGACGCCATCGAACGCCACGGCGAGGAACTGGCCCTGCTCGACACGGTCGACGCGGGTTCGCCGATCTCGAACTCGCGCGTCGACGTCGGCGTCACTGTGGCGCAGCTGCGGATGTTCGCCGGACAGGCACTGGAGCTGAAGGGCACGACGGTGCCCGCCAGCAACGCGCTGCACGTGACGACGCGCGAACCGGTCGGCGTGGTGGCGCGGATCGTGCCCTACAACCATCCGCTGATGTTCGCGGGCAAGATCGCCGCGCCGCTGGTCGCGGGCAACCCGACGATCCTCAAGCCGCCGGAGGCCGCGCCGCTGTCCGCGCTGCGGCTGGCCGAGCTGGCCAGCGACATCTTCCCGCCCGGCGTGCTCTCGGTGCTCGTCGGCGACGGACCGGCGGTGCCGGATACGCTGGTGCGCCACCGGGAAGTGCGGCGGATCGGGTTCATCGGCTCCGAGCCCACCGGGCGCGCCATCCAGCGCGCGGCGGCGGAAAGCGGCGTCAAGGACGTCAGTCTCGAACTCGGCGGCAAGAACGCCATGGTGGTGTTCCCGGACGCGGACCTCGAAGCCGCGGCCGCCGGAGCGGTGTTCGGCATGAACTTCACCTGGTCCGGCCAGTCCTGCGGGTCGAACTCGCGGCTGCTCGTGCACCGGGACGTCCACGATGCGCTCGTCGCCCGCGTGGTCGAGCTGATCGAGGCGCGCCGGATCGGCGATCCGTTCGACGAGCGCACCGAACAGGGCACGATGATCAACCGGGCGCAGTACGAGAAGTCGTTGTCCTACATCGACATCGCCGTCTCCGAAGGGGCGCGGGTCGCGACCGGCGGCGGCCGTCCGGCCGGCGTTGATCAGGGCCTGTTCGTGGCCCCGACGGTCTTCACCGGCGTGCGCCCGGACATGCGGATCGCCCGCGAGGAAGTGTTCGGGCCGCTGCTGTCGGTCATCCCGTTCGGCGACGAGACCGAGGCGGTCCGCATCGCCAACAGCGTCGACTACGGGCTGACCGCGAGCGTCTGGACCGCCGACGTCACCCGCGCGCACCGCGTCGCCCGCGCGTTCGAGGCCGGGTTCGTCTGGATCAACGGCTCGTCCCGGCACTTCCCCAACGTGCCCTTCGGCGGCGTCAAGGGATCCGGCGTCGGACGCGAGGAAAGCCTCGAAGAACTGCTCAGCTACACCGAAACCAAGACCATCAACGTCATGTTCTGACCATCGAAGGCAAAGGGGCCCTCATGGCGTACGTCATCGGCATCGACACCGGCGGAACGTTCACCGACGCCTTCGTCGCCGACCAGCACAACCGGCTCGCCGCGGCCAAAACCCCGTCCACTCCCCCGGATTTCGCGACCGGCTTCCTCACCGCGATCGACGACCTCGCCGCCGAACTCGCCGTCCCGGTCCGCGAACTGCTCGCGAACACCGACTATCTCGTGCACGGCACCACCTCGACGCTGAACGCGCTGGTCACCGGAGACGTCGCGCAGGTCGGCTTCCTCACCACCCGCGGGCACGCGGACTCAATCAGCATCATGAACCTCGAAGGCCGCTACGCCGGTCTCGGCAGCGACGACATCCAGCACATGGCCCGCACCGCGAAGCCCGCGTCTCTGGTGCCCCGGCACCGGATCCGCGAGATCGACGAGCGCGTGGACTACCAGGGCCGCGTCGTCGTCCCGCTCGACGAGGACGGCGTCCGGGCCGCGGTGCGCGACCTGCTCGCCGACGGGGCCGAGGCGATCGCGGTCTCGCTGCTGTGGTCGTTCCGCAATCCCGCGCACGAGCAGCGGATCCGCGAGATCGTCCAGGAGGAAGCTCCCGAGGTGTACGTGGCGCTCTCCAGCGAGGTGAGCCCGCGGATCCGGGAGTACCCGCGCAACGTCACGACGATCATGAACACCCAGGTCGGCCCGCGCCTCGGCAGCTACCTGCGGCCGCTCGAGGACGAGCTGCGCGCTCGCGGGCTCACCGGCGCGCTGCTGGTGATGCAGGGTTCCGGCGGCTGCGTCACCGCCGCCGACGCCCCGGCGCACGCGATCACCACCATCGGTTCGGTGCTCACCGGCGGCGTCGTCGGCTGCACCCGGATGGCCGCTTCGCTGGGCCACGACAAGGTGATCTCGACCGACATGGGCGGCACTACGTTCCTGGTCGGGCTCGTCGTGGACGGCAAACCGGTGACGACCACGAGCACGATCCTCAACCAGTACACGATCAGCACGCCGATGGTCGACGTACACACGATCGGCGCGGGCGGCGGCGCGATCGCGTGGGTCGACCCGGGCGGCAACCTCCGCGTCGGGCCGCGCAGCGCGGGCGCCCGCCCCGGACCGGCCTGCTACGGCGAGGGCGGCTGGGAGCCGACGGTCACCGACGCCGACCTCGTCCTCGGCATCATCAACCCGGACAACTTCCTCGGCGGGCGCAAGAAACTCGACGTCCAGCTGTCCCGGGACGCCATCGACAAGGTCGTGGCCACCCCGCTCGGGATGTCCGTCGAGGACGCCGCCGCGGCGATCTACGCGATCCAGAACGCCCAGACCGCCGACCTCGTCCGCAAGGTCGTGGTCAACTCCGGCCAGGACCCGCGCGACTTCACCCTCTACGCGTTCGGCGGCGCGGGCCCGATGCACTGCGCGAGCTACTCGGCCGACCTTGGCGTCAAGGAGGTCGTGGTCCCGCTCGGTTCCACCGCAGCGGTGTTCTCCGCCTACGGGCTGGCGGCCTCCGACATCGTGCTGACGGCCGAACAGTCGCAGCCGGCGGCGATGCCGGTCGCGGCGGAGACCGCGAACGAGGTCTTCACCGGCCTGGAACGCGAACTGGAACGCCGGTTGTCCGAGCAGGGCTTGACCTTCTCCGCGATCAGCTACGAACGCGAAGCCGACATCCGCTACACGATGCAGCTCGCCGAAGTGGCGACCCCGGTGCCCGGCGGCGAGCTGACCGCCGAGTCGGTCGAGCAGCTCGGCCGCGACTTCGAAGCGGGCTACGAAGCCTTGTACGGCAAGGGGTCCGGCTTCCCCGACGCCGGACTGCAGCTGATCACCTACCGCGTCCGCGCCACCGGGATCCTGCAGATCCAGCCGGAGCTGCCCGAGCACCGCGCCCTGCCCGGCGAGCCGGTCAAGAACGGCGAGCGAGAGGTCCTGCTCGACGTGCGCGCCGGACGGCAACCCGCCGCGATCTACGACTACCGCGCGCTCGGCACCGGCCACGAGATCGCCGGTCCGGCGGTCGTCGAAGCGCCCACCACGACCGTCGCGCTGCCGCCCGGCACCCGGGCGACCGTGGACCGGCTGGGCAACCTCGTGATCCGTTTCCCCGAGCGGAAGGAACACTCCTGATGGCCGTCATCCCCGTCGCCGGCTCCGAACGATTCGTCCAGTCCGGCGCTCCCCTCGACCCGGAAGCCCGTTTCGGCGACCTGAACCTGCACCGCGTCAGCTCCACCGACGTCGACGCGCTCACCTACGAGGTCGTCCGGCACCGGCTGGTCGCGATCACCGACGACATGGGCGACGCGATCAAGCGGATGTCCGGCTCGGTCGTCGTGACCGACTGCAACGACTTCGGCGCGGGCATCATGGACGAGACCGGCGAGACCGTCCAGGTCGGGCTCTACAACATGCAGCTCGGGTCCGCTTTGGACATGGCCGTGCGCTGGACGCTGGAGCACCGCGCGGAGAACCCGGGAATCGCGCCCGGCGACCAGTTCCTGCTCAACGACCCGTGGATCGGCGGCGGCCTGCACCAGAACGACGTCACCGTTCTCGCGCCGCTGTTCTACGACGGGCAGCTGTTCTGCTGGACCGGCGCGGTCGCGCACCAAGTGGACCTCGGTGGCGTGTCGCCGGGCAGTTGGTCGGTCGAGGGGCACGACGTGTTCTGGGAGGCGCTGCCGATCCCGCCGGTCAAGATCGTCGAAGGCGGCCGGCTGCGCTCCGACATGGAGGACATGTACCTGCGGCGCTCCCGCGTGCCCCGGCTGGTCGGGCTGGACCTGCGCGCGAAGATCGGCGCGAACAACGTCGCGCAGGACCGGCTGACCGCGCTCATCGACAAGTACGGCCCGGACACGGTCAAGGCCGTGATGAAGAAGATGATGGGCGACGCCGAATCCCAGCTGCGCGCGAAACTGCGCTCGCTGCCGGACGGGACCTGGTCGGCCGTGGCGCACCAGGACGGCGCGCGGGCGGGCGACCGCGACATCCACAAGATCGTCGTCGCGATGTCCAAACAGGACGACACCCTGACCTTCGACTTCACCGGCACCGACCCGCAGGTCGACGGGATCATCAACTGCACGCTCGCCGGGCTGCGCGGCGGGATCCTGCCGATCCTGCTGACCATGCTGTGCCCGGACATCTCCTGGTCGCCCGGCGGGATCTACCGGTGCGTCGAGATCGTCAGCGAGCCCGGGACGATCAACAACTGCACCTTTCCGGCCGGCATCGGGAAAGCGTCGGTCAACTCGGCCTGGTCCACGCAGAACGCGGTGTCCGAAACCGTCGCGCAGCTGCTGAGCACGCACGCCGAACTGAGCCGGTCGGCGATGAGTGTCTGCTGTGGGACCTGGGACCTGACTCTGCTGGCCGGAGTCGACCAGCGCGGCGGCGGTTTCGCCACGATGCTGTGCGACGCGATGTCCGGCGGGCTCGGCGCGAAGGTCGACGGGGACGGCGTCGACACCGGCGGCGAGAACTGCATCCCGATGGGCCGCATCGCCGACATCGAGATCAACGAGTTCAGCTTCCCGATGCTCTACCTGTGGCGGCGCGAGGAGGTCGACTCCGGCGGACCGGGCCGGTGGCGCGGCGGCGTCGGCGCGTCGAGCTGCTTCATCCCCTACGACTCCCCCACCCGCAGCGTGCACCTCGTCGTCTCCGCCAACGGCAAGGCGGTGCCGCAGGCTCCCGGCATTTCCGGCGGCTATCCCGCCGCCACGCAATGGGACGTCCTCGTCCGCGACACCACCGTGCGCGACCAGCTCGCGAACGGCCGGATCCCGCAGACGATCGACGACCTCAGCGGCAGCGCGGACACCCTTCCGCCGCATCTGGAAACCGATCTCGCCGAAGCGGACGTCTACTTCACCCATTGGCAGGGCGGCGGCGGGATCGGCGACCCGCTGCACCGCGAGCCCGAACGCGTCGCCGCGGATGTTCGTGCCGGCAAGGTGTCCGCGCTCGCCGCCCTCGGCGTTTACGGCGTCGTGCTGGCCGACGGTCAACCCGATCTCGCGGCCACTGCGGCACAACGCGATCGGCTGCGGTACGAGCGCGCCGGGCTCACGCCCCCGGAAGGAGCGCACCAGTGAACCTCGACCTCAACCTCCGCGTGGACGATTCGACCGGGGCCGTCGTCTGCCGGCACTGCGCGACGCGGATCGGCGACACCACCGCCCAACCGATGGCGCACGCACGACGCCACGAACGTCCCTCCACCGACGCCGGGCCCGGCGTCCACGCCGATCCCGCCGCGTTCGTCGACCGGAAAGTCCTGCTGCGCCAGGCGTTCTGCCCCGGTTGCCTGACGCTGCTGTCCACCGAGATCGTCCCGGACGGCGAACCCTCCTACCGAAGCTGGAGCCTCGCATGACCCTCAACGGACTCGACGGAAAGGTCATCGTCGTCACCGGCGCGGCGCAAGGCATCGGCGCGGCCTACGCCCGCCGTCTGGTCTCCGACGGCGCGACCGTGGTGCTCGCTGACCTCAACCGAGACGGCGTCGAAGCCACCGCCGCGTCGTTCGACGGTCCCGGCAAAGCCAGCGCGTACGCACTCGACGTCTCCAGCCGCGCCAGCTGCGCGGAGTTCGCCGCGCAGCTCACCGAGGCGCACGGACGCGTCGACGGCCTGATCAACAACGCCGCGATCTTCTCCACGATCAAGATGAAACCGTTCTGGGAGATCACCGACGAGGAATGGGACCGGCTGATGGCGGTCAACCTCCGCGGCCCGTGGCTGCTGGTGTCGGAGCTTCTACCGCTGCTGCAAGCTTCGCCGTCGGCCAGCGTCGTCAACATCGGCTCCGATGCGGTGCAGCTCGGCCGTCCCGGCTACCTGCACTACGTGGCCAGCAAGGGCGGCGTGCACGGCATGACGTTCTCGATGGCGCGCGAACTCGGCGAATTCGGCATCCGGGTCAACACGCTTTCGCCGGGCCCGGTCTACACCGAAGTCGCGCGGGAAACCGTGACCCCGGAACAACGTGAGGCAATGCTGCGCGCCCAATCGCTGCACCGCCCCGCCGGAGCCGACGACATGACCGGGCTGGCCGCGTTCCTGCTCAGCGACGACGCGGGCTACCTGACCGGGCAGACCCTCAGCGTCAACGGCGGGCTGGTGCACCGATGAGCACGCAAAAGGAACTCGTCGCGCTGTCCTCCCGAATCCTGGCCGCCGCCGGACAAGGCGACCTGATCTGGGGCCACGTCTCGTGCCGCGACGAAGACGGTCGCGGCGTGTGGATCAAGTCCGCGGAATGGGGCATGGAGGAGGTCACCCCGGAGCGCGTGCAGCTCGTCAACGCGGACGGCGAGGTCGTGTCCGGAACCGGCCCGCGGCACAGCGAATACCCGATCCACACCGAGGTGATCGCCGCGCGGCCGGACGTCAACGCGGTGGTGCACACGCACGCCCCGCACGCCGTCGCCCTAGCCGCGACCGGACAGGAACTGCGGCCGGTGAGCCACGCCGCCAACCTGTTCGTGCCGCCCGAGGTGCCGCGCTACACCGAAACCGCGGACCTGATCCTGACGCCCGCGCTGGGCAAGTCCCTGGCAGCGGAACTCGGCGATGCCCGGGCGGTGTTCCTGGTGAACCACGGGATCGTCGCGGTCGGCGATTCGGTGGAGAGCGCGACAGTCGCCGCGGTGGTGCTGGAGCGGGCTTGCGAACAGCAGCTGCTGACGCAGTCCTTTGGCGGGTGGCCGAGCTGGTCGCCGCCGGAGGAGTCGCAGGCCAAGCGGGAGCATATCTATCATCCGCGGGCGGTGCGGGCGGTGTGGGATTACTTGGTGCGGCAGCTGCCTTGAGCGGGTGGTGCTGACCGTCCATAAAGGACATCAGTGCCGACGAAATGCCCGGTTAGTGCCCAGATAACCGTATTCACAGGTCCGTGAAGGACTCCATGGGGGAACCAGATTCCCTCAAGGAGTCCTTCACGGACCTGATTCCCATACCAGAGACTCAAGGCGGTGCCGCGGGTCTCGTTGAAGCTCGCCTGCCCAGGTCGGCGGGGCTGGGTTGGGTCGTCCGTGAGGGCCACCTTCACGGACTCTGAGTCCCCCAGGGTTCCCCTCACGGACCTCCGGATATGGTCACACGGGTGCCAATCGGGCATTTCGGCAGTTCTGGCGTCCTTTGTGGATGGTCGAGCAGGCGTGGGACCGCGCAGCTTGAATCCCTGGCACGGGAATCAGATTCCCTCGCGCTCGCACCGCCCGGCAGGCGCACCTCAACCGCGCCGCCAGCGCACCACCGAAATCCCGCCGGATCTCGCTGCCCGCGCCGGAATCCGCACCCGGCCCGCTCTTGCCGCGATAGGCAACAATTTCTAGGGCAAGGTTCTGCGGCGGAGGGCGGCCCGATGACGGTGCGAGTCTTGCTGGTCGAGGACGACGCCCTGATCAGCGCGGCGCTTTCCCTCGCGCTCGCCGATCAGGGCTGTGCCGTGACGCAGGCCGCGTCCGGCGAAGAAGCGCTGGAGAAACTCGACACCGCGCGCGTCGACGTGGTCCTGCTCGACCTGATGCTGCCCGGGATGGACGGGCTCGCCGTCTGCCAGGAGCTGCGCGTGCGCGGCGACCTGCCGGTCATCATCATCACCGCCCGCGCCGACAGCCAGGACGTCATCGCGGGCCTGGAGGCCGGCGCCGACGACTACGTCACCAAGCCGCTGGTCGCCGGCGAACTCGCGGCCCGCATCCGGGCGCTGCTGCGGCGGGCCGCGCCGGTCCGGCGGTGCTGTCTTCAGGTCGGCGATCTGCTGCTGAGCACCCACGACGAAACCGTGTCCCGCGACGGTGCGCCGATCCGGCTCACCCGCACCGAATTCCGGCTGCTGGCCGAGCTGGCCGCCGCCGAGGGCGAGGTGGTCACGCGGGAGCAGTTGCTGCAGCGGATCTGGGGACGCGACTACTTCGGCGGCACGCGGCTGCTCGACGTCCACATCAGACGGTTGCGGCGCAAGGTCGAACCGGATCCCGACTGTCCGCGCCTCGTGCTGACCGTCCGGGGAATCGGCTACCGCGCCGAGCCCCGGCCGTGAACCGCGGGTCTTCGCCCCGGCTTTCCTTGCGCTGGCGGGTTTCCGCGGCGTTCGGGCTCGGGCTGGTGGTGGTCGTCAGCGCACTGTGCGCGGCGACCTGGCATCTGGCCACCGGGTACCTGCTCAGCCAGCGCCAGCTGAGCGCCGACCGCCATTCCCGGGTCAACGCGCGGCTCGTTGACAACGCCGTCCGCGACCAACCCGACGGTCTCGGCGAACTGCTGCCCGCGCTCGCCGCCGGGCCGCATTCGACCATCCTCGTGTCCCTTCCCGGCGGCTGGCGCACCGCCGGACGCCCGGTCGCCCCCGAGGACCTGCCGCCCGGCCTGCTCACCCGGGTCCACGCGGGCGCGCCCGCGCACGAGCGCTTCCTCGCCGACGGGATCCCGGTTCTCGCGGTCGCGCAACCGCTCGCCATCCCGAACGGCTTCTACGTCGAACTGCATCCGCTGCTCGGGCTCGAACGGACCTTCCAGAACCTGCGGATGATCCTGTTCTCCGGCACGGTGGTGTGCGGCCTGTTCGGGGTCGTGCTCGGCGCGTGGGCGGCCCAGCGCGCGCTCCGGCCGCTCGCCGCGTTCACCGAGACCGCCGCCCGGATCGCCCGCGGCGACCTCAGCGCCCGGCTGCCCGAACAGTCCGGCCCGGACCTCGCCCCGCTCGCCGCGACCTTCAACTCGACCGCCGCCGCGCTGGAGCAGCGCGTCCGCCGCGACGCCCGGTTCGCCGCCGACGTCAGCCACGAACTCCGCTCGCCGCTCACCACGATGACCTCGGTGGCCGAAGTGCTCGACCGCCGCCGCGACGCCATGCCCCCGCCCGCGCAAAAGGCGCTGCAGCTCCTGCTGGCCGAACTGCACCGGTTCCGCGGCATGGTGCTCGACCTGCTGGAGATCTCGGCGGTCGACCAGGCGGACAACGGCGAGGAACGCGAACTGGTCGACCTCGGCGCGCTCGTGCGCGGCGGCGTCGCGAGCAGCCCGGCCCCGCGTCCCGCGCTGGACCTCGCTACTGAACCGCTGCTGGTGGCCGCCGACCGCCGACGCCTCGACCGGGTCTTGGCGAACCTTCTCGACAACGCGGCGCGCTACGGCGGCGGCGCGGTACGGGTGGCCGCCTACGCGCGGGACAGCGTCGTCCGGCTAGAGGTCGATGACGCTGGCGACGGGGTCCCAGAGGAACTCCGGGAGCGCATTTTCGAGCGGTTCTCCCGCGGAGTGCACGCCGGACGGCGGGATCCGGACGCGGGAACCGGGCTCGGACTGGCGATCGTCGCCGAACACGTGCACCGCCACGACGGCCGGGTCTGGGCGGAGGACCGGCCGGGCGGCGGGGCGCGGTTCGTCGTCGAACTCCCCCGGGCGCGCGGCTGACTCAGTCCCGTTTCAGCGCGTTGGTGAGCCCGGCGACCACCGCGGTGGTGAGCACCCAGCCCGCGCCGGTGAAGACCCACGACCAGACCTGCGCGGGGCCTTGCGGGTACCACGCCTTCTTCTGGCCGAGGTCGACGATCGGAATGAGCACGTCGAGCGAGTAGGCGATCGGCTGGAACGCGGGCCCGGAGGGGGCCGCCGCCCGCATGTCCGACCGGTAGGCGCCGCCGAACAGCGACGTCCCGAACGAGACCAGCAGCACCAGCCACAGACCGGCCAGCCAGGTGCGGTAGCCGTAGCCGACTGTCAAGTACAGCAACCAGTTCCAGAGCTTGCCCAGCGGGTTCAGGACCCGCCTGCGGCGCCACTGCTTGGCCACCTGCACCCGGCGCGCGGCTTCCACGCGCCCGCGCCGCCGGTAAGCAGCGGCCAGCTGGTCGTAGCCGGCCGGAGAGTAGCCGAATCCGTCGCTGCGCAGCCACGACAGACGCTGCCGCACGCTCGCGCCCTCGTTGCGCAGGATCTGGTACTCGAACCCGGCGAGCCCCGGCTCGGACGGCCAGCGGCCCGGCTCGTCGAACAGTTCGTTGACCCGGGTGCGCACCACGTCGACCTGGCCGCGAAACGGTTCCGCGGGCAGCAGTTCGAGAATGTCCGCCTGCGCGGAGCTGAGTTCGAATGCCGCCCCGCCCGCGGGCACCGTGCTCGTCCCGACGAACCGGAGCTTGTGCCCGATCCTCCCGTCCACCAGGCGAATTTCGCCGTCGGCCGTGAAGTCCCTGCGGAACTCCAGGTCGCCCTCGACGTGGATGCCGTCGCCGACGAACGCGGGATACTGCCGGGTCGTCACCGATCCGTCGAACACCACCCGGCCGCCGACCCGCGCCTCGATCAGGCGGATCGGGCCGTCGGACGAGAATCCGTTCCGGAAGGAAATGTCGTGCGCCACGGAAATCTGGTCCGCCGAGAGCGCGAAAGCGTCCGGGTTGGACAGTCGCGCGTCGTCGAGGACCAGGTTCCCGCCGACCCGCGCCCCGCTGAGGAACACCGCCCCGGCGGCGGAAAACCTTTCGGCGAGCAGGGAGGTCCCCACCTGGAGGTTGTCCGCGGTCAGGGCGGTGCCGCCGGGGTTGCGCACGCTCGCGCCGGAGAAGTCGAAATGCCCGCCGATCGCCGTGTCGGTGAAGGCCAATTCGCCCTCGGCGGTCAGGTCGCGGGCAGCCAGGTTGCCGCCGACCTCGATGCCCATGGCCAGCAGGGAGGTCTTCTCGAGATGGCGGAGCCGTGCGCGGGTCAGGTACAGATCCCGGCCGATGTGCGCGCCGTTGAGATTCATCCCGCGGGCGACCTCGATCTCGGCGAGGTCGAGAAACCCGGTGGTCCGGACGTTGTCCGCCCTGAGGTAGCCGACCTGGCTCCCGCGCAGGCCGATCGACTTCGCCTCTGTTTCGGTGAGGCGGACCGCGCCGGTGAAGACACACTGCTCCAGCGCCAGCGGGCAGTCGATCGTCATCGCACCGAGGTCCAGCTCGCCGACGATCCGGGCGCCCCGGAGCCGGACCGCGCGCGGCGGCCGGTCGGCGGCGAGCAGTTCGACGAGAACGGCAGCGTCGAGCGGTTCGCTGCCGGTCAGGTCGAGTTCACGGCCAGTGCGCGCCGCGTCGGCGAGTTGCTCCATCGTCACGCGCTGAGGATTTCACGACCGTCGCTCTCTCACCTCCCAATCCCCGCAGGTTCCAGCGCGGTGAGCACCGATTGATGCGTGATCCACCCGGTCAGCTCATCGCCCCCGGTCAGCACCGGAAGACCGGTCCCCGGAGCCTGCGCGAGTGCGTCAAGCGCGTCGGCAAGCGTCGAATCGCTCGTCACCAACGGAGGCAGCTCGGCGAGGTCCCCGACCCGGCCCGCGTGGTCGTCAGCCACCGCCTCGGCGACCGCGCGGGCGGTGGCGCAGCCCTGGTACCGGCCATCCTCGTCGACAACCGGCAGGATTCCGTGGCCCGACAACGCCAGCGCGTGCGCGGCCAGCTCCAGCGGCAAGTCTTCGCGCAGCGGCTCCGGCAGCGACTCGGTGACGGCCGAGACTTTGGTGCCAGCCAGCCGTCGCGCGGAGGGATGCTGGTCCAGGTCGATGCCGCGGCGACGGAGCTTGAGCGTGTAGATCGTGTCCCGGCTCAGCGCGCGGCTCACGGCGGTCGCGATCACGATGGCGGTCAGCATCGGCAGGATCACCGTGTACTGCCCGGTCAGCTCGAACAGCACGATCACCGCCGTGATCGGGGCCCGCGCCGCGCCCGCGAACGCCGCGCCCATGCCGATCAGCCCGTACACGCCCGGCGACGCGGTCACCGACGGCAGCCACGCGTGCACCCCGATCCCGAACGCCGTCCCCGCCATCGCGCCGATGAACAGCGACGGCGCGAACACCCCGCCCGAGCCGCCGATCCCGATCGTCAGGCTGGTCGCCACGATCTTCCCGAGCAGCAGCACCAGCAGGAACCCGAAGACGTAGTGCCCCTCGACCGCGTTCTGCAGCACCGGATAGCCCACCCCGTACATCTGCGGCAGCGCAAGCAGCAGCCCGCCGAGGAAGAGCCCGCCGACGGCCGGGCGCAGCCACTCCGGGCCCCGCCACAGGCGGTCGCACAGGTCCTCGATCCAGTACAGCGCCCGGGTGAACAGCACCCCGCACGCGCCGACGACCAGGCCCAGCGCCACAAACAGCAGGTACTCCACCGGACTCCGCAGCGTGAACGGCGGCAGGTCCAGGAACGGCGCGTTGCCCAGCACCGCGCGCCCGACCACGCTCGCCGTCACGCTCGCGAGCACCACCGCCCCGAACGATTCGGCGGCGAAATCGCGCAGGATCAGCTCCATCGCGAAGAACGGACCGGCCAGCGGCGCGTTGAACGTCGCCGCGATCCCGCCCGCCGCGCCGCACGCCACCAGCACCCGCAGCCGTGATTCGGGCAGCCGCGCCGTCCGGCCGAGCGCCGAGCCGAGCGCGGACCCGATCTGCACGATCGGCCCCTCCCGGCCCACCGAACCGCCAGAGCCGATCGTCAACGCCGACGCCAGCGCCTTCACCACGCTCACCTGCACCGGAATCCGCCCGCCCCGCTCCGCGACGGCGTACATCACCTCCGGCACCCCGTGCCCCCGCGCCTCCGGGGCGAACCGGTGCACCAGCGGCCCGTACACCAGGCCCGCGACCACCGGGGCCAGCAGCAGGAACCACGGCCCCAGCGCCGGGAACCACGGATGCGCCGCACGGCCGGCCGCCGAGTAGTCCTCGTGCCCGGAGAACACGTGCGTGAACGACGTGATCAGCCACCGGAACACCACCGCGCCCAAACCCGCGCCCGCACCGATCAGCACCGCCAGCACGACCAGCCCGGTCCGGCTCTCCCGCACCCACCGGCCGACCGGCTGCCGCGCGGGCACGACGAGACCGCTTATCCCCGAAGACATCGGTGCAGTATGCAACAGTTGTCCATGGACAGTGTTGCGGTCTCGCTCACACCTTGGCGGGCCCCGCTCCCGCAGAGGCCCGATGCCAGGACTTAGGCTGCGTCGCCGCGGACTGTTGACCGTCCATAAAGGACTTCAACGCCACCGGAATGCCCGATTGATGCCCGCCTGGCTGCGCATGCGACGCACCCAATGTGGCATCGGGTGCGTCGCATGCACCCCATGCCACATTGGGGCGCTAGTCCTCCCCGGCGTTGCCGCAGAAGTCCCTGAAGGGCCCTCGCGGGCCTGGATTCCCATGCCAGGGACTTAAGCCGAGCGGCCTCAGCCTGCCGACTGTCCACACGGGACGCCAAGCTAGGAAAGATGCCCGATTGATTCCCATCTGACCATTTACGTGAGTCTGTGAAGGGAACCTTCAGGGAATCTGATTCCCTCAAGGAGCCCCTCACAGACCGCACACCGCTCCCCGCCCGACAGGCCCGCCGTCCAGCAGGCAGCCCCTCGGAGCGCGGATCAGAACACGAAGTAGCGCAACCACAGGTACGGCGCGGCGACCGCCAC
This sequence comes from Amycolatopsis silviterrae, assembly GCF_042684085.1. Taxonomy (NCBI): domain Bacteria; kingdom Bacillati; phylum Actinomycetota; class Actinomycetes; order Pseudonocardiales; family Pseudonocardiaceae; genus Amycolatopsis; species Amycolatopsis silviterrae. Next base: position 37,301 of record NZ_JBHUKS010000010.1, read on the forward strand.
CGTGATCACTGTGACGACCGCTCCCTTCTTCGTGAATTCCCAGAACGAGATCGGCGTGCCCGATCGCGCGGCGATGCCCAGCACGACGACGTTGGCGCTGGCCCCGACCGCGGTCATGTTGCCGCCGAAGTCCGCGCCCAGCGCCAGCGACCACCACAGCGCCTCGGAGTGCGCGGGATCGGGGATGTCGTTGGTCAGCGCGAGCACGAGCGGGCTCATCGTGGCCACGTACGGGATGTTGTCGATCACGCCGGACAGCAGCGCGGACACGCCCAGGATCAGGAACACCGCCAGCAGCGCGTTCCCGCCGGTGGCGCCGGCGGCCAGCTTCGCCAGCCAGTCGATCACGCCGGTCTTGACCAGCGCCCCGATCATGATGAACAGGCCGGCGAAGAACAGCAGCGTTTCCCATTCGACGCCGTCGAGGTACTGCTTCGGCTGCGTGCCCGAAACCAGCACGAGCAGGCCGGCGCCGAGCAGTGCGACCACTGACGGGTCCAGGTGGACCACCGAGTGCAGCACGAAGCCGGCGAACACCAGCAGCAGCACGATCCCGGATTTGATCAGCAGCTTCGGCTGCCGGATCGCCTCGCGCTCCTTGAGTGCCATCACGTCCGCGACCCGCTGCGGATCGACGGTGAACGAGCCGCGGAACAGCCACGGCAGCACCAGCGCCAGCACGACGAGTTCGATCGCGACGATCGGCGTCAGGTTGACCAGGAAGTCGTTGAACGACAACCCCGCGCGGCTGCCGATGATGATGTTCGGCGGATCGCCGATGAGGGTCGCGGTGCCGCCGATGTTGGACGCGAGGACCTCGGCGATCAGGAACGGCGCGGGGCTGATGTCGAGCCGGTCGCACACCAGCAGCGTCACCGGCGCGATCAGCAGCACCGTGGTCACGTTGTCCAGGAACGCCGAGGCGACCGCCGTGATCAGCGCCAGCAGCAGCATGATCCGCAGCGGCGATCCCTTGGCGCGCTTGGCCGCCCAGATCGCGACGAACTCGAACACGCCGGTGCGGCGCAGGATCCCGACGATGATCATCATGCCGAGCAGCAGGAACAGCACGTTCCAGTCGACGCCGGTGTCCTCGGAGAAGAACGCGTCCGCCGAACCGCTCACCCCGGTCGCGAGCACCACGCCCGCCCCGGCCAGGGCGGCGGTCATCTTCGGGATCTTCTCGGTCGCGATGAAAACGTAGGCCACCACGAACACGACGACCGCGATGACCGTGCTCACCGGTGGGCCGCCCGGGTCAGCGAGGCGCCAAAGCCAGCTCCAGCAGCCGCGACGCGGACACCACGCCGAGCAGGGTCCGGTCCCGCATGACCGCTACGAGCGGACAGCGCAGCCGGGCCATCGTCGCGGCGACCTCCACGATCGTGTCGTCGGCGTCCACCCTCGGCAGTTCGCGCGGTTCGGCGGGCAGCAGCTCGCGCACCGTCCGGCCGGCCAGTTTGTCCGCGACCCGGTCGGCCGTCGATTCGCTGAGCACCCCGGCGAGCGACGGGTCGTCGCGCACGTAGGGCGGCACCAGGAACTGCACGACGTCCGAGGCGGGCAGCACCGAATGCGGGCACCCGGACTCTTCCGTCACCACCAGCCCGGGCAGCCTGCGCTCGGCCAGCAGCCGGGCGGCCGCCAGCGCGTCCGAGTCCAGGCCGACGACCGGGAACTCCTCGGCCAGCTCCGCTGCGCGCATGCCCCCAGGCTACGGCGCGCCGGAGCGTTCCGCCGGACCTCGGGATTTCTTTCCGCACACCTGACAGCGGCGCCGGCGGCAGAACGGTCATCGGGGGCTCCTCGGGGTCGGTCGTCCGGCTCGTCGCCCGGCTGGGCACGAGCGGGCCGACCAGACTTCCCGGCACTCCAGGCGTAAAGATGCCGCAAAGATCGCGCCGGGGCAAACCGGCGCGGCGGCCAAAGTCCCGCGGTCCGGGGAATTCCGGCCCTGCCCAGGACATCGAGCTGCTGCCAGGGTGGCCGGAGCATCGGACGAGACGAAGAAGGTCGCCATGGAACGCGGACTCCCCGCCGCCTCCACCGTCACCACCGCCGTTGGGATGGCCGTCCGCGCCCCGTCGGCGCACAACGCCCAGCCCTGGCGCTTCGCGGTCGGCTACCGGTCCCTGCACCTCTATGCCGACGCGTCGCGGCCCCCGGCCGGGACCGTTCCGGACGAGCGGGATCTGGTGCTCAGCTGCGGGGCCGCGCTGCACCACCTCCGCATCGCCTTCGCCGCGCTCGGCTGGCGCGCCGAGACGCACCGGCTGCCCGACCCGGCCGATCCCGACCACCTCGCGGCCGTCGAACTCCACCGGCACGAACCGACCCTCGACGAGGTCGCGCTCGCTGCCGCGATCCCCCTCCGCCGCACGGATCGGCGGCGGCACAGCTCCTGGCGCGTGCCCCGCAGGCATCTCGCGGGGATCGCCGAAGCTGTCGCGGAGGAAGGCGTTGTCGTGTGTGTCGCCGAGGAGGCCGAGCGGTGCTGCTTGGCCACCGCGATCGAGGAAGCCCTCGGAGAGGACGACGAAACGGTGCTGCTCGTGCTGAGCACCGCGTCCGACGACCGCCTGTCCCGGCTGCGCGCTGGAGAGGCTACGAGCGCCGCACTGCTCACCGCGACCCGCTTCGGCCTCGCCAGCTGCCCGCTGACCGAACCGCTCGAACTGCCCGGCGTCCGCCGCACCGTCGAGGGGAAGGTGACCTCCGGCGCGTTCCCGCAGCTGGTCCTGCGCATCGGCTGGGCTCCGGCCAACGCGGACCCGCTGCCGGCGACCCCTCGGTACTCCGTGGACGACGTCCTGCAACCGCTGGAGGCGCGGGTGTACCAGCGATCCTGAAACCCTCGGTCACGGGTGCGTGCGCTTTTCCTGTTCGACGTCCCATTCGCGCTGCCACTCGGCCATCCGGTGCCGGTTCAGCGCGAACACCGTGGTGCCGTATCCCAGCGCCAGCAGCAAGCACACCGACGCCCACAACCCCAGCGCCAGGCACACCGCGTCGACCAGCACGGCCGCGGCGCTCAGCGGCGGCGGCACCGGGTTCCCGGCCCGGTCGACCCAGATCGAGAGCTGCTCGCCGCGCCGCGCGCCCTCGTCGGCCGCCACCTTCCCGACTCGGCGCGACCCGTCCGGTGCCGGCCAGGCCGCGTCCGTCGGTGCGGAGTTCGCGACGACGCCGCTGCGCCCGCTCACCGTGGTCGCCGGGCCGTCGGCCAGCAGCACTGCCGTCACCAGACTGCGCTGCGCCACCTGTTCCGCCGAGACCGGCTTCTGCGTCCCGTACAGCTCCGAGCCCGCCGCGGCCGCGAACGGGACCGCAGCCAGCGCCACCAGAACCACCCCGAGAAGAAGACCGGCCTGCGCCCGATCGGAAAGCCGCGCCACCGAACCACGGCCGGGAACGAGCACGCGCCACCAGCGTGCGACGCGGTCAGCAGGCATATTCATCTCTCGCGCCTTCCGCCGTTCCGGACCGGTTCACCCACCAGAATCGCCGGGGAACGGCGCTGTCCACAGAGGAGTTGGGCCGGGCGGCGGGGACCAAAGACCCTTGGCGCGCCGAGGTTCCGAGAGTGATCGTCGAAGCAGGCCGGGACGAACGGAGACATCCATGCACGTGCGCGACATCATGACCACCCCGGTGATCGCGGTGACGCCTTCGGCCTCGCTGGCGGAGGCGGCCCAGCTGATGACCCGGCACGGGTTCACCGCCCTGCCGGTCGTCGACGGGCGGGGACGGCTGCTGGGCCTGCTGAACGAGGAGGACGTGGTCCGCGCGGGAACTCCCGGCGAGGCGGGCCCGGACGCCGGCGTCCTGCTCGGCGGGCACCGCACCGCCGCGAGCGTCATGCGCACCCCGGGGCTCGCCGCGGCGGCGGGACTGGAGGTGAGCGACCTGGCCGACCGGATGGCCGAGGCCGGGGTCCGTTCGCTGCCGGTGCTCGACGACGGAATCCTCGTCGGCATGGTCACGTTCCAGGACGTGCTCCGGGCCCGTCCCGGAACGTCCTGACCGGACCGGTCACCACGCCGGGACCTTCGGCGCGCTGCGCACCGTCGTGACTTCCGGGGCCGGGCGCCGGGCGGTCATCCGCGTGGGCAGCCCGTACCCGATGCGCAGCAACGTGTGCACCTGCCCCAGGTCGCGGAAGGCGGCCAGCAGCCGCGCCCGGGTGGAGCGGGCCTCGAACGGCTGGGACAGGAACGACGTCGCCAGTCCTTCGGCGGTCGCGGTCAGCAGGACGCGTTCCATGATCATCCCGCCGCGCACGTCGGCCGCCGCGCCCTGGTCGCGGGTCAGCACCGCGGCCAGCACCGGATCCTGCTCGAACTGCCGCGGCGGGATCGACCGGTTCTCGTGCGAAGAGCGCAGCGACACCACGCCGGGGACGTCGGCGGGCGGCCCGAACCCGGTCGTGGGCACGCCGTCCGGGCAGTCCGCGGAACGGCCCGTCCACTGCGCCGCTTCCGCCCGGAAATCCGGGTCGGTGGCCAGTTCCGTCTCCGCGCGGCGGACCAGCGCGGACACCTGCGCGTACCGGCCCGAGGCGTCCAGGAATTCCAGCTGTCCGCCTTCGCCGAGCGCGGCCGAGCGCAGACTCGCCCGCGCGGACGCCGGCACCTCCCGCTCCGACAGCGGACGCCGGTTGGTGTGGCGCCGGTAGATCGCCTCGGTGAGCCGTCGGTCCAGAGTGGACGGACGGGTGTTGCCCTCGATCGAGACCACCGCCAGCAGGTCGTGCTCGGCCGCGTCCGGGAGGATCCGCACCCGGCTGCGCACCCCGTTGACCCGCAACGCGAGCGTCAGGTTGCCGATCGCCGCGCCGCAGGACAGCCGGGCCTCGCGCCCGGCCGGGTCGGCGACCGCCAGCACCCGGTCCCGGTCCAGCCACACGTCGATCCGGGGGCCGTCGACGACGAACCGCCACGGTTGCGTGTTCTGCGGGGACGGCGCGCGCACGGCGGCCGCGAGCGCTTGGTCGACGACAAGGGGCAGGAATCCGTTCATCGCAGTCTCCGGGGGTGGGGGCTCCGGCTGTGGGGGCGCTGCACCGAGCGTCGCTCGCCGAGGCCCGCGGAGGTAGCGGAACCCGTCCCGAATCCGAGGGACCAACGGCCCCGGTTCATTCCGGACGGCCGGGAAGGTCGTGGGCGAGCAGTTCGCCCAGCGGCAGCCGGGGCGAGGGCGGGGCCGCCGAAACCGGGTGCCCGCACCGGAAGATCGCCTGCGGCAGCCCGGGAAGCCCGAGCCGCTCGGCGAGGTGCTCCCGGAATCCGGTCAGGTGCAGCGGCTGGGTGAGCACGGAACCGGCGAGGCCGCGCGCGGTCGCCTCCAGCCACATCCGCTGGAGCGCGACGCCAGCGTCGAGGTGCGCCCGTCTCGTGTCGTCGTCGGTGCAGAACACCACCAGGGTTTCCGCCGCGAGCCGTTCGGCCAGCCGGACGTCGTCGGGAACCGGAGTCGTCCGCCGGACGAGACCCGCGGCGGGCAACGGTTCGTCGCCGAAGGACGCTTCCGGGACCCCGTCCACGGCACCCAGCGCATAGCGGCCGAAGGTGTGCGCGGTCCAGGTTTCCAGCTCGCGCTGGTAGGCCGCGTCGGAGCGGAACACCCGGGTCGCGAAGCCGAGCATCTCCGCGAGGACGCCGACCGAGGCCGGCGCGAAGGCGTGCACCGACGGCTCTTCGACGGTGTCGAGCAGCTGGGCGACGTCGTCCACGGGTTCCGACGCGAACTCCCGGCGATAGCTCCGGCGGCGGCCGATCGCGCGGTAGCGCACCAGGTCCGCGCGGGCCGGCGCAGCGCCCGGTCTGGTGTGGACAGTCGCGGCCACGTCGCCGTGCGAGGGGAAAGACGTGGTGATGTCGCGGCGGAGCGCTTGTGCGGCGAGCTGCAGGTTCGCGAGCGCGGCTCCGCACGAGAGCAGCCGGTCCCGGCCCTCCGGATCGTGCCGGGGCAGCACGATCTCGGTGCGCTCGACGAGGTCGACATCGGAGCCGCGGACGCACAGCCGCCAGGGCTGGCTGTTGTGCACCGACGGGGCCCGGCTGACCGCGCGGGCGAGGGTGGCGGTTTCCGCGGGGGCTAGATCGGCGGGTGCCGAGTTGTCCATGTGGTCGCTCCTGAGGCCGGGGTCCGTCGCCCCGGTCCCTTCCATGCTGGTGGCCGGCCGGTGCGCGAAGCTGGGGCCGAAAGTCATCGCGCGCGCCGCAGACGTCCCTGTGCGCAGCGAGGACCTACGGCCCTGTCCACGGGCCCGGACCCTGCCGCACTATCGGCCGGAACCCGAAGAAAGAGGCACGAAAATGAACTTCTCCGACCGTCTCATCGTCGTCGGCGTCGACGGCTCGCCACCTGGCGACGCGGCCCTGCGCTGGGTGCTCGGCGTCGCCGCGCAACCCGGCGACCGCGTGCTGGCCGTGGTGGTGCGCCCCGCGGACACGCTGCTTCCCGGGACGTCGTTCGCGTTCCAGCCGCACGGCCGCCGTCCGGACCCGTGCTGCCTGCCGCACGAGCGCATCGCGAGAATCCGGCGGGAATTCCCGGACGCCCCGGACGTTTCGATCTCCACCCCGCACGGCGACCCGGCAACCGAACTCGTTGCCGCGTCCGCCGACGCGGACCTGCTGGTGGTCGGCGCGAACGGGGCCGGGCTGACCCGGCAGCTGATGCTGGGCAGCGTCTCGCGGGAATGCGTGCGGTACTCGCGCTGCCCGGTCGTCGCGGTCACGCCGGAAGCGGCGGAGCGGCTGGCTGCCGCCGCGGCCGGGTGACCCCACTGGATTCTCTCCCGGTCAAGAAGAACGCCCACCCGCGGGCACCCGACCCCGTTTCGCGTGCCCGCCGGACGGCCGTCACCGGCCCGGCCACCGCCACTCCCGCACCTCCGGCAGGTCCTCGCCGTACCGGGTGATCCAGTGGCGGTGCCGTTCCTGGGCCCTGGTCATCCGCTGGCGCAGCGGGCCGGTGGCGGAAAGCAGCCCGGGCACCCGGTCCAGCACGTCGATCACCAGCTGGAACCGGTCCATCCGGTTGCGCACCAGCATGTCGAACGGCGTGGTCGTGGTGCCGTGCTCGGTGTAGCCGCGCACGTGCAGCCCGGCGTGGTTCGCGCGGCGGTAGGCCAGCCGGTGGATCAGCCACGGGTAGCCGTGATAGGCGAAGAGCACCGGACGGTCCGGGGTGAACAGCGCGTCGAACTCCCGGTCGCTCAGCCCGTGCGGATGCTCCGCTTCCGGCTGGAGCCGCATCAGGTCCACCACGTTCACCACCCGGACCGCGAGCGAGGGCAGTTCCGTGCGCAAGATCGCCGCTGCGGCAAGGACTTCCAGCGTCGGTGCGTCGCCGGCGCAGGCGAGCACGACGTCCGGCTCCCGGTCCGCGTGCGTGCTCGCCCATTCCCAGATGCCCAGTCCCCGTGCGCAGTGCAGCGCGGCTTCTTCCGCGTCCAGCCAGTCCGGCGTCTCGTTCTTGCCCGCGACCACCACGTTCACCAGGTCCCGGCTGCGCAGGCAGTGCGCGGCGACCTCCAGGAGCGTGTTGGCGTCCGGCGGGAAGTACACCCGCACGACCTCCGGGGCCTTGTTCGCCACGTGGTCGACGAAACCCGGGTCCTGGTGGGAAAAACCGTTGTGGTCTTGGCGCCAGACGTGCGAGGTGAGCAGGTAGTTCAGCGACGCCACCGGCCGCCGCCAGGGGATCTCGCGGTGCACGCGCAGCCATTTGATGTGCTGGTTCACCATCGAGTCCACGATGTGCGCGAACGCCTCGTAGCAGGAGAACAGCCCGTGCCTGCCGCTCAGCAGGTAGCCCTCCAGCCAGCCCTGGCAGAGGTGTTCGGAGAGCACCTCCATGACGCGGCCGTCCGGGGCGAGACGGTCGTCCGGCGGACCGGACGGCAGCTCCCACGTCTTCGCGGTCACGTCGTACACCGCGTCGAGCCGGTTCGAAGCGGTTTCGTCCGGGCCGAACAGCCGGAAGTTCGCCCGGCCGGCGTTGCGGCGGAACACTTCGCGGAGGTACTGGCCCAGCACGCGGGTCGGTTCCGAGGTGCTCTCCCCCGCCGCCTGGACCCCCGTCGCGTGGTCGGCGACCGGCGGCAGCGACAGCGGGCGCAGCAGCACGCCGCCGTTCGCGTGCGGGTTCGCGCCCATCCTCCGCGAGCCGCTGGGGATCAGGGCAGTGACCGCCGCGGTCGGGCGGCCGGCGGCGTCGAACAGCTCCTCCGGCCGGTAGGAGCGCAGCCAGTCCTCCAGCTGCCGCAGGTGCGCCGGGTCCTCGCGCACCCGGGTCAGCGGCACCTGATGCGCGCGCCACGTGCCTTCGACCTGCTGACCGTCCACTGTGGCCGGTCCGGTCCATCCCTTCGGCGACCGGAGCACGATCATCGGCCACGGCCCCGTGCCGTCGCGGCGGATCCGGGCCAGGTCGGCGACCACCCCGTCCAGCGCGGCGGCCATCGCCTGGTGCATCGCCACCGGCTCGTCGCCCTCGGCATACACCGGAGCCCAGCCCGCTCCGCGCAGCAGCGAGTCCAATTCGGACGGCGGAATCCGGGACAGCACGGTCGGATTGGCGATCTTGTAGCCGTTCAGGTGCAGGATCGGCAGCACCGCCCCGTCGCGGCGCGGGTCGAGGAACCGGCTGGCCTGCCAGCTCGTCGCGAGCGGGCCGGTCTCCGCCTCGCCGTCGCCGACGACGCACGCGACGAGCAGGCCCGGGTTGTCGAACGCGGCGCCGAACGCGTGCGCGAGCGAGTACCCCAGTTCGCCGCCCTCGTGGATCGACCCCGGCACGTGCGGGGACACGTGGCTCGGCACGCCGCCGGGAAAGGAGAACTGCCGGAACAGCCGGTCCATCCCCTCGGAGTCCCGCGACACCTCGGGCCACGCCTCCGCGTAGCTGCCCTCCAGCCAGGTGCTCGCCAGCAGCGCCGGGCCGCCGTGGCCCGGTCCGGTCACGAACATCGCGTCGAGGCCGTGCGCCAGGATCGCGCGGTTGAGGTGGGCGTACACGAAGTTCAGGCCGGGCGAGGTGCCCCAGTGCCCGAGGAGCCGGGGCTTGATCTGCGCCGGCTCCAGCGGTTCGCGCAGCAGCGGATCGCCCATCAGGTAGATCTGGCCCGCGGCGAGGTAGTTCGCGGCGCGCCACTGGGCGTCGACCTGGGCCAGTTCCTCGGCGCTGAGCGCCGCGACGGGAGCCTCGGTCGCGGTCACCGCTTCGGCTCCCGCACCACGAGCACCGGGCACGCGGAGTGGTGGACCATCGCCTGGCTCGTCGAGCCGAGCAGCATCCCGGCGAACCCGCCGCGCCCCCGGCTCCCGACGACCAGCAACTGGGCCCGGTCGGACTCGGCGAGCAGCACGTGCCGGGGCCGGTCGCGGACCAGCTTCCGCCGCACCTCGACGTCCGGGTACTTCTCCTGCCAGCCCGCGAGCCGCTGCGCCAGGAGCCGTTCCTCGGTCGGCTGCAGGGTTTCCCACTGCGGCATGAGCCGCGCCGTGCCTTCGGCCGAGTCGTAGACCACGTCGGCCCAGGCGTGCACCGCGACCAGCGGAGCCTTCCGGAAACTGGCCTCCTCGAACGCCGCCGCGATCGCCGCCTCGCTGTTCGGGCTGCCGTCGACCCCGACCACGACCGGTCCGTCCTGCGGAACCGGCCCGTCGCCGTGCCGCCCGCGGACCACCGCGACCGGGCAGCCCGCGTGGCTCACCACCGCCGCGGTCGTCGCGCCCACCAGCATCCCGGTGAAGCCGCCGATCCCGGTCCGGCCGAGCACGACCATCCGGGCCTTCTTCGAACGGTCGATCAGCAGCGCCTGCGCGGAGTCGGTCAGCACCTCGGTACGGACCTCGAGCGAACTGTCCACCGAAAGCGCCAGCTCCCGCGCCTCGCCCGCGATCCGTTCGCCGTCCTGTTGCATGCCCTCGAACAGCACCGCGCCGCCCGCTAGGCCGCCGCCGTAGGCGAGGCCGGTGATCTGCAGGCAGTGCACCAGCTCCAGGTCGAAATCACGGCCCGCGGCGAGCTGCGCGGCCCAGCGGACCGCGTCCGAGGCTCCCTCCGAACCGTCGACCCCGACGAGCACTGTGCGGTTCCGGTCAGTCATCTCCCCACCTCCTGTTCCGCGGACACGGTGTCCGCTCCCACCACGCCGGGCACGGCGAGCGCCAGCAGTGTCGCGACGTGGCGATCGGTGACGTCGTCGAAAAGGTCGACAATCCGCACGATCCCGTCGTGCACCTCGACCTGCCAGCGGCCCGCGCCGCCGTAAATCTCCAGCCGGTGCCGCACGTCCGCGGCGATCGCGTGGTCCTCCCTGGCCAGCACCCGCACCACGTCGCCGCGCGTCACGATGCCGACCACCCGGCTGCCGTCCACGATCGGCATCGCCCGGATCCGCCCGTCCACCAGCGCCTGGCACAGGTCGGCGACGTCGGTGCCGGACGACATCGCGGTCGCCGGCGAGGTCATCACCGCGCCCACCGTCGTCTCGGCCGCGTGCGGGTGGTGCGGATGCCGGTATTCCGCCCGCGCGTCCGCCGGGATCCGGCCGCGGATCAGGTCGGCCTCGGTGACGATGCCGATCAGCCGGTCGTCGTCGTCCACCACCGGCAGCGCGGTGAAACCGTGCTCGGACAGCATCTCGGCCGCTTCCTTCGCCGGTGTCCACGGATGCACCGTCTCCACCGGCGCGGACATCAGATCGCGTGCGCGCATCGGGTCCATCCTTTCCTTGTGCTGCCACGAAAATAGGCATTGGAACGGTCCGGGCGCTCCGGTCCGGAGTCCTCGGCGGGAAGGACCAACGTCCTCAGCGCACTATCCGGAGTGTCCACTGTGTACAGTCAGCACGCCCGCGTGCACAACAAGCACCGGGCATTCGGCGTGGTGCAGCAATGCGTGACTGGTCGAGCCGAGCACCATGCCGGTGAACCCGCCCCGCCCGCGGCTGCCCAGCACCACCAGCGAGGCCCGCGCGCTCCACTCGATCAACCGGTCGCGCGGCCGGTCCTGCTCGACGATCTGCTCCACGCGCACGTCTGGGTACAACGCGCCGTATCCGGCGAGTCGCTGTGCCAGCAGCCGGTGCTCGGCTTCCCTTGCCTCAAAAGGAAAATCCCGGTCGCCGAACAGCCGCAACCGGTCGGCGTCGAGCCACGCGTGCAACGCGACCAAGGGCACGCCGTGCACCGCGGCCTCCTCGAACGCACAAGCGATCGCCGCGTCGCTGAGCGGGCTTCCGTCGACGCCGACGACGACCGGACCGTCAGCGCGGACCGTGCCCCGGACGACCGCCACCGGACAGTGCGCGTGCGCGGCGAGGTCGATGTCCGGCGAGCCCGCGAGCAGCCCGGACAGCGTCCCAGTCGGTTCGCCCAGCACGAGCAGCCGCGCTTTCGCCGAGGCTTCCCGCAGCGCGACCTCCGGTCCGGCCGGGCTCGTCTCGACGGTGATCCGGACCCGGGGCTCGGCGTCCGCGAGGTCCTCCCGGACGGCTTGCAGCACGGCCTCCGCTGCGGTTTCCTTTGCCTCCAGCCAGTCCGCGGGCGGGTACCGTCCGCCGAAGCCGCTGTCGGCGAACCCGAACGCCGCGAACACGGTCAACGGCACGTGCCGCAGGACCGCCTCGTGCGCGGCCCACCGGGCGGCCGCGGCGGCCTGCTCGCTCCCGTCGACCCCGACCAGCACCGGACTCGTGTTCATCGCCGTTCCCGCCACTTCTCGCCGAGCACCTCGGCGACGCCGCGGCGCAGGCTCGCCGGTGCCACCCGGGTCGAGCGCCCCAGCCGCAGCAGCGCCTGCGGGAAGCCGGCGAGCCGGTAGTCCTCGCACAGCGCCGAACGCACCTCGGGCACGCGCAACGGCTGCGTCAGCACCGCGCCCGCCAGGCCGAGGGTCACCCCTTCGAGCCAACCGCGCTCCAGTGCGTAACCAGCGTGGATGTGGTCGATCCGCGCGTCGCCGACCGTCGTGAACAGCAGCAGGGTTTCCGCTTCGAGCCGTTCCCGCAGCACCCGCAGGTCCGGAAGCACCGTCGCCCTTCTCACCAGCCCGGCCCACGGCACTTCGCCGGGCGGCAGCGCGGAAAACCGCATTCCCGCGCCGTTCCGGTGTGCGGCTTCGTCCCGGATCGTCCAGAGCGCGAGTTCGCTTTGGTAGGCCTCGTCGTTCCGGAGGGCGCGCGCGGCGTGCTCGAAGAACTTCGCCAGCCGCTCCATCCCGTCCAGCCGGGTCGCCTCCGCTCCGGTGGTCACCGCGGCCTGCACGACCCGCGCGGTCTGCTCGGCAGTGACCGGCAGCCCGGTGAACGCGCCGCGGTGACTGCGCCGCACCATGATCGCCCCGTACCGCTGCAGTTCCTGGTCGGTGGGCGGCAGCAGTTCCGCGGTGTCGACCCGCGCGACAACCGCGGGGTCCGCCGGGTCTGGCAGCACCGCGATCTCCGCGCTCCGGCCGAGGACCCGGACCGCCAGCTCAAGGTTCGCCAGCGCGGTCCCGCAGGACATCGCCAGATCACGCCGGTACGGATCGTGCCGCGGCAGCGCGACGTCCGCGCGCTCCCGCAGCAGCACGGCTCCGTCGGCCAGTTCGATTCGCCACGGCTGGGTGTTGTGCACCGACGGGGCGCGCAGGACTGAGCGGCCCAGCACCTCCGCTTCGGCGAGCGTCCACTCGCCGGGCCGGCGGCCGACCGCAGTGGCTGTTTTCCGCATCGCGGGCACTCCTGTCGTCTCGGACCTCCCGAGCCAACCGCGACCCGCCCGCTTCGCGCTCCGGCCGCAAGCCACCGACCGCAGGGACCAACGTCACCGCGGGCGGAAGGGACCTTCGGCTCCAGCTCCCCGAGCACCACACTCAGCCGGAGTTCCGAAACGGACTCACCGCAAGCCGCCTACGGCGCACGCTCGCTCGCGGCCCTGCGGATCGCCGCCGGAGCCTGGCTAGTCGTCCGTGAGGGGAACCCTCAGGGACTCAGAGTCCCTCAGGGTTCCCCTCACAGAACTGAAGAAACGGTCCTTCTGGCATCGGACGTCGGCGGGACCGGAGCGGCCTTACTTCGGCGCCTGAAAACCGCCGAGCTTCTCTTCGAGCAGTTCGGCCAGCCGCAGCGGCGTACGGTCCTCGAACATCGGGCCGACGACCTGCACCCCCACCGGCAGCCCCTCGGGAGACAGCCCGGTCGGCATGGCGGTGGCGGGCAGGCCCGGCATAGTGGCCACGCCCGCCCAGACGAGCTGGTCGAAGAACGGGTATTCGACGCCGTCGATGTCGATCCGGCATTCCAGCAGTTCGGGATTGTGGTCGTGCGGGAACGCCGGGGTCGGGGTCACCGGGCACACGACGGCGTCGAACTCGTCGAAGAACTGCCGCCACCCGTGCCGGTGCAGCTCGCGGCGGTGGTGCACCGCCATCCAGTCGCGGTGGCTGAGCACCATGCCGCGCAGCCTCGACGCGTCAAGGCTCTGGTCGTCCGGGCTCAGTCCGGCGGCGCGGACCTGCAGCTGCTCAAGCGCCTCGACCGGGAAACGCGCGACCGAACCCGAGAACAGCAGCTGCGTGTAGAGCGTCGCGGCTTCGGCCAGGTCGGGCAGCAGCGCGCTGTGCCGTTCGACGCGGGCGCCGCTGTCGGCCAGCGCGTCCGCCACCCGCTGGACGCCCGCCCGTACCGCGGAGCCGGTCGGGAGGAACGGGTGCTCGTCGAGTATCAGGACCCGGAAGTCGCCGAGCCGTTCGTGGCGCGCGGGCGGCAGGGCCAGCTGGTGCGCCACGCCGTACGTCAGCGGGTCCGGACCGGCCATGACGTCGAGCAGCAGCGAGAGGTCGCGGGCGGTGCGCGCCATCGGGCCGACGACGGCGAGGTCGAGGTCGACCGGCAGCGCCGGGGTGTCCGGCGCGACCATGCCGCGGTTCGCCACCAGCCCGAGCGACGGCTTGTGCCCGTAGACGCCGCAGAAATGCGCGGGCGTGCGCAGCGAACCGCCGATGTCCGAGCCGATGGACAACGCACCGAACCCGGACGCCAACGCCGCCGACGAACCGCCGGAGGACCCGCCCGGCGTGCGGTCGAGGTCCCACGGGTTGTTGGTGGTGCCGTAGACCGGGTTCGAACTCTGCAGGCCCTGCAGTCCTATGGGGACATTGGTCTTGCCGAGGAGCACCGCGCCCGCGTCCTTGAGCCGCGACACCTGCACCGCGTCCTCGTCCGGCATGAAGTCCTTGTGCTGCGGCATTCCCCAGGTCGTGCGCAGCCCGGTCACGTTGTAGCACTCCTTGACCGTCACCGGGACGCCCAGCAACGGCCGGTCCTCGCCGCGGGCCCGCGCCGCGTCGGCCGCACGCGCCGCGGCCCGCGCCCGGTCGAAGTCCGGCACGCAGATCGCGTTGATCGCCTTGTCTTCCCGCTCGATGGCGGAGATCGCCTCGTCGGTCAGCTCCGCTGACGTCACTTCCCCCGCACGCAAAGCAGCAATGAGTTCTTCGGCCGACTGAAAATTCCGCTCCATGAATCTGACCGTAACCGCACCATTACTGAGCCATAAAACATTAATTCGCACAACCGGATCGGAGCGCGGTCCAGCATGGCGCCGGTCACTTCTCGAACACCAGAAGCACCGCCTCCGGCACCCGCCCCCGCACGCCGGGCCGCACCTCGGTGGCAAGTCCCCGGACCGCGGCCGCGACCCGCAGCGAATGGACCGCCGCGCCGACCAGAACCCGGTCCACACAACTCGTTCCTTCGGCGACGACCGCCAGACCTCGGCTTCCCTCGTGCCGCGACGCGCGGGTGCGCGGCCAGTGGTTCTCCTCCGCCAGCGCAGCAAGCACTCCGGGATCCGTGACCGGCACCGCCCGCCCGCGCGGGGGCCCGGAGACCGCGCGCAGGGCGAGAAACCGGTTCCAGTCGCCGGGGGTCGCCGGGTCGTCCGCGCCGGGCGTCACCGCCGCGACCACGTCCGGTCGGCCGGGATCGCGCGGGAACGACAGTTCCGGGCGGATTCCCAGCCCGCGCAGCACAATCCAGGCCGTCGACAGCGCCGTGCCGCATCCGGCGAGCACGTGCCGTCCGCCCGGATCGTGCCGGAGCCGCCCGACGCGGGCGATCGCCAGCTCGCCGGGACGGGTCTCGATCACGAACCGGCGCACATCCAGCCGCGCCAGCGCGTCCACGAGCACCGCTCGCGCGGACCGGTCCCAGGCGAACGCGAGGTCGGTCATCGCGCCGCTCCAGCGGACACCGCCGACGCCGCTCGGCAGGTCGTCAGCAAGCTCTCGACCTCGCTGACCGTGACCCGGTCCGCGAGCCCCGCGGGCGCGGCCACCGGCAGCCCCGGCGCCGGCGGGACGAGCGCCACCGGGACCTGCGCCCGCAGCGCGCACACGACCCCGAACTCGCGCGCGGTGATCTCGTCCCCGGCGGCGCGTACGTCCACGGCGAGCACCGGCGGGTCGGCCCGGTCGTCGAGCGGGCACGACGCCCCCGGCGCGATGGCGAGGCAGACCCCTTCCCGCGAATGACACCGGCTGACCCGGCATCCGTTGTCCCGCAAGGGCTTGCTGAGCGCGTCGCAGTCACCGAACTTCGCTTCGGTCAGCAGCACGTGCACGGTGCACCTCATTTCCCAGATCCGCGAGCACGGCCTCGGCGCCGCGGGCGAGTTCAAGGTCTTCCCTGGCGCGGATCACCAGCACCGGCGCGGCCGAGCCGTCCGCGCTGATCGCCCGGTCCGCGCCGGACCGCATCAGCGGGCCCACCCGCAGCCCGAGCACCCCGAGACCGCGCGCGACCTCCGCGACGGTTTCCGGCTGGTACTCCGCGACCCCGCCGGTGAACACCAGCGCGTCCAGCCGGTCGAGACTGACCGCCGCCGCCCCGATCTCCCGGCGGAGCCGGTGGACGTAGACCGCGACCGCCAGCGCGGCGTCGGCGCTCCCGCCCGCTGCGGCCGTCCGCACCTCGCCGAGATCGCCGCTGGTCCCGCTCATCCCGGCGAGGCCGGACCGCAGGCACAGCGCGTCGGCCAGCTCGTCCGGCCCCATCTGCGCGGTCTTCATGACGTGCAGCAGCAGTCCCGGGTCGATCGAACCGGACCGGGTCGCCATCGCGGGCCCTTCCAGCGGCGTGAACCCCATCGAGGTGTCCACGCTCCGCCCGCCGCGCACCGCCGTCACCGACACCCCGGCACCGACGTGCGCGCAGACCAGCTGCAGTTTCTCCGCCGGCCGCCGCAGCAGTTCCGCGGTGCGGTGCACCGCGTACTGAACCGACAATCCGTGAAACCCGTAGCGGCGCAACCGGTTCTGCCGCGTCCACTCGCGCGGCAGCGGATAGTGCGCGGCCGGGTCGGGCAGGCCGGCGTGGAACGCGGTGTCGAAACAGGCCACCACCGGCACCTCGGGCAGCAGCGTCCGGACCTGCTTGGCGACCTCCAGCGACAGCGGCTGGTGGATCGGGGCCAGCGGGACGAGCCGGTCGAGGTGCGCCAGCAGCCGGTCGGTGACCAGCACCGGCGCCTTCTGCGTCCCGCCGTGCACGAACCGCACGGCCACCGCGTCCGGCACCGGCCAGCGCTCCACCGCGTCGAGGACCGCGCCGGAGAGCCCGCTCTGCCAAGCGGCCCAGCCGACCGCGGCCCCGTCGTGCACGACCGCGGCCTTCAAACTGGACGAACCAGGGTTGAGGGTCAGGATTCGCACTGGGTTCTCCTCGCGCTCGGCACTCCGCTCCTCCCGCGCTCGAAGCTAATCCGGCACGCCCCGGGGACACTGCGGGCGGACGTCCGCGCTGCCGGAGTCTTTAGTCCCGAACGCGGCCCAGCCGGATCCCGGCCCCCCAGGAACGATCAGCCGCGGCCCGCCTCGATGAATTTCCGCGCCGTGGACGCCGGGTAGGTGAAGGCACTGCAGGGCTGGGGGCGCAACCTGCTGGGTGTGCTCCGGAGTGCCGTCACACGGCGAACGGCAGGACGACCGAACCGTCCCCGCGCTCGCGGGCTCTGCCTTCCAAGGCGGTCCGCAGGTGGGATGGGATTTCGTCGACGAGCGCCCAGGAGCGGGCTTCGCGTACTCGTTCCGTCGTCAGCCGCGGTCCGCCGGTGTCCGTGGTCTACTCTGGAACGGTAAGGAGTCCTAACTTCAAGGCGGAGCGCATGACCGGATCGCACGGCGAGGCCGATCTGGATCGACGGCTGGCCGACGCCGTCGAACGGCTCGGGCACGGCCTGCGGTCGCTCTCTCAGCGCAGCGCCCGCAGCCACGGCCTGTCGCCGTTGCAGCAGCAAGCCGTGCTGGCGCTGTCCCGGCAGCCCGAGGCGCGGTGCGAGGTGAACGCACTCGCCGCGGAGTTCGATGTCACCACGCCGACGATGTCCGACGCGGTCGGCGCGCTGGAACGCAAGAACCTGCTCACCCGGTCCCCGCGACCGGACGGCCGCCGCCGACGGCTCGTCTTGACCGAACGAGGCGAGGAGGTCGCCCGCGAACTCGCGGCGTGGGACGAGCAGCTGGTGTCCTCGTTCGCAAAGCTGCCGGCGGGCGACCGCGCGACGACCCTGCACACCCTCCTCCAGGTCATCTCGGACCTGCAACGCCACGGGGCGGTGAATGCCGCCCGGATGTGCACCACCTGCCGCTTCTTCAGGCCCGACCAGCACGCTGACCCGTCGGCGCCGCACCATTGCGACCTGCTGCGGACGCCCTTGCCGCTGGCCGATTTGCGCACCGACTGCCCGGAGCATCAGCCTGCGGCGTAGCGCTTAGAACGCACCGCCCGTCTCGCCTGTTCGACGTCGGCGAGCGGACAGCCCTTCTTGGGCGGGATTCTCGATCCCTTGCCTGGCCCGGAAATGGACCTCCGCTTCCCCCTCGTTCTCGAATAGGTAGGACTCCTAGCGATAGTGTGGCATGCTGTCGAGGCAGGCACAAGGAAGGCCTTGGCCCCCAGGGAAGGCAGCGCATGAGATGAACGCTCCCGCCATACCCGGCTACACCCACGACGATCCCGCGCTCCCGGCGTCCCCGGTCACCGCGGAAGACCTCGAACAACTGAAAGCGACAGTCCTCTTCGGACCGGACGACGAGGCCGCGCTGCGCACAGCCGGCGAGGTCCTCAATGGACAGATCGAGCAGGTCCTCGACGTCTGGTACGGCTTCGTGGGCTCGCATCCGCATCTGCTCGCCTATTTCTCCACGCCGTCCGGCGAGCCGATCGCCGGCTACCTCGACCGCGTGCGGGCGCGGTTCGGGCAGTGGATCGTCGACACCTGCACCCGCCCTTACGACGACCGATGGCTGGCGTATCAACAGGAAATCGCCTTGCGGCACACGTCGGAAAAGAAGAACAAGACCGACCACGCCGGCTCGGTGCCGCACATCCCGTTGCGTTACCTGGTCGCGTTCGTCTACCCGATCAGCGCGACGATCCGCCCGTTCCTCGCCGCGGGCGGGCACAGCGAAGAGCAGGTCGAGGCGATGTTCCAGGCCTGGTTCAAATCCGTCACGCTGCAGGTCGCGCTGTGGTCGCAGCCCTACGCCAAGCCGGCGTGGTGACCGCCGCCGCCCGCGGGGAAGCGGCGGCTCCGGAATGGACGACGACCCGGTGGTTCAACAGCGATCCGCTGACGCTGGCCGGTCTGCGCGGCCGGGTGGTCGCGTTGGAGGCGTTCCAGATGCTGTGCCCCGGGTGCGTGAGCCACGGTCTTCCGCAAGCGGGCAGGCTGGCCCGGTTCTTCGGCGACGACCTCGCGGTGGTCGGCTTGCACAGCGTGTTCGAGCACCACGCCGCGATGACGCCGACCAGTCTGGAAGCGTTCTTGTCCGAGTACCAGATCAGGTTCCCGGTCGGGGTCGACGCACACCGCGGCAGTGATCCGACCCCGGTCACCTTCGGCCGGTACGGCATGCGGGGCACGCCGTCGCTGGTGCTCATCGACCGCGACGGCAAGCTCCGCGGCCACTATTTCGGCGCGGTCGAGGACATGGAACTCGCGGCCGCCGCAGCCCGGCTGATCGACGAAACGCCCCTTGGCGCGGCCGCACCGGATGCCGTTTGCACGGTCGACGGGACCTGTACCTGACATTCGCGCGCACGACACAACTCCGCCTTTACCTCTGACAGGAGCACTAACCCCGATGTCCCGAGTGACCTTGATCGACCCCCAGGACGCCACCGGCGACGAGAAGTCCCTCTTGGCCGATATCACCGCCGCATTCGGCACCACCCCGGCCATGTTCAAAGCAGTCGCCAATTCCTCCGCCGCGCTCAAGATGATGTGGGGCGGCTTCGGCGCGCTCGGCAGCGGACGGCTGGGCGCCCAGCTCGGCGAACAAATCGCGGTGCTGGTCGCCGACCGCAACGGCTGCGAGTACTGCCTGGCGGCCCACACCGCGCTCGGCCGGAAAGCCGGTGTCTCCGCCGAGCACATGAGCCACGCCCAGGCCGGCCACTCCGCCGACCCGCGCACCGACGCCGCGCTCGGCTTCGCGGCCAAGCTGGTGGAAAACCGCGCCCACGTAACGGACTCCGACGTGGAAACCCTTCGCGGGGCGGGCTTTGACGACGAAGAGATCGTGGAGCTGGTGGCGCACGTCGCGCTCAACCTCTTCACGAACTACGTCAACGTCGCGCTGTCGGTCCCCGTCGACTTCCCGAAGATCGCGCTGCGCAAGGACCGCTGATCCGGAGCGGGCGGCAGGCCGGCTGCCTGCCGCCCGCATCGACTGGAAGGAAATGTCCGTGTCTTCAGTTCTCCTTTGCCCACTGCCCGCGAGGAAGCGATGAGCGCTGGTCGCGTCGCGGTCGTCTCCGCCGGTGTCGTGCGACCGATGTCGTGGCGCGGCCGCACAGTGCTGTCCGCCATCCAGAAGACTCCGGTGCGCGGACCGATCGACGTCGGACCGCTCGGCCTGGCACACGACGAACAAGGCGACCGGAAACACCACGGGGGCCCGGACAAGGCGGTTCTCCTTTACCCGGGCGAGCATTACCGGGCGTGGGCCGGAGTGCTGGGCAGCGCCGGCCCGCCCGCGTTCGGCGAAAACCTCACCACCGCGGGGATTCTGGAAGACGACGTCGTGGTGGGCTCGACCTACCTCGTCGGCACCGTGGTGCTGCAAGTGACCCAGCCGCGGCGGCCCTGCTACCGGCTCGCCGCCCACCACGGCATTCCGGACCTCGCCGTCCAAACCCAGCGCACCGGCCGCACCGGCATCTACTTCCGGGTCGTGCGACCGGGCACGCTGGCCGCGGACGACCGGATCGACCTGGTTCATCGCCCGGCGCATGGAATCACCGTCGCCGAGGTGCACCGCGTGCTCAACGTCGACCGCACCGACCGGTCGGCCGCCGCGCACCTCCTCGACCATCCCGGTGTGCTGCCCGTTTCCTGGGCTGCGCTCCTGCGCAAACGCCTCGACGGGCACCTCGACGACCAATCGTCCCGCCTGCACGGCTAACCGGCCCGCCGAGGCTGCGGCAGCTACCCGACGCGGGACGTCGTGCGGCTGGTGAACCGGAACTCGATCGCGACCGGAATGTCCTTCAGCTCCAACGCTTCCTGGAGCCGCGGCAGACTCTCCTCAGTGATCCGCCGGCGGACCTCGCCGAGGTCGGCGTCCTGCTCACACGTGACAATCAACGCCAGAGACGGTTGCTCCCGGGTCCCGGCGAGCGACGCACTTGCCTTGTGCACTCCGGGATACCCGCGCAGTTCTTCGGTAAAGGGGGCCACGGCGTCGTCCGCGTGCAGCTCGGTGCGTCCGTACGCGGGATCAGTCTCGAACCGCCACACCCCCGTGCGTGGCCGGTGGGCGAGCTGGGCCAGCAGCCAGCGCAGTGCGAGCAACCCCACCGCTATCGCCGCCGCGGCGATCACATAGAACACCCAGGCAGGCGGCTCCCCCGTGCCCGGCACGAGCGGCGACTCGGGATCGATGACCCGCAGCACGCGGAAGTGAGTGGCCAGACCGAAGCCGCCCGCAGCGAGCAGCACGAAACCGATCACTGCGAGCAGAACGCGATTGAGCGCGGCTGGGCGATTCATGACCCCTCCCTGGTAGCACGGACCCGCACCGACACCACGGGCCGCCGGGCCGGGGCGAGGTGGTCCAGCCGGGATTCGACGGCCTCACGGACCGCGTCGGACAGCCCGTCGGTCCGGGTGCGCGCGGTCTTCACCCGCACCTTGACCTTGCGCACGCCGACCGAGAGCTTGGCCCGGTCGACACCGTCCACGTCCGCGGCAGCCGCACGCAACGCGGACCGGTAGTCCGCGGCGCCGGCTCCGGAATCCGGGTCTCCGGCGAGCGGGAGGATCCGGCGTTTGCCCGGCAGCAGCGCCTCCCACACCAGCACCAGCCCGACCAGGGCCACCGCCGCCGAGACCAGTGC
Source organism: Amycolatopsis silviterrae (assembly GCF_042684085.1). Lineage (NCBI taxonomy): Bacteria > Bacillati > Actinomycetota > Actinomycetes > Pseudonocardiales > Pseudonocardiaceae > Amycolatopsis > Amycolatopsis silviterrae. The sequence continues at coordinate 58,701 of NZ_JBHUKS010000010.1, forward strand.
CGGGACGAGGTCCGTCCAACGCGCGTTGTGGAGCGCCGTGGCGACCGCGCGATAGTCCAGCCACGGCTGGTTCCCGGTCAACCGCTGGATCACCGCGACGGCCACCAAGACGCACACCGCCAGCAGCACACCGGCGGTCAAGCTCGCCGGAACAGACCGGCGGGTCCGACGTTTCATTCCACCCTCCTCTGTCCGGCGGCCTCCGCGTGCAAAGCCGTCACCGTGATGCCGACGCGACGAACCGGCATCCCGGTCAGCTCCTCCACCCGCCCGCGCAGATGGCCGCGGACCCGTTCGGTCGTCGCACTGACCGGAGCCGGGTACTCGAGCGAAATCCGCACGTCCAGTTCCACCTCGCCGCCCGCGATCCGGGCGGACGTTTTCGCCGACCGGTCCAGCGCTTCACCGCCGAGGCTGATCCCGAGCGTCCGTCCGGCGGCCCCGCCGACCCGGTCGATCTCGCTCGCCGCGCAGGCGGCCAACCGCTCGACGGCGTGCTCGCTGATCGCGAGGCTTCCCCGCTCTTCCGCTGCGACAGCCACGGCTCACCCCCGGTCGCGGCCGGTGAGCTGAGACAGATCGAGCTTGCCGTCGAGCAGGCGGCCGACGAGCAACCCCACCGCGCCCAGCACAAGAACCAGCAAGAACGCGCCGAAGCCGCCGATCGCGGCGGCAATGCCCAGCGCGAGGCCGGTGATCAGGCCCAATCCCGTTGCGTTCACGACACCGTCTCCTTTCGGTCTTCTGACCCGGTTTCAGCCGACACTTCGACATCGGCGATGAACACGTGCACCGGACGGCCGGGCGACGCGACGGCCGCACGCACCGCGGCCGCCACATCCCCGGCGGAGAACGGGGACCGGACCGTCACCCCGACGGTGACGTCTTCTTCGGTCACCCGCACTCCGGCGACCCGGCCGCCCGCACCGAGCGTGGCGATGTGGCCGAACCGGCCACCGTGCACGTCCGCCACTTCCGGCAGCCCGCGCACGGCGGCGGTGATCCGCTCCGCTTCGGCGAGCGGGTTCACTGCACCCGGCCGCTGTCGCCGGACGCGTCCTCCTCGTCGTCCGACGGCAGGTGCAGGTCGCCCACGTTGATGTTGACCTCCACCACCTCCAGCCCGGTCATCCCCTCGACCGCGCTGATCACGTTGCGCCGGATCGAGCGGGCGACATCCGCGATCGACACGCCGTACTCGACCACGATCTGCAGATCCACCGCGGCCTGCTTCTCGCCCACCTCGACCGAAACGCCCTGTCCGGCCGACGCCGTCGCGCCCGGGATCCGTTCCCGCAGCGCCGAAAACGCCCGCGCCGCACCACCGCCCAGGTCATACACCCCCGGGATCTCCCGCGTCGCCAGACCGGCGATCTTCTGCACCACCACGTCCGCGACCGTCGTCGTCCCCTGCGAACTGGTCAGCGGTCCGGCGTCGACCTTCTCCAGGTCCTGGGACTTGGCCGCCGCGTCAGTCGTCGAAGCCATCGAATCTCCTCCAGTCGGTTCGGGTTTTTCGGTTCATCGGTTCGACTCGCCAGCCACGCAAAACTCACTCCCCTAACGAGTGGCGACGATCACATGACCGGGTGAGTGACGATTCGCGATTCGCATCGTCCATCGCCCTGATCAGGCGAAGGCCGGGGTCGAGAAAGCACTGAAAAAGGACGCCGAATGACCCAGGAAACGCGATACTCCGACGTACGCGATTCTTCTCGCGGCACCGCCCGTGAGAACTGCGCTCGGCGATGAACGGGACGCGCGAAGTCGGAACGCGAGGTCGACGCCGCAGCGGCCGGGGGGCACCAGCGGGCGCGAACGAACGTCTCCGCGTTGCCGAGTTCCCCGCAACGCGCCCGCCTGGCGATCGCAACAGCCACACAGAATGATTGAATCTGACGTAACTAGCCTACTTCGTGCACAAAACATCGTCTATGCTGAGGCCTTCGCTCACCCTGCTGCGCACGGATCGATCGAAGGGCCTCCATGTCAGAACCGTCCTCCTCCGAGTCCTTCTCCTCCGCAGCCGACGCCCCCGGCGAGCCCGCCGCGCCGGAGCCTGGTTCCTTCGCGGCCGCCGAAGTGGCCTCTCAGCCGCAGATGTGGCGCGCCGCGGCGGGCTGTGCCGGACACGTCGCCGATTCCCTGCCGCGACCCGGCGAGCGGGTGGCCGTGGTCGGGTGCGGTACCAGCTGGTTCGTCGCGATGAGCTACGCCGCCGCGCGCGAACAGCGGGGCCTCGGCGTCACTGACGCCTTCGCCGGGTCCGAGTTTCCGGCTGGCCGCGAATACGACCGAGTCATCGCGATCTCCCGCTCCGGCACCACGACCGAGATCATCGAAGTGCTGTCCGCGGTGGCCGGGCGGCCCACCACGCTGATCACCGCGGTGGGCGACGGACCCGCGGCCGCGGCCGCGAGCGAGGTCGTCGAACTGTCATTCGCCGACGAACGATCGGTCGTGCAAACCCGCTTCGCCACGAGCACCCTCGCGCTGCTGCGCGCGGACCTCGGCGACGACGTCGACGAGTTGGCGCGGCAGGCGGAGCGTGCGCTGCGGGAATCCGTCGACGACTTGCTCGACGCCGAGCAGGTCACGTTCATCGGACGCGGGGCTGCGGTCGGCATCAGCTGCGAGGCCGCGCTCAAGACCCGCGAAGCGGCGCAGTTCTGGGCCGAGTCCTACCCCGCGATGGACTACCGGCACGGGCCGATCGCCATCGCGCAGCCCGGCCGCCTGGTGTGGTCGTTCGGCGAAACCCCGGACGGCCTCGCCGCCGAGGTGGCCCGCACCGGAGCCCGGTTCGTGCACCACGATCTCGACCCGCTCGCCGGGCTGGTCGTCGCGCAGCGGTTCGCGCTCGCGCTCGCGCGTGAGCGCGGGCTCGATCCCGATCGCCCGCGGTCGCTGGCCCGTTCGGTCATCCTCGCCTGATGGCCGTCCTGGGCATCGACGTCGGCGGCACGTCGGTCAAAATGCGCGTGACCGACGGCTGTTCGGTTTTCGCGGAATGGCGCGAGCCGACCCCGTTCGGGGACCCCGCGGCGCTGGCCGAACTGGTGGTCCGCGCCGCCGCGCGCTATCCGGTCGACGCGGTGGGACTGGTCGTTCCGGGGATCGTGGACGAGCGCCGCGGGCGATGCGTGAAGGCGGTCAACCTGGGATGGGACGACGTCCCCGTCCGCGACCTCGTCTCCGCTCGCCTCGGCGTGCCTCTCGTGTTCGGGCAGGACGTCCGCGCGGGCGCGCTCGCCGAGGCCCGCACCGGCGCGGCGGCGGACGCGTCCGGACCAGTCTTGTTCGCTCCGGTCGGCACCGGTTTCGCGACCGCGCTCGTCGTGCGCGGCGAGGTGCTCGACACCGGTCCGTGGGCCGGAGAGGTCGGTCAGGTCCGGCTGCCCGACGGCCGCCGCGTCGAGGAGGTCGCGTCGGCCGCCGGCGTCGCACGGCGGGCCGGTGCTCCCGACGCGGCCGCTGTCGCCGCGCGGGTGCGCGACGGAGATCCCGCCGCGGTCGAGGCGTGGGACGAGTGCGTTCGCGCGCTCGCGGAGCCGATCGCGTGGGCCACCGCCGTCGCCGGGTGCACCACGGTGGTCGTCGGCGGCGGCCTCGCCGAGTCGGGCGCGCTGCTGCTGGACCCGCTCGGCCGCGAGGTCGCGCACCGGCTCGGGTCGCTGCGAGCGCCGGCGATTGTCCAAGCGCACCATGGGGATCGGGCCGCCGTAGTAGGCGCGACGCTGCTGGCGCTGGGCTGATCCTCGTCGCCGCCCTCACCGAACTTGTCCGCGAGGGTGTTGATCTGGCGGATGAGGCAACCGGGAGCTTCCGGCCGGGCCGACGTTGCGCCGCGGTCGGACGGCAGGCCCGGAAAAGACCGCATCGAGCGGAATTCGACTGCCAGCAACCAGATACGACGCGCCGGGCAGCGTTCCACGCACTCGCGCCGCGCGGATCGGCGAACCGGAGATCGAATAGGGCTCGCCGCACCGGAGCCGGACCCCGACGGAAGTCTGATCCACCGGTTCAGCCGGTGACTTCGCCGTCTCGATGCGCTATACAAGACCGCACTGTGCATTTTAATGCGCGAGGAAGGTGCATAATGGGCATATACAAGCAACGATTGCGATGCCTAGCCACAGTGCTGGTCTTGCTGGCCGTCGCCACACCCGCCACCGCCCAGGCCGCCACCGCGCCCGCCGGGCAGCTCGGGGACCTGACCGGCGTCGCCGCCGACGGCCCGGTGACCACCCTGACCGCGGGTGCCGCGGCTGTCCGCGTCAGCTTTCCCACGGCGGCCGCGGTCCGCGTCTGGCTCGCGCCGGACGGGACCTTCACCGATCCGGCGGGCAGCAAGATCGTGCTGCCGAGCGGCAACGCCCCGGCGGTGCCGAAGCGGACCGACCGAGGCGGCTACTGGGCGATCAGCACCGGCAAGGCCACCCTCCGCGCCTACAAACACCCGCTGAAGTTCGCCCTCTACGACGGCGCGGACCGCAAGCAGCTCTGGGCCGAGTCCGCCCCGCTGTCCTGGACCCGGGACACCACCACGCAGACGCTCGCGCGCGGCGCGGACGAGCAGTACGTCGGCGGCGGCGAGCAGAACGGCCGCTTCAGCCACCGTGACCAGACCATCAAGATTTTCGCCGACGACAACTGGAACGACGGCGGCGCGCCCAACTCCCAGCCGTTCTACGCCTCGACGGCCGGGTACGGCGTGCTGCGCAACACCTTCGCGCCCGGCAGCTACTCGTTCGCCGCCCCGGTCCGCACGACCCACGACGAGCGCCGCTTCGACGCCACCTACGTCGTCGGCGACGGGCTCAAGGACGTCATCTCCGGCTACACCGACCTGGTCGGCAAACCCTTCCTCCCGCCCGTTTACGGCCTGGAGACCGGCGATTCCGACTGCTATCTGCACAACGCCAACCGCGGCGAACGGCACACCCTCGACGCGGTGAAGGTGGCCGAGGGCTATAGCGAACACGGCATGCCCAACGGCTGGATGCTGGTCAACGACGGGTACGGCTGCGGCTACGAGAACCTCCAGCAAACCGGCGAAGGCCTGCGGGACAACAAGATGCAACTCGGCCTGTGGACCGAGGACGGCGTGCCCAACCAGGCCGAGGAGGTCAAGGCGGGCGTCCGCGTGCGGAAACTGGACGTCGCCTGGGTGGGGCCCGGCTACCAGTTCGCCCTCGACGCCTGCGACACCGCGCACAAGGGCATCGAGGACAACAGCGACGCGCGCGGGTTCGTCTGGCAGCCGGTGAGCTGGGCCGGCGCGCAGCGGTGCGGCGTGCTGTGGAGCGGCGACCAGTCCGGCTCCTACGACTACATCAAATGGCAGATCCCGACCTACGCGGGCTCGACGCTGTCCGGCATCGCCTACAACACCGGCGACATCGACGGCATCTTCGGCGGCAGCCCCCAGACCTACGTCCGCGACCTGCAGTGGAAATCCTTCCTGCCGGTCGCGATGACCATGGACGGCTGGGCCCCGTCCGACAAGCAGCCATGGCGCCAGGGCGAGCCCTTCACCTCGATCAACCGCAAGTACCTGCTGCTCAAGGAACGGCTGCTGCCCTACACCTACAGCTACTCGGTCCAGGCGCACCAGACCGGGGTCGGCCAGGTCCGGCCGCTGGCACTGGAATACCCCGACGACCCGAACGCATGGACGGACCAGGCGAAGTACGAATTCCTTTCCGGCACGGACTTCCTGGTCGCGCCGGTGTACGACAGCTCGTCCGTGCGCAACGGCATCTACCTGCCCAAGGGCACCTGGGTGGACTACTGGAGCGGCAAGACCTACACCGGTCCGACCACAGTGGACGGTTACGACGCGCCGCTGGACAAGCTGCCGCTGTTCGTCCGGGGCGGAGCCGTGGTGCCGATGTGGGCGGAGGGCACGACGTCGTGGCAGAACCGCGACAAGGGTCAGCTCGACGTCGACGTCTACCCGCAGGGCAAGGGCAGCTTCACGCTCACCGAGGACGACGGCGTCACGCGCGGCTACCAGCGCGGCGAGCAGGCTCAGCAGACGTTCACTGTGGACGCGCCGCAGTCCGGGCCGGGCACGGTGACTGTCGGGATCGGTGCGAGCGCCGGGTCGTATCCCGGGAAACCGGCGGCGCGGAACTACCAGCTGTCCGTCCACACGGGAACGAAACCGGCGGCGGTCCTTGGCGGCCACGGCATCCTGCCGCAGTACGCCAGCAAGGCGGAGCTGGACAAGGCCCCGTCCGGCTGGTGGTACGACCCCGCCGCGCGAGGTGTCGTACGAGTGAAGACCGGCTCGCTCGATTCCGGTGCCGCCCAGGACATCCGCCTGCTCGGGGCGAGCGCGGTCGGCGGGTTCTTCCCCGCCGACGACAACGCCTCGGTGCGGCTTTCCGCCCCCGCGACAGCCGCTCCCGGCCAGGCCGTGTCGGCCACCGTCAGCTTCACCAACAGCACTCCCCTGCCGGTGCGGAATGTGGCATTGTCGGTGCAGGCCCACGGTTTCCACGCGGATGTGCCGCAGGCTCCGGCGTTCGTGCGGCCGGGCCAGACAGTGCAGGTTCCGGTGCGGCTCACGCCGGACGCGGGGCTGAAGCCTGCGGACTACGAAGTGACCGCCACCGCCAAGTACCAGGCCAGGCTCGGTACGCACGAAGCGGCGGGGTCGGCCATGGTCACGGTGCCGTACGCGACGATGGCCGCGGCGTACGGAAATGTCGGGGTCACTGATGCGGCGCACGTCGCGAGCGGCGACCTCGACGGCAGCGGCAGCAGCTTCCGCGCGGAAGGCCTAGCCGAAGCGGGCTTGAAGCCCGGTGCTCCGTTCACCGCGAACGGCGCCCAGACGACCTGGCCCGACGCCGGTGCCGGGAAGCCGGACAATGTCGTGGCGGGCGGCCAGACCGTCGCGGTGCGGGGCAGCGGGGCCAAGCTGGTCCTGACCGGAACCGGCACCGGGTCCGCGGCGAACGGCACGGTCGTCGTCCGGTACGCCGACGGCAGTACGAGCCAAGCCGACCTGGGCTTCCCGAACTGGTGCTGCTCCGATCCGGCGAAGTACGGCGCGACTACGGTCGCCTCGGTGGCCGGCAAGAACACGAAGGCAGGCCCGGCCTATCCGACTGTGGCGTACCGGGTGTTCGCGAACTCTGTCCCGCTGACGCCGGGCAAACGAGTCGTCGCGGTCACCCTGCCGTCGAACTCGGCGCTGCACGTTTTCACCGCCGCGATCGCCTGAACGCCCCAGGAACCTAAGCCGCGTGGCGCGCTCCTGCCTACCATCCACAAAGGACACTAAGATACCCTGCGCACCCGATTGATGCTCGCATAACCGGGTGCGCAGGGCCGTGAGGGGAACCCTGAGGGAATCTGATTCCCTCAGGGTTCCCCTCACGGACGACACGCCCAGCTCCCGACGCCCGCGATGGGCCCGGCGAGAGCGGCGCCGTCCCCTTCGCCGGGACAGACGCACCTCGGACCGCACCCATAGTGCCGACTTGAGTTCCCGGCGTTGACGGGCACGCGGCCCGGTGTTTCAGCGGCGCGGGGTGAGCCGCAGGATCTGCTCACCCGAGGTGCGGCCGTCGCCGACCCGGCTGCCGCTGTGGTCGGTCCAGGCGCGCACCGGCGTGGTCTCGCTCTGGCGCCCCGGCTCCGCCGAAAGCGCCAGCACCAGTCCGCTGTAGCGGTTGACCAGACGCGACCCGCCGTCCGCCGGGACCAGGAACCATTGCTGGGCGACCCCCGATCCGGCGCTCAGCGTCGGCGCGGTCCCCCAGGCCCGGCCAGACGGCACTGCCGGAACGCCCAGCGCCAAACCGCTCGCGGCGTTGGTGATGCGGTAAGAACCGTCCCCAACGAGGGTGAACCGCCAGTTCGCCCGGTCGCCCGCCAGCCACGAGGGCACCGACGTCGTCCCGGTGCGGGCGGACGCCGCGAGCACCCGGCCGGAGCCGATCCGGTAGACGCGGCCCGGATCGACCGGGGACGCGGCCGGCGCGGCGGACGCCACGGTGACGTCCGCGTAGACGCCGTCGCGGCCGTCCACGCACGAGATCGAGCAATAGGACCGGAAGGTCTTGCCCACGATCGTCCCGCCGGTCCGGCTGGCCGAGTCGACGAACCAGCGGTACCACGACTGGTCCTGGTAGGCACCGGTGTCGCCGATCAGCCGCCACTTCGGGTTCGCCAGGTCCTCCGTCGCGTAGAACCGTTGCGGACCCGCCGAATCGACCGCTTCCGGTTCGCCGATGTACAGCCCGAGGTACGCGTCGTAGGCGATGTTCATGACGAACAGATCGGATTTGCGCGGCAGCGTGCCGGCCGCCACCTGCTGGGCGGCGGTGCCGGTGTGTGCCGGGTCGTAGTCCTTCTCCGGCGGGGTGTAGCCGTGGGGGTCGACGTCGGTGGGCACGAGGTTGCTTTCCTTGCCGCCGACGCCCGGCTGCGACCAGCGGCCGTCGTACCACTTCTGCCACGTTCCGGTGCTCATCTTCCCGGACATCGGCGCGCGGGCCACGTGGGCGAGGCCGCTGAACCCGCCGCCGCCCGCCCCGGCCTTCGTCACGACGCGAGAGCCGTAGTAGACGTAGAAGTACCCGGACTTCGGATCGGCGAACAGCCGCGGATCGCCGTCGCCGTAGTCGAAAGTCTGGTTCGGGAACGCCGCCGTGTCGCCGCGTTTCGTCGAGTACGGCGACGTGATCGCGTGCCCGCCGATCCGCCAGGTGTGGCCCTGGTCGGTCGATACCGCCCAGTCGATGGCGTCGTAGTGCGAAAACGAGTAAGCGCCGAACGGTTCGGGAGTGAATTCGTTGTGCACCAAGCCATACCAGTCACCGGTGTCTGGATCGACCCAGGTGCCGACGAGATCGCAGAAGTTCTTCTGGGTGTAGCTGGACCCGGCGGGCGGATCGGTCGCCTCGCGGCCGGTCGGACTGGTGTTGCATCGCCACGTCGTGTCGTTGTTGCGATCACGCGGTTCCGCCGGGTTCACCGCGTCGCTCAGCCCAGCGTCGCGCCGCGCCGAGTCGAAGTCGGTGCCGGTGTAGAAGTCCCAGACCCGCGGGCCTTCCTTGCCGTAGAGGGCGGCGGACTGCTGGAAGTGGAAGGTCCCGTCCCGGTCGAGGAACGGGGCGGCGGGCGTGTCCGTCGGGAACGGGTACTCGGCGACGGCCCCGACCGACACGGAGTACCCGGGTCCGGCGTGCGCGGCAGGGGCCGCGAGCCCGGTGCAGGTCAGGGCCAGGGCCGCACCGGCGGTGACGGGAATGCGAAAGCGTGGCATGACTCGGTTCCTCGCAGGCGATCGGCATCAGCAACCGACAAGAACGAACATGTTCACACAGTCTTGATGCTTGATTTTGCGCTGTCAACCCGCCATTCGATCCCCTTTACGCAGGTCATGGCACCACTCCCCGCGAGTCACGATGCAGGCGTGAACCTCGGATGGAATGTTGACAAGTGATTGATCAACCCTAAAAATGCGCAGCAACACGCACTCAGTGTGTGGCCTTACGACCTCGATCAGGTGGTGGCTGATGCGGTTTCACAAACTCGTGGGCTCGACCTTGGCGGCGACGCTG
>NZ_JBHUKS010000010.1:68365-184284 GCF_042684085.1 Amycolatopsis silviterrae
CGGCCGTGAAACCGGCGAGCGGCGGGCAGCTCGTCTACTGGTCCATGTGGACCGCGGACGAGCCGCAGGGCAAGGTGCTGCAACGAGCGCTGAAGTGCTTCCAGGACAAGACCGGCGTGAAGGTCGACGTGCAGTGGCTCGGCCGCAAGGCCTACACCCAGAACCTGGTACCGGCGCTCAACACCAGTACCGTGCCGGACCTGTTCGACCAGGACGTCAGCAAGGTCGGCGCGGCGATCATGACGCCGGGCGGCACGCAGAGCCTCGACGACGTGTTCGGCATGAAGATCGGCGAGGGCGACAAGACGGTCAAGGACGTCCTCTCCCCCACCTCGTACGACTTCCCGCAGAACAAAGACCGCGAGGGGCACAGCTTCCTCGTGCCGTACGAGATCCAGTCCAGCGCCTGGTGGTACGACAAAGCCGCCGGCGGCGCGCTCGGCCAGCCGAAGACCGTGGACGAGCTGGTCGGCCTATTCGACAAGGCGAAGGCGGACGGCAAGGCGGCGGTCAGCCAGGACGGCGACATCCCGTTCTACAACATGTACTACTTCACCCAGCTGGCCGAACGCTACGTCGGCGCGGGCGGGCTGGCGAAGGCGGCGCAGGACCCGACCGGACGCGCGTGGACCGACGTTCCCGGGTTCCGCGAGGCGGCCGCGCAGACCGCACGGATCTCGAAGTACTTCGTCGACGGCTGGGACGCGGCCAAGTTCCCGCAGATCCAGCAGCGCTGGGCGGACGGCGACGCCCGTTTCCTCTACGTCGGCACCTGGGCGCCGAGCGAAACCCGCGAATACCTGGACAAGCAGGGCGCGGGCACGAAGATCGACTACGGCTCCTTCCAGTTCCCGATGCCGCCCGGCGCCACGCACGACACCGTGGAGCAGATGTCGATCGGCTTCGCCGTGCCCAAGAAGGCCAAGAACGCCGACGCGGCCAAGGCGTTCATCGCCTACTTCCTCAACAAGGGCAACCTCGCCGGCATCCCCGCGGTGGCCGACAACCTGGTGCCCCGGACCGATCTCGCGGTGCCGGACGACCTCAAGCCGGTCAAGGCCGTCCTGGACGACCAGAAGAAGGAACACGTGCTGCAGTACGACGGCATCGACGCGATCGCCGGCGGCAAATGGCAGACCGACGTGTTCGACCCCGCCGACACCGCCCTGCTCAAGGGAGCACTGACCCCGGAGGCGTTCGTGGCGCAGCTCGCCGAGAAGTCCGCCGCCTTCTGGAAGAACCAGCACTGATGGCGACGGTCACGCAGGCGGCCCGGGCCGGGCGGCGGCCCGCGCTCGGGCCGCACCTGAGCCGCAAACGCAAGCTGTTCTGGCCCTTCGCCGCCCCCGCGCTGGCGCTCTATCTGGCGTTCCTGGTGCTGCCGACGGTCGCGACCGTGGTGCTCAGCTTCACCAGCTGGTCCGGCGCGGGCGACACGCCGCGGCCGCAGGGCGTCGGCAACTACGTGCGGATGTGGCAGAGCGACGCGTTCCGCTACGCCTTCGGCAACACGCTCGTCTACGTGTTCCTCGGCGGCGTCGGCACCTTCCTGCTCGCGTTCCTGTTCACCATGGTGCTGCGGGACATGCGCGGCGGGAAGGTCGTGCGGGCGATCCTGTTCTTCCCGAACATCGTCGCCCCGGTCGCGCTCGGCATGTTCCTCGGCTTCGTGTTCAAGTACCAGCCGGGCAAACAGGGGCTCGCCAACTACGTGCTGGAGCACCTCGGCGCGGACGCGGCGAAGTTCCTCGCGCCGGAGAACGTGACCGGGGTGGTGACCGCGTCGCTGATCTGGGCCAGTTCCGGCTTCTACATCACCATCCTGATGGCCGCGGTGGACCAGATCCCGCCGCACCTCTACGAGGACGCGGACCTCGGCGGCGCCTCGCCGTGGCAGAAGTTCCGCTCCATCACGCTGCCGCTCACCTGGGACGTGGTGGGCGTGGCCGGGGTGCTGTGGACGATCAACGCGCTCAAGATCTTCGAACTCGTCTTCGTGCTCGCCGGGCCCGGCACCTACGCCCCGCCGAACCGGGCGTGGACGCTCGGCATCTACGTGTTCGACCGGACCTTCGGCTCGAACGGCACGCCGGACTTCGGCGCGGCCTGCGCCTGCGCGGTCGCGATGATCGCGCTCGTGTCGATCCTCGTCGTGCTGCTGCGGCGGCTGATGCGCCGTGACGCCATCCAGTTCTGAAGGAGATCCCGTGACCGTCACGGAAGCGCCGCGCGCCGCCACACCGGGCAAACCCCGGCGCACCCCGCCGCGCCGGCCCCGCCCGGCTCCCGGCAGCCGCAGGCTCAGCCCGCTGCGGCTGCTCGGCTCAGCGATCGTGTGGTTGTTCACCGCGGGCAACCTGCTGGTGCTGTACTGGCTGATCACCGCGGCGTTCAAGACCCCGGTGGAGATCTTCACCAAGCCGTTCGCCCTGCCGTACCAGTGGTTCCACGTCGGCAAGCCGTTCCGGAACTTCGTCTACGCCTGGAACAACGCCGGATTCGGCGACGCCGTGCTGTCCACAGTGGTCCTGGTCGGGCTGGCGACGATCGCCACGGTCGCGGTCTCCGCGCCGTGCGCTTACGCGCTCACCCGGCTCGGCGTGCGCGGTTCGGGCGTGCTGACCAACGGCGTCGCGATCGGCATGGGCGTGCCGTTCCAGACCGTGATCATCCCGCTGTTCGTCGCGTTCAGCGAGATCCACCTCGACAACCAGTACGGGCTGTTCGTGCTCTACGTGGCGCTGTCCATCCCGTTCACGGTGTTCCTGTTGACCGGGTTCTTCCGCTCGCTGCCCGACGAGATCGAAGAGGCCGCGGCGCTCGACGGCGCCTCGCCGGTGCGGGTGTTCGTCTCGGTCGTCCTGCCGCTGGCCCGCGGCGGCGTGATCACCGCGCTGACGCTCAACGCGATCGGGCTGTGGAACGAAACCCTGCTGGCGATCGTGTTCCTCAAGGATCAGGCCCACTTCACGCTCTCGCGCGCGCTGTTCACCTTCTACGGCGCGGCCAGCTACCAGTCCGAGTACGGCGGGCTGATCGCCGGCGTGGCGATCGTCGTGCTCCCGATGCTGCTGCTCTACGTCGTGCTCGCCCGCCGGATCATCACCGGCCTGACCCTCGGCGCCGGAAAGTAGGACTCTGATGGCCACCGTGAGTTTCACCGACACCACCCGCTACTACGCCGGGGTCGAGCGCCCCGCGGTGGACGGGCTCGACCTGGAGGTCGCCGACGGCGAATTCCTGGTGCTGGTCGGCCCTTCCGGCTGCGGCAAATCGACCACCCTGCGGATGCTCGCCGGGCTGGAGGGCGTGGACGAGGGCTCGATCCGCATCGGCGAGAAGGACGTCACCGCGCTGCCGCCGAAGGAGCGGGACATCGCGATGGTGTTCCAGAACTACGCGCTCTACCCGCACATGACCGTCGCGGAGAACATCGGCTTCCACCTCAAGCTCGCGCGCATGCCGAAGGCCGAGCGGGAACGCCGGGTCCGCGAAGCCGCGGTCACGCTCGACCTGACCGAATACCTCGACCGGCGCCCGGCGAAGCTGTCGGGCGGGCAACGGCAGCGGGTGGCGATGGGCCGCGCGATCGTGCGCGAGCCGAGCGTGTTCCTGATGGACGAGCCGCTGTCCAATCTGGACGCCAAACTGCGGGTGCAGACCCGCACGCAGATCGCGTCGCTGCAGCGGCGGCTCGGCACCACCACGCTGTACGTCACGCACGACCAGATCGAAGCGATGACGATGGGCGACCGGGTGGCCGTGCTGCGCGACGGCGTGCTGCAGCAATGCGATTCCCCGGTCGGGCTCTTCGAGCGCCCGCGCAACGTGTTCGTCGCGGGCTTCATCGGCTCGCCCGCGATGAACCTCATCGAGACCACAGTGGACAGTTCCGGCGCGGCGGCGGGCGACGGCACGCTCCCGCTGACTCCGGCGCAGCGGTCCGCGCTGACCGGGCCGGGCATCGTCGTCGGCGTGCGGCCGGAAGGCTGGGACATCGGCGGCTCCGGATACCGCGCGGTCGTCGAAGTCGTCGAAGAACTCGGCAGCGATCAGTACCTCTACTGCCGGGCCGGGGACCGGGTGCTGACGGTTCGGACGCCGGGCATGGCGCCGTGGCGACGCGGCGAGGAGATCTCGCTGGCGCCGCGGACCGGCGCGGCGCACCTGTTCGACGCCGCGTCCGGCGAACGGCTGCCGGACGCATGACCACGATCACGAGCACCGGGCTCGTGCTTCCCGCGGCCGAACTGGGCCCGGAGAACCCGTTGCCGCCGCTGGTCCGGACCGAACAGGCCGCGTCGGTGGTCAATGCGGACGAGCTTCCCGCGGACCTCGCGGCGAACCTGTCCTACGGTCGGCTCGACACGGTGCTGCCGTACCGGATCCAGGACGGGTACGGCCGCGAGCGGACCGAGCAGCGGCTGCCCGCGCTGGTGCTGGAGAACGACCTGCTGCGCGCGACCGTCCTTCCCGGACTCGGCGGACGGCTGCATTCCTTGCTCGACAAGGAAACCGGCCGGGACCTGGTGTACCGCAACCCGGTGTTCCAGCCGGCGAACCTGGCGCTGCGCGACGCGTGGTTCGCCGGCGGCGTCGAGTGGAACCTCGGCAGCACCGGGCACACCACGCTCACCTGCGCGCCGATGTTCGCCGCCGAGGTGCCTGGGCCGGGCGGCGAACCGGTGCTGCGGCTGTGGGAATGGGAACGCACCCGCGATCTGCCGTACCAGCTGGATTTCTGGCTGCCCGAAGGATCGCGGCGGCTGTTCGTCGGAGTACGGATCCGCAATCCGCACGACAGCGACGTGCCGGTCTATTGGTGGTCCAACACCGCGGTGGCGCAAACAGCCGGGACTCGCGTGCTCGCCCCCGCCGACAAGGCCTGGCACTACGGCTATTCCGGGCGGCTGGACCTCGTCGACGTGACCGGCGACCTGACCTATCCCGCCCGAGCGACGGCGGCGGCCGACTATTTCTTCGAGGTCGGCGGTCCGCCGTGGATCGCCGCCGTGGACGCGGACGGGCACGGGCTCGGCCAGGCGTCCACGGCGCGGCTGCGCGGGCGGAAACTGTTCGTGTGGGGCGAATCCGCGGGCGGACGCCGGTGGCAAGACTGGCTCGCGCCCGGGATGGGCGGATACCTCGAAATCCAGGCCGGGCTTGCCCGGACGCAGCTCGAACACCTGCGGCTGCCCGCGGGTGCCTCGTGGGACTGGCTCGAAAGCTACGGTCCGGTCGCGGCCGACCCGGAGATCGCGCACGGGCCGGACTGGCCCGCCGCGCTCGCCTCGGTCGCCGCCGGGCTGCCCGCCGCCGGGGAGCTGGACCGGCGGTGGCGAGAATGGCGCGCGGCCGCCGACGCCGCGCCCGGGGAACTCCTCGCGGAGGGCTCCGGCTGGGGCGCGTTGGAAACCCGCCGGATGCTGGTGGAACTGCCCGGCACGCCGTTTCCCGGGAGCAGCCTCGGCGCCGCCCAGCAGCCGTGGCTGGACTTGCTCGACGGCGTGGCACCCCGGGCCGAACCCGCCGCAGAACCTCCGGACACGCTCGTCAACCGGCATTGGGCCGAGCTGCTGGAGGCCGTGCCCGACCAGGGCTGGCTCACCTGGTACCACCGGGGAATCGCCCGATGGGCGGCAGGCGACCGGGACGGCGCGGCGGCCGCGTGGCACCGGTCGGCCGAGTCGGAGCCGAACGGCTGGGCGTGGCGCAACCTAGCCGTCGCCCAAGACGATCCGGCGCGCGCCGCGGAGTACTACCGGCGGGCGCTGGACCTGCTGCCGAAACTGGCACCGCTGGCGCTGGAGGCCATCGCCGCGCAGCTCGCCGCCGGTGCTCCCGGGACCGCGCGGGAATTGCTCGAACCGTGGCCGGTCGAAGGCCGGTTCGCGTTGCTGCGGGCGCGGATCTCGCTCGCGCTCGGCGACCTCGACGGGGCGCGCGAGGTGTACGAACGAGGGTTCACCGTGCCCGGGATCCGCGAGGGCGAGACGTCGCTGAGCGATGTGTGGCACGCGATCTCCCCCGGCCCGCTGCCCGCCGAATACGACTTCCGGATGAAAACCGGCGGCGGGGCCGGATGAGCGCGATCGGCCGTCGGGGTGAACAATGACGCCGCGGCGGGAAAGCAGGCACGGGGACCGGCCCGAAGGGAGCACAAGCCGATGGCTCGGCACGAACGGTTGAGCACACTGTTGGACCTCTTGGCGAAGCGGGAGAAGCTCGACGTCGAAGAGGTGGCCGCGGAGCTGAACGTCTCCGCCGCCACGATCCGCCGCGACCTGGACCACCTCGCCGAACAGCAGCTGCTCACCCGCACCCACGGCGGCGCCGTCGCGAACGACCTTGCCTACGATCTGCCGCTGCGCTACAAAACCGCCCGCCACGCCCCGGAAAAACAGCGGATCAGCGCCGCGGCGGCGGCACTGGTGTCCAACGGGATGGTCATCGGCCTCAACGGCGGCACCACGACCGCGGGCGTCGCCAGGGCGCTGGCCATGCGCGCGGACCTGGCCGACGCCCCCGGCCTCACCATCGTGACCAACGCGCTCAACATCGCCCACGAGCTGGCCGTGCGGCCGAACATGAAGATCGTCGTCACCGGAGGGGTCGCCCGCCCGCAGTCGTTCGAGCTGAGCGGGCCGCTGGCCACCCTGGTGCTCAGCCAGCTCAGCCTTGACCTGCTGTTCCTCGGCGTGGACGCCTTGCACCCCACGGCGGGCGCGTTCGCCTGCCACGAGGGCGAGGCGGACATCAACCGGCTCATGGTGCACAACGCCGCCCGGGTAGTGGCCGTGACGGACAGTTCGAAACTCGGCCGCCGCGCCTTCGCCCGCATCTGCGACATCACCGACGTCCACGAGGTCGTGACGGACAGCGACGCCGACCCCGACGTCGCCGCCGCCCTCAAAGCCGCCGGAATCCCGGTGCAGATCGCCTGAACGCCCGGTCCCGCTCGCCGTCCGCCGCGTCTCCCGCGGACGGCGGCTGAAACACGTCTCCGTCCCTTCAGGACACCCCGCTTCGCGACGCATACCCGCCCTTGACAAGGCCGCCGCGTGACGTGCTTACTACTGCAGGTTCGAGCGTCACATTGAGCATATTCACGCAGAATGGGAGGCTCCAGTGCTTCCAGTGCCTCGACGACTCGCGTACGCGGCGGCCGGGCTCATCCTCACCGCTTCCGTCGCGGCTCCCGCCGCCGCGGAACCGCTCTCTTCGATCTCAGTGCCGCGCGGCCCCGATTCCCCCGGCTATCAACTGCGCATCGACACCGCCCGGCTGGGCATCAGCCTTTCGCGCGGCGGCGAACAACTGCTGCGCACCGCGTCAGACGCGTTCACCTTCGACGGCGGCGTCGCAACGCGCGTGCGATCGATCTCGCGAGAGGGCACGACCGTCGTCGCCCGCGCCGACAGCACCGCTGGGCGAACGGTGGCCCTGCGGATCACCCCGCGCCCGGACCGGTTCGAGCTGAAGTGGACGGTCGACGGGCTCGCCGCCGGACAGCGCGCGACCCACTTCGACCTGACGTCGTCCGGCCACTGGTACGGCGGCGGCGAAACCAGCGAAGGGAAAACCCAGCCATACCCGCTTTCCGCGGGCACGGTGGACGAACCGGAGTTCTCCCCCGCCAGCTACATGATGCAAGAACCCTACTTCTTCACCTCGAAGTCGGTCGGGCTCTTCGTCCGCACCGCACAGCCGATGAAGGTCACGCTCGCCGGCGGGCGCGGAGATCTGACCGTGACGAACTCCGCGGAATACTCAAGCACGGTGTTCGTGGAGTCGAGCCGCCGCGCGGTCTACGACGACTACGTCGGCGAAGTCGGCAAGCCCGCCAAGAGCGACGCGTCCGCGGCCGAGTACGCGAGTCCACTGTGGAATTCCTGGGCGCAGTACTACCGCGACATCGACCAGGACAAGGTGCTTTCGTGGGCGCGTGACCTGAAAGCGGCGGGCGTCGCCGGGCACACCGTGCAACTCGACGACAAATGGGAATCCAACTACGGCAACCTGACCTTCGACCAGAAGACGTTCCCGGACCCGAAGAAACTGGCCGCCGACATCCACGCGATGGGCCAGAAGTTCGGCCTGTGGACCACGTTCTGGATCAACCTGGACTCGGCGAACTACGCCTACGCCCGCGACCACGGCTATCTGGTGCGCGCCAAGGGAAACCCGGCCCAGCCGTGCACGGTGACCTGGTGGAACGGCACCGCGGGCATCATCGACCTCGGCAACCCGCAGGCCCGGGACTGGTACACCGGCAACCTGCGGAAACTGATGGCGGACTACGGCGTCGACGGCTTCAAGTTCGACACCCGCTTCTTCGACGACCGCTGCGCCGCCACCGGGAACCTGACCCCGCAGGACTACCAGAAGCTGGGCGCGGACATGACCGACGCGTTCGACCAGCAGGGCGCGGGCATCCGCACGCACTGGGGCAACCAGCGCTACGGGTTCGTCATCCGGGCAGTCGACGCGGACACGACGTGGGACGGCCTGCGCACGTCGCTGCGCCGCGCGTCGGCGATCTCGGCCAACGGCTACCCGTTCGTCGAGACGGACATGATCGGCGGTTCGAACAGCATGCCCCCGCCGTCGCGCGAGGTGCTGGTGCGCTGGGCGCAGGCCGCATCGCTGATGCCCCTGATGTACGCCTCGACCTCCCCGGTGACGACGGTCGACACCACGACCGGCAAGCCGGTCGCCTACCCTGCCGACACCGCGAAGCTGTACGCCGACGCGGTCCGCACCCACGCGAAGCTGGCGGGCTACCTGAAAACCCAGGTACAGCAAGCAGTCAAGGACGGCACGCCGATCATGCGGCCGGTGTACTTCGACTTCCCCGCCGACCACCGCTTCGACACCGTCGATGACGAGTGGCTGCTCGGCCCCGCCCTGCTGGCGGCCCCGATGATCACGGCGGGCAGTACGCGAGACATCGCGCTGCCGTCCGGGCTGTGGTTCGACCCGCACACCAAGCGGGTCGAACTGGGCGGCCGGACGCTGCACGACTACGCCGCTCCGTTGGACACGACGCCCATGTTCGTCCGGATCGGCGCTCCGGGATGGGCTGGTCTCGCCAGCACGCTGAGCCGCTGACCGCCGGGCCCGGTCCGGCCGACAGTCCGGACCGGGCCTGTGGTAAATCACTGAGGTGGCTGGTTTGGGCGACCTGGAAAGCCGGGTCATGGCGGCGCTGTGGGACTCCGACGTCCCGCAGACGGTCCGCGCTGTCCAATCGACGCTGCGGGTCGAGCGCGATCTCGCCTACACCACCGTGATGACCGTGCTCGACAACCTGCACACCAAAGGCTGGGTCGTCCGGGAACGCGACGGGCGCGCATGGTCCTACCGTCCCGCCCGCGCCCGAGAGGAGGCCGGCGCGCAGATGCTCCGCGATCTGCTCGCCTCGCTGGGAGATCCCCGCGGGGTCCTGATGAGCTTCGCCCGCGACATGAACACCGAGGAGTCGGAGTTCCTGCGCCAGGCCCTCGACCAGTCCCGCCCTGGCGACGAGCCCCGGAAACCGGGCCGCTCGTGACGCTCGCGGTCGCCTTGCTGCTCGCCTCGGTCGTCATCGCCGCCGGGGCGCCCCGCTACCTGCGGCCCGGCAGCACGCCGCGGGTCCATCCCTCTCTGTCGCTCTGCGCCTGGCTGGTCGCCGCGCTCTCGATGGTCGCGACCGCCTTCTCGGCAGCCGTGATCCTGCTGAGCCCGGACCCAGCCGTCCCGGACGGGGCGTTCGGGCTCGCGACCGCGTGCTGGCGGGCGATCGGCCGCTCCGCGTTCCCGTGGCTTCTGCTCACCCGCCTCGTCATCGGCCTCACGGTGCTGGTTCTCCTCCTCCGGATCGGCAGCGTGCTGACCGCGGATCTGATCGACGGCAGCCGGCGCCGCCGCGACCACGCGAGAACCCTGCGCGCGGTCGCCCGCGAAGCCGACGGTGTCTGGTGGGTGCCCGGCGAAACGCCGTTGGCCTTCTCCATCGGCCGATTCCGCCGCGGGGTCGTCGTCGCCTCGACCGCAGTGGAACACCTAGACGACGACGTCGCCGAAGCTGTCCTCGCGCATGAACGAGCGCATCTGCGCGGCCGGCACCACCTCGCGGTCACGCTCGCGCACTCGATGGCGCGCGCACTGCCGCGGGTGCCGCTGTGCCGAGCCGCCCCGGCCGCGATCTCCGTGCTCTGCGAACTGTCCGCAGACGCCGCAGCGGTCAACGCCTGCGGTCTTCCCGCCGTCACCGGCGCCCTGCACTCGATGGCGCCCAGCGCCGCCCCGCCCAGCGTCGTCGGTTTCGGCGCGCACCTGCAAGCCAGGGTTTCGTGGCTGAGCAGGCCCCGTTCGCCGATGCTGCAACGCTCCGGCGCGATCTCCCGAGGCCTCGCCGGAACCACGGCGCTCCTGCCGCCGCTGGCGTCCGCCGCGATGGCGGCCGCGTCGCTCACGATGCTCTGCCTGAGCCGTACCAGCTGACCTGTCCCGGCACCCGGCCGACCGTTGCCCGCCGCTGTCTACTACGTTCTTAGTAGTTAACTACTATCGACTTAGTAGAGGAGTCGGCGGCATGTCCCGGCGAACCGGCAGAGTTCCCACCCTCGTCCTCGCGCTGGCGCTGGCGGTCGCCGTGCTGGGACTCGTCGTCTTCGCGGTCGTCTCCTCGAAAACGGACACGAACGCCTCTCCCGCCTCCGTGGCCCCGTCGGCCAAGCCGTCCCTCGGCCCGCTCGGCGAACTCGCCCATCGCAAGCCCGGCGACCCGCTCGCCCTCGGCAGGCCGGACGCACCCGTGACCATGGTGATCTTCTCCGACTACCGGTGCCCCTTCTGCGCGAAGTTCAGCAAGGACACCGAACGCGCGCTGGCCAAGCAGTACGTCGACGCCGGCAAACTGCGGATCGAATGGCGCGACTTCCCCATTTTCGGCGACCAGTCGATGCAGGCGGCCATAGCCGGACGCGCGGCCGCGCTCCAGGGGAAATTCTGGGAGTTCAACCACGCGGTCTACGACGCGGCGCCCGACAAGGGACACCCCGACCTTCCGCCGGATCGGCTCCTGCAGTTCGCGCGCAGCGCAGGCGTTCCCGACCTGGCCCGGTTCCAGCAAGACACCAAGTCCCCGCAGCTGGCCCAGGAGGTGCGCACGGACCTCGCGGAGGCGTCCGCACTCGGGGTGTCCAGCACGCCGGCCTTCTCCGTGAACGGCTATCCGGTCCTCGGCGCCCAGCCGACGGAACTGTTCAAGCAGCAGATCGAGCGGGCACTGGCCGGTGCGTCGTGACCGGCGTCAGCCTGCTCACCGCGTTTCTCGGCGGCCTCCTTTCTCTGGTCAGCCCATGCGCGGCGCTGCTGCTGCCGTCGTTCTTCGCCTACGCGTTCGGGACAGTCGGTGCGCTGCTTTCCCGCACTGCGGCGTTTCTCGCCGGTCTTATGGTCGTGCTCGTGCCGCTGGGCGCCGGGGTGGCGGCGATCGGCGAACTGCTCACCCGCTACCGCGGCATCGCCACCACCGTCGGCGGAGCGCTGCTGATCCTGCTCGGCTTGATGACCATCGCGGGCCTGGGATTCGGCAGCACGGCGGCCGGACGATTCGCCGGACGACGGCGAATCTCCAGCCTGGCCTCGGTTTTCGCGCTCGGCGCCGTGTACGGCCTCGCCGGATTCTGCTCCGGCCCGCTGCTGGGCGGGATCCTCACCGTCGCCGCGCTCGGCGCACACCCCGTCTACGGCGCGCTGCTGATGGCCGTCTACGCGGCCGGAATGGCGGTGCCGCTGTTCGCGCTGGCCCTGCTCTGGGACCGCCTGCACCTGTCGTCGCGACGCTGGCTGCGCGGCCGCGAACTGCGCATCGGCCCGCTGCGAACCCAGTCGACGTCGCTGATCTCCGGCCTGCTGTTCATCGCCATCGGAGTCCTGTTCCTCGCGACCGACGGCACCGCGGCCGTCGGCGCCGCGGTCGGGGTGGACCAGCAATTCGAGGCACAGGAGACGGTTCAGCGAGTTTTCGGCGCCGTCCCGGATGTCGTCGTGGCGCTGGCCCTGGTCATCATCGTGCTCACGACGATGCTGCTGCGCCGATCCCTGCGGCAGAAGCGCAACGAACCCGACACGGCCGACGAAGCCTGACCGTCCCGCCGCCCGCCGAAGCTCTTCCTTACGCTCGCCTGAACTCAGAGTCCGCAGTGCGACCCAGCCGGATCGCCGAGACCAGGAAGAAGATGCCGCCCAGCACGGCGTAACCGGCCACGTTCGCCAGCGACGGCTCCGGCGCGGCGGCCCCGACGATGAAGCTCGCACCGGCCAGCACGGAGATCCCGCCGCTGAGGATCATCGGCCACTGGCCGCCCATCCGGCGACGGCCGACCGCCACGACCAGCTGGACCAGCCCCGCGACGACGGCCCACGCGCCCCACACCCGCAGCACCGCCGGGATGCCGGACGCGCTGGCGATCGCCAGGCCGACTCCGGCCAGCAGGCTGATCGCGATGTTCACGTACAGCCCGGCGGCGCGGGTCGAGCGCGCGTCCACGACCGCGGCGGCGACGTCGAACAGCGGGTACGCGACGACCAGCACCGCCCCGATCGGGCCGAGGTGCGATTTGGCGGTGAGGAACAGCAGCGCCGCCCAGACGACGGCGAAGGCGAACCGCACGAAATACAACCGGCGCAACGCCACGGCACTTCCGGCGGGCGAGTCAACGATGGTCACGAGAATCCTTCCAGGACTACTAGGGAGATAGAACGTTCGTTCTCCCTAGTAGCCTGTCGGCCCGCCCGGGCAGCGTCAAGATGCCCCGTTCTTTCGGAAGTGTTACGGGGCCGCGGAGTCGAGGCGGAACCGCAGGATGCCCTCGATGCCCTGGAGGAACGTCTCGCCGACCTCGGCCGCGTTCGTGAGGCAGCCAGAGGCCATCGCACCGTCGCGCAGCATGACGAAATGCCGCGCCGCGGGCTCCGGCGCGGTCTCGCCGACCTGCGCGAGCAAGTCTGTGACCATGCGCAGGAACCATTCGCGGTGCGTCAGGACCGCTTGGTGCACGGGGTGTTTGGGGTCCGGGTATTCCGCGGCCGCGTTGAGGAACGCGCAGCCGCGGAAGTGCGCGGACTGGATGCTCTCCGCGATGAATCCGGCGACGGCACGCAGGGCATCAGCCGCCGGCGGATTGCCGGCGAGGATCTTGCCGACCCCGTCGCGCTCCATCTCGGACACGCCCTGCAGATACGCGACGACGAGGTCTTCCTTGCCCGGGAAATGCCGGTACAGCGTGGCCCGGGTGACCTTCGCCTCCGCCACGATCCGGTCGATCCCCACTGAATGGAGACCCTCGGCGTAGAAGATCCGGGTGGCCGTCGCGAGCAGCCTAGACCGCGCTTCGGACACCTGGGCTTTCTGCACCACGAAGGCAACGCTAGCAGGTCACGGCTTCATCCCGCGTCGTCGATCGTCGTCCACCGCTGGGAAAGCCGACGGCAGGCGTCGACGAGTTCGCGCGGCCGGACGTCGGTCATCTCGGTATCGAAAGTGGCCAGGATGCCCGCGATCCCGGCCCACGACCAAGCGCCGAGGGTGAGCCGCGCATGCTCGGCGTCGAGGTGTTCCACCACCGATCCGCCCGGCGCCCAGCGGGCCACGACGTGCGCGGGCAGACCGAGGCGGGCGGAGCCGGTGCACGGCCACTCCGCCGGGGTGTCGCCGCGGTCGTGCGTGCTCATCACGAACTGGGCCAGGTCGTCGGCGGGAAGCTCGCGAGCGCGGAAGTTCTGGGTGGTCGGCCGGGGACGCAGCCGGTCGACCCGGTGCACCCGCCATTGGCTGTCGGTGCGGTCGTAGGCGACCAGGTACCACCTCGCCGCCCAGACGACCAGGTGGTGCGGCTCGATCCGGTGCGCGGGCCGGAAATCTGCGTCGGCGGGGTCCGGGCGGGTGCCGTCCGGGCGCAGGAACTCGGCGACCAGCAGCCGGCGGCGCCGCACCGCAGTCCCCACCGCGGTGAGCGCCGCCGAGTCGATCGGCGGTCCGGGGAATTCCCAGTAGTTCCGCAATCGGGTCAGGCGCAGGGATTCCATCGACGCCCGCAGCTCGGGAGGCATGACCTGGTGCAGGGTCGCCAGTGCGCGCGAAGCGTCGTCGCCGAGGCCGAACATCGTGCTGGGCGCGGTTTGCAGCGCGACCGCGACCGCGAGGGCCTGGTCGTGGTCGAACAGCAACGGCGGCAACGTGTTTCCGGCGCCGAGGCGGTAGCCGCCGTCGGGACCGTGGACGGTCTCGATCGAGTACTCGAGCCCGCGCAGGGTTTCGATGTCGCGGCGGACGGTGCGTTCGCTGGTCTCCAGCCGGGCGGCGAGTTCGCGCAGCGGCCACACCCGTCCGGAGCCGAGGAGGGACAGCAGCCGGAGAGCCCGGTGCGAGGTGTTCGCCATCTCCCTATTTTGTACTGGCCACTCGGTGTCCACTACTCGGGGCAAGGTGGGTTCCGTTCCGGAAAGAGCGGAAGGACAGGCAAGCATGCGGGTGGTTGTAGTCGGCGGCGGAATTGGCGGGCTCGCGCTAGGCGCGGGATTGCGCGGCCGGGGGTTCGACGTGGCGGTGTACGACCGCGACACCGATGTGGCGGCGACGGGCGGCTACCACATCACTTTGGACGACCGGGCGCAGTCGGCGCTGGCGGAATTGGTGGAACCGAAGATCATGCAACGGCTGCTGGCCTCGGGTTCGGCGCTGCGGCTCCGCGAGCGCGACGCGTTCTGGGACCGCCGCGGCCGGCTTCTCGGACAGGGCCCGGACTTGAGCGGCAGCGGCAGCGTGGACGTCGACCGAATCACCCTGCGCACCCTGCTGGCCGAGGCGGTCGGCGACGACCTGTACCTGGAACGCGCCGTCTCCGGTGTCAGCAATGACGGCCCCCAGGTCCTCTTCTCCGACGGCGCGCCGGTCTCGGCGGACCTCGTGGTCGGCGCGGACGGGGCCCACTCGGTGGTCGCCCGGCACCTGGCGGGCGGTCCGACCAACCGGCCGGCGGGCATCATCGGGTTCTCCGGCCGCACCCGCCGGCCCGACCTGAGCACGGCCGAGCAGCAGCGGCTGCGATCCCGTTCCGGCACCGCGATCGCCCCGCACGGTGCGGCGCTGTACGTCGGTTTCCTCGACCCGGTCGGCAATGCCGCGCTCGACGCTCCCGAACTGCGGATGTCGGTCACCACCGGACCCACCTACATCTGGGGCGCCATGTTCCCCGAATCCGCCGCGACCGACGCCCTCCGCACCCTGCACGGCCGCGAACTGCAAGCCGCGCTGCTCGACCGGTTCCGCAAGCAGCGCTGGGCCGAGCGCACCCTCGAAGTCATCGCCAAGGCCGACCCGGACAGCGTCGCCGCGTTCCGGTTCAACGCCGCCTCCACCCGCGCGGCCGACCTCGCCCCGTGGCCCGCGGGCCGGATCACCGCACTCGGCGACGCCGTCCACGCCACACCGCCGACCGCGGGAATGGGTGCGGGCGCAGCGATTCGTGACGCCGCGAGCTTGGTGCGGCACCTGTCCGAAGACGACAGCACTGCTGCCGTCGGACGATTCGAGGCCGAGATGCGCCAGCGTGGCAGCGAGGTTCTGAGGTTGGCGATGAAGACCGTTCGGTGGATCCTCGCCACCGACACCGCTCTGGGAGCCGCCGCCACCGCCGCAGCCACGCCGGTCCTGGCAGCGGCGGCCCGGCTGCGTCGCTGACTTGACGGGCAGAGCCGGTCGCGTGCTCTGCCCGATCAAGACCGCCGGAACGGCGCACCGCGATAACTCCTCCGCCGGCTCAAGTTCCGCGGCGGGTCAGCCCTGAGCCTCGCGAAGCATCCGCACCGCCTTCGGACCGACGCCGTGCAGCGCGAGGAGTTCCGCGTCGGTCCGCCCGGCGGTGTGCGCGAGGGTCGTGATCCCCGCCGCGTGGAGGGCGCGCGTGGCCGGGCTCCCGATCGCCCTGGGCAGGTCGCCGACTTCACCCGCTACCGCCGTGCCCGCCGCGGCTACCGGGGCCGCCAGCCGTTTCGGCGCGCGGGCCAGCCACGCCCGTCGGACCCAGTGGTTCAACTGCTGCCCGTCGAGGTCCCCGATCGGCAGCCGCACCCCGGCGCGGGCGACCCGGCGCGCGGTCGGGTGTTCCGCGCGCAGTTCGTCCGCGTCGGGCCCGGTCATCCGGAGCACGACCTGCCGATCCGGGCGCAGGGCGGCGAATTCCTTGCCCCGCACAGCGAACGCGACCGTGCCGTCGACGGTCAGTTCGGCCGTTTCGGGGTAGGACAGGGCGGTTCTGCGGAGCTGGGCCAAGGTCGTCACCAGCACAGGCTGGCACGGACGCGGCCGTTTCGCCGGTCAGGCCACGTCCGGCACGCCGAGGAAGTCGAGCACTGCCTCGCGCAGTTCCACTCCGACGAGCGCGCCGCGGTGATCGCCCGCGACGTGGCGCATCCGCGCGCCCGGCACCCGCGCGGCCAGCTCCTCGATGCCGTGCGCGATCAGGTCTTCCCGCCCGGCGAGAAACAGCGTCGGGACGGCCGGGACGCCCGCGCTCGGATCGAACGGCTCAGCCGCCAGGCCCTCGACGACGTTCAGCAGCGACTCCGCGTCCCCCGCGCTCGCCATGGCGGTGATCGCGCCGGTGAGCGGATCAGCGGGCGACGGTCCTCCTTGGACAGCCGTCCGCGCGGCGGCGAGATCGACCGCGGCGAACGGTTCCCGCGGGCTCAGCCCGCCGAGAACGAGGCGGCGCACCGGCGTGCGCGGATGCCTGGCGAGATCCCAGGCGAGCCGCGCGCCGAGCGAGTAGCCGACGACATCGACCTCCTCCGTGCCCGCGCATTCGGCCAGCGCGTCGACGACCCGGGCGGCGGTGACCTCCCCGGCCTCGGCGACTTTCGGACCGCCGGGGTGACCGGGCAGGTGCACCGCGATCGTCTCCCGTCCGGCGGACGCCAGCGGATCGGCCCAGCACTCGGCGGGCCAGTCCGCCGCGGCCGAGGACGCGAAACCGTGGATCAGCACGACCGGGGGCCCGGCCGCGGGACGGGCGGACAGCGTGCGGGTGACCGGGAACGCGGTTGTCATTCTCCAAGCGTAGACAAAACCTGCCGTCCGGTCCAGGCCGGTGCCGAACGGCCGGGAAACGATCGCGCACCGGCTGGGCCGTCGAGATGCGTCCTGCTGATCCCGGCCGGAATGCGCCTCCGAGGTCCGGCGTATTCCGGCCGGGATCACCGCTCCGGCGAACCCGCGAGGACGACGTCCTGTCTTCTCGCCCGCCTAATCAAGCCGCGGGCGCTTGGCGGGCCGCCCGTCGGGAGCGGGCGGGTCCGGCAGCTTCGGCGCGGTGGGCGTGGTCGGCGCGTCGGGCGTCCACTCGCCTTCCTTGTAGGAAGGCCACGGCCCGCCCTGCTCCTTGAACCTCGGGTGGTCCCGGTTCCAGTACTCGGGCAGCGCGTGGTTGTTCGGTCCGGGGGCTTCGTACCGGTCCTCTTTCGACCCGCTGCCGGACGAACGGCCCGCGGACTCGATGCCGTGGTAGGTGTCGGTCTGGTTGTTGTGGTCGAGGTTGTCCTGACGCGGCCGCTTCATCCCGTTCTTGTTCCAGTCGGTGCCCGCCGCGGTGTCGTGCCCGAGCACGCCGCCCTGCCGTTCGGGGTCGTTCTTGAACGCGGGGTTCTTGCTCTTGCTGTGCCCCTTGATCTCGTTGCCCGGCTGGCCGGTGTAGGACTCGCCGGGCTGTTTCGTGTCGAACCGCCGGTCCGGATGGCTCAGCCAGTTCTTCAGCTTCGTCTGTTCGGGCCGGCTCAGTTGGCCGAGATTGTCCTTGTCCAGGTGCTTCAGTTCGGGAGGCAGCGGCGATTTCGCCGCCTTCGCCCAGAGCGGGATCATGTTGCCGTGCATGTGGTCGGGGTTGACGTAGCCCGCCGCGGTGCGGTTGCTGTACTTGGGCACCATCTTGCCCGTTTTCTTGTCCAGCTTCTTGGCCCCGTACTTGCCCGCGGGCGACATCTTGTCGTACCAGGCGGGCCCGTGATTGGGCACGTCGGTGTTGATCCGGAGATCCGGCCGGCCTCGCGTGGTGGTGCCCGAGGGCCCGGCACCCGAGGGCGTGGTCCCGGTGCACGACTGCGGGGCGAGCCCGTGCGGGTCGGTGTACGCGTGCGGGTTGCCCGCGAAGGTGTACTGGTGGGAGCCGCCCTCGAGGCCGATCGGGTCCGGGCTGAGGTAGCGGGCCAGCGCCGGGTCGTAGTAACGCGCGAGGTTGTAGTGCAGCCCGGTTTCGGCGTCGTGGTACTGGCCTTGGAACCGCAGCGGCGTGCTGGCGCCGGCCGCGTTCTCCCGCACGGCCGTGCCCCACAGACCGGTGCGCGCGTACCAGGTCACGCGGCCGTCCGGGGCCACCAGTTCCGCCGGGGCTCCCGAGAGGTCCGCCACGATCAGGCTGAACTGCTCGTCGACCTGCTCCTGCGGGCCGCGCGGCGCCAGTTCCCGTTGCAGCAGCGGGCGGAAGCTGTCCGGCTCGTAGTCCCACGCGGTGACCCGGCCGCGCGCGGCCTGTTCCACCAGGACGCGGTCGTCCCAGGTGAAATCGATCCGCTCGAGCAGCGAGACGCCGTCCGCGGCGAAGTGCTCTTTCGCGATCCGGCGGCCGAACGGGTCGTAGGTGTAGTGCCAGCGGGTGCCGTCCGGGGTCAGCACGTCGGCGAGCTGATCGCCGGGGTTCCACGAGAACTGCCAGACCGCGCCGGGAGCCTCCCGCCTGACCATGCGCCCGCGTTCGTCGTGGACGTAACGGACCGCGCCCGCGCCGTCGACGACGTTGCCGCGGAACATCCGTCCGCCGACCGCGTGCCGCTCGGTTTCGGTCGGCCAGTACGCGTTGACGAGGTTGCCCGCGGGGTCGTAGCCGTAGCGCTCGGTCCACTGCGGCGAACGCACCGCCGTGACGCGGCCGGCGGCGTCGAGGGTGAACTCGCGCGGTCCGGTGAGCCGGTCGCGGAGCGCGCCGAGGTGTCCGTCCGGGCGGTACTGGTACGCGCGTTCCTGCACCGGTTGCCCGGCGCCGGTGCTGATCGTCTGCGCGAGCAGTTGCGCCGCGGGCGACCAGGCGGACTCGACCGTGACGCCGCCGTCCAGCGTCCGCCGGACCTCCCGGCCAACCGGGTCCCGGTCGAAGCGCAGCGTGCGCCCGCCCGCGTGCAGCGCGGCCAGTTCGCCGCCTTCGTACTCCCACGTGCTTTCCGCGCCGGACGGCGTCCGCCGCCAGATCCGGCGTCCGGCCGCGTCGTAGGCCGACCGGGTCGTGCGGCCGTTCACCGTCTCGGCGACGACGCGTCCGGCGGCGTCGCGTTCCAGCGTGACCTTGGTGCGCCCGTCGTCCGCGCCGGTGATCCGGCCGTCGGGGTCGTAGCTGAAGCGCGTAGTCACGTCGCCGACGGTCTGCTCGACGACGTTCCCGGCCAGGTCGTAGCGGTACGTCGAGGTGCCGGCCGGGTCGGTCCGCTCCGCCAGCTGTCCGGCCGCGTCGTAGCGGTACCGCACGGTCACGCCGCCGAAATCGGTCTCCCGCACCAGATATCCGGCGGCGTCGTACTCGTGGCTCCAGACGAGGCCCTGCTCGTTGGTGACCGAGATGAGCCTGCGCTCGGTGTCGTAGCCGAACGAGACCCGGCTGCCGTCCGCGCGGTTCTCCGCGGCTAGCAGGTCGAAGTGGGTGTACTCGCCAGTGCTGACCCCCGCCCCGGCGTCGGTGTGGGTGCGGGCGTTCCCCTCGCCGTCGTAGGTCCACCTCTCGAGCGCGCCGTCGGCGTCCCGGTGCCAGACGAGCCGACCGTCCACTGTGTAGCCGAACCGGTCCTGCGCCCCGGCCGGGGTGGTGATCGAGACGATCCGGCCGAAGCGGTCCCGGTCGTAGCGGGTCGTGCCCCCGCGCGCGTCGGTGACCGCGACCGGGAGCCCGCTCTCGTCGGACTCGATCCGAGTGGTCGCCCCGAGCGCGTCGGTCACCGACGTCAGGACCCCGCGGTCGTCGTACGTGCTGGTGACGGTCGCGCCGTCCGGTTCGGTCTCCCGCAGCAGGTTGCCGGACTCGTCGTACTCCCACCGCTTGATCTGGCCGGACGGTCCGGTCATCGACACCGGCAAGCCGGATTCGTTGCGCTCGTAGGCGGTGCGGGTGCCGTCCGGGGCGGTGACCGACAGCAGCTCGCCGAGGCCGTCGTAGGTGTAGGAGGTGGTGCGGCCCAGCGGATCGGTCTCGCTGAGGAGCCGGTCGCGGACGTCCCATTCGTAGCGGGTCGTCCGGCCGAGCGGGTCGGTCTCGGCGATCACCTGACCGGCCTCGTTGAACCGGAACTCCGTGGTGTGGCCCAGTGAATCGACCGACCGGGTGATCCGGTCGCCCGGGTCGTACTCCATGGTGCCGGTGAGGAATCCGCCCGAGCCCTCGGTGCGCACGACGCGGCCGTCGGCGTCGTAGTGGTAGCGGTACCACTCGCCGTTGCGGTCGGTCCACGACACGATCCGGCCCGCGTCGTCGTACTCGTAGCGCATGGCCGCGCCGGACGGGTTGACCACCTCGGTGAGCTGGCCGTCGCTGTAGCCGAACCGGGCGAGTTCGACGTCCGGA
Organism: Amycolatopsis silviterrae; assembly: GCF_042684085.1. Lineage (NCBI taxonomy): Bacteria > Bacillati > Actinomycetota > Actinomycetes > Pseudonocardiales > Pseudonocardiaceae > Amycolatopsis > Amycolatopsis silviterrae. The sequence continues at coordinate 89,014 of NZ_JBHUKS010000010.1, forward strand.
CCGGCGCCGACCGAATGGTAGGCGGTGACGCGGCCGCCGGACGTGGTCACGCGCACGCGGTACCCGGCGCTGTGCCGCAGCTCCACCGGGATTCCGTCGGCATCGCGCAGGAAGTCGACGCGGCGGCCGTGGCGGTCGCTGAGCGAGAGCAGCGCGCCGGTGTCCCCGTCGAACCGCATCGCGCGGGCCGTCACCTGGTCTTCCACCAGGTACCCGCCGTCGTCCAGCCGGGTCAGCGGGCGCAGCGGGCCCTGTTCGGCGACGATCCACTCGCCGACCCGCGGATGCGGGTAGTGGGCCACGGTGCCGTCCGCGACGGCGAGGCTGACGCCCGCGTCGTGCACCTCCAGCCGCTGGTCCACAGTGGACATCCAGCTCGCGCCGAACAGCCCGCCGGTGCGGAAACCGGAGAAATGCGTGCGTTCCAGCCGCAGCGGCAGCGTGCCGAGGAACTCGGCGTCGACCTCGGCGAGGATCATCTGCCCGGTCGAGACGTCGATCGGGTCCTTCTCGCAGCGCACGTTCTCCGGCGAGCGCGGGTTGGGGCCCTGGTCCTTCAGCGGCGGCGGCGATTTCGGTTCCGCGGCCGGGGGTTTCTTCGGCGCCGGCGGCGGGGACTGCATCCCGCGGGAAGCGGGCGGCGGGACCGGGCCGCCGCCGTGGCCGCCGCCCGGCGAGGAGTCGCCCTTGGGCGGAGGAGGCGGCGGGTCGCTCCGGTGCGGCGGGGGCGGAGCCGCCGACGACGCGGTGGTGGACTCGTCGGCCTTGCCGCCGCCCTTCCCTCCCGGGGAGCCCTTCGGCGTCGAGATGTCCTTGGGCTTCGGCGCGGCGGGCGGTTTGGCGCCCTTGATGCCCTTCAAGGACTTGGCGGCGTCGCCGAACAGCGTCCCGGCCTTCTTCAGCAGCGGCATCAACGCCTTGAGCGCCTGCACCAGGCGGGTCGTGAGTTTCGCGATCTGCGCCGCGGTCTTGGCGACCGCGGCGGCCACCTGCGGCACGACCCACGCCAGGCCGATGCCGGCCGTCAGCAGGACCTGCAGCGCCCAGCTGATCATGTGCCCGACCAGTTGCGCGATGATGTCGCGGACCAGCATCCGCACCGCGGCGACCACCTCGCCCGCGGTCTTCACGCCGGACGCCGCGCCCTCGGTGCCCTTCTGCGCCGCGCCCAGCAGGTTCGCGACGTCCTTCGTCCGCTCCCGGTAGGCGTCGGCCGCCTCGCCGGTCCAGGACTGCAGGTCCCGTTCGACCTGCTCCGTGAGGTCGGCGCCGATCGACTCGAGTTCCTTCGCGACGTTCGTCCAGGTCTCGGCTTGGGCCTTGATCTGGTCCGCGTCGCCGGTGAGCGCGTTGAGCGCTTCCTTCAGCGGACCCACGTGCTCCATCAGCCAGGCGACCCCGGCCGCGAGGATCGCGCCAAACGGGTCGAGCGCCATCGAGAGCGCGTCCAGCGCGACCCCGACCGCCCCCATCGCGACCGAAGCCCACGACCCGCCTTCGATCGCCTCTTTCAGGCCCGCGGCGCCCTCGAGAAGGCTGATCCCGGAATACGCCGTCGTCGAATCCTTCGTCGGCGCAATCAGCGGATTGCTCAAGAAGCCCCCTCGGCTCGTCCCTCGCCCGGGCGAGCATCGCCCGCTGGCATCCGACGTTAGCAGTGCCTTCCCGGGCGCGGGTTCAGAGAGCGACCCTGGCCATCAGCCCGTCGATGTAGGCGCGATACCGCCCGGCGATCTTCCCCACCGGATGCATCAGGCTGGTCACGTTGGCCCCGATGGACACCGCGACGATTTCGTCCGCCAGTACCGTGATCGCGGGCCCGCCGGGCTCCTCCCCTTTCCCCCGGGCAGCCGCGATCCGCGTGGTCAGCTCGGCCCGCCAGCTGGTCAGCAGATCCCGGTACTGCCGGGCGAGATCCGGGTTCGCGACCGAATGCTCCCACAGCACGAGCAGCACCCGCGCCGACGCGATCTGGTGCTCGTCGAACGGAATCGCCGCCTCGACGAACCCGCGCAGCGACTCCATCGGCCCGAGCGAAGGGTCCAGTTCGGACATCCGCTGCGACGTCTCCTGCAGCACGCTCTCGAACGTCGCCGCGATGATGCTGTCCTTGCTGGGGAAGTAGTGCTTGAGGGCACCGTTCGCGAACCCGGCCGCGGTGACGATGCTGCGCATCGTGGCGGCTTCGAACCCGCCTTCGATGATCAGCTTCTTGGCGACCTCGACGATCTCCCGTCGTCGCTGATCGTGATCGATGACCTTAGGCATGGTTACAGACTCTAACTCGTATTCTCGCGCTGCGGAGGTGACCCTGCGGGTGCCGATTCGGGGCGGCGGGCCCCGGAATCGTCACCCGAGCCCGAGCCGGGCCGCCCGTCTCTCCGCCTGCCGGGCCGGATCCGCCACCGGCGCGGCGAGCAGCAGCCGCTGCGTGTAGGGATGTTCCGGCGCGCGCGTGACCGTCGCCGTGGGACCGGATTCGACGATCTCTCCCTGGTACAGCACCGAAACCCGGTGGCAGATCCGATGCACGACGCCCAGGTCGTGCGACACGAACAGGTACGAAACCCCGGTCTCCCGCTGCAGTTCCAGGAACAGGTCGAGGATCGTCGCCTGCGTGGTCAGGTCGAGCGCGCTCACCGGCTCGTCGCACACGATCAGCCGCGGCCGCCGGACGAGCGCCCGCGCGATCGCGATCCGCTGCCGCTGCCCGCCGGAGAACTCGCCCGGGTACCGGTGCACCGCGTCGGCGGGCAGCCGCACCCGGTCCAGCATGTCCGCCACCACCGACCGGGCCTCCGCACGCGAGGTTCCGGCCACCACCAACGGTTCCGCCAGGACTTCCCCGACGGTCATGGTCGGGTCCAGCGAGCCGTACGGATCCTGGAACACCACCTGGATGTCACTGGCCAGCCGCCGCCGGACCGCACCCCGGGCGTGCGTGATGTCCTCGCCGTCGAAGGTGATCCGGCCGGACACCGGCGCGGCGAGGCCGAGCACGGCTTTGCCCAAAGTGGACTTCCCCGACCCGCTCTCGCCGACCAGCCCGACGCATTCGCCGGGCCCGACGTCGAGCGAAATCCCTTTCAGCGCCCGGAACCGGACCCGCCGGCTGAGCCGGTAGTCGACCACGAGGTCCTCGATCGTGAGAAGCGGAGCCGTCATCGTCCGGTCTCCTCTCCGGCCGCGTGGGCGAGGCCGCGCCGTTCCCAGGCCTGGTCCAATGCGTCCCGTCCTTCGGTGTCGTCGAGCGACGCGCTGATCAGCTCGGCGGTGTAGGGGTCCTCCGGCGCGCGGAAGATCTGGTCCACCGGGCCGGTTTCCACGATCCGGCCGTCCTTCATCACCACGACGCGGTCGCAGATGTCCGCGACGACGCCGAAGTTGTGCGTCACGATCACCAGCGCCATCCCGTACTCGGCCTGCAGTTCGCGCAGCAGCTCCAGCACCTCGGCCTGCACCGTCACGTCGAGCGCGGTCGTCGGCTCGTCGGCGACCAGCAGCGACGGCCGCCCGGCCACCGCGCCGGCGATCAGCACGCGCTGCGCCATGCCGCCGGAGATCTGGTGCGGGTAGCTGGCCATGACGCGGTCCGGGTCGGTGAGGCCGACGCGCACCAGCACCTCGCGCGCCCGCTTCTTCGCCGCCGCCTTGTCCAGCCCGTGCACCCGGCGCAGCGGTTCGACGAGCTGATGCCCGATCGGGTAGCACGGGTCGAGGTTGGTCATCGGTTCCTGCGGCACGTACCCGATCTCGCGGCCGAGCAGTTTCGCCCGCTCCGCCGCCTTCCCGACCTCGCGCCCGCCGACCCAGATCCCGTCCGCGACCGCGGTCCCGCCCGACGGCAGGAGGTCGAGCACCGAGAACACCGTCTGCGTCTTGCCGGACCCGGATTCGCCGACGATCCCGAGCACCTCGCCGGGCGCCGCGTCCAGCGACACCCCGCGCACGACCTCCTTGACGCCCTTGTCGGTGGCGTACCCGACGCGCAGGTTCTCGATCCGCAGCGCGCAATCCGCCGCCGCGTGCTCGTGCGCACCCGACGCGCCGCCGTTGCCCAGTGCATCCGGTGCGGGAGCCGCGAGCGCTTCCCGCACCCGAGCCCGTCCGCGCCGCGTCGGCTGTTCGGCGCGGACGCTGACCAGGTCGGCGAGCGTCGAGCCGATGAACGCCAGCGCCGCGATGGTCACGCCCAGCGCGATCGACGGCCACAGCAGGATCAGCGGGTAGGTCAGCATGTTCAGGAAGCCGTCGTTCATCGTCTGGCCCCAGCTGGGCGTCGACGCCGAGCCGATGCCGAGGAACTGCAGACCGGCCTGCATGCCGATGGCGAGCCCGGCGGTGAGCGCGGTCTGCACGATGATCGGCGCGTACACCGCGCGCAGCAGGTGCGTGCGCAGGATCCGCACGGTGCCGACGCCGGCCACGCGCGCGGCGTCGATGTAGGGCTCCCGGCGCACGGTCAGCGCGCGGGCGCGGGTGATCCGGTAGTAGCCGGGCGAGAGGAACACGCCGAGCGCGATCATCAGCACGGTGAAGTCCTGGCCGGTGCCCGCCGCGACGACCAGCAGCACGATCATCCCGGGGACCGACTGCAGCGCGTCGCTGATCCACGAGCAGACCCGGTCGGTCGCGCCGCCGAAGTACCCGGCGACCACGCCGGTCGGGACGCCGAGCACGACGCCGGTGACGCAGGTGATCACGCCGCCGTACAGCGTGGTGCGGGCACCGTAGAGCAGCCGGCTGAAGATGTCGCGCCCGGCGGAGTCGCCGCCGAGCAGGTGCCCGTTGCCGGGTTCGGCGTGGGTGAGCGCGAAGTCGACGTGGTTCGGGTCGTACGGGGCCAGCCACGGCGCGAACACCGCGGCCAGCACGACGACCGCGAACACGACCAGCGCGACGACGCCGACCGGACGGCGGAAGTACCGGCGCAGCAGGGAAATCCGCTTCACCGGGGCGAGCGTGGCGGGGAACGGGGCAGCGGTCATCGGTCGCGCACCTTCGGGTTGACCCACCCGAGCACGAGGTCGAGCAGGAAGTTGACGATCACGACGAACACGACGGTCACCGCGGTCAGCCCGAGCAGCACCGGGATGTCACCGATCTGCGACGCCGACTGCGTCAGGCTGCCGATCCCCGGCAGGTTGAAGACGATCTCCACGACCACCGCGCCGCCGAGCAGGCCGACGAACATCAGCGCCAGCACGGTCAGCGCGGACGGCGAAGCGTTGCGCAGCACGTGCGTCGTGACCCGGCGCGAGGACAGGCCGCGCGCCCGCAGCGTGCGGACGAAGTCCTGGTTCGCGACTTGAAGGAAGCCGTTGCGAAGCTGTTCGGCGATCATCACGATCGCGCCGAGCGACAGCGAGATCGACGGCAGCGCGATCGAGCGCAGCCAGCCGGAGAACGACTGGTCCGGCGACACGTAGCCGACCGCGGGGAACCACTGCAGCTGGATCGCGAACCAGGTGACCAGCACGAGGCTGACCCAGAACCCGGGCAGCGCGAACAGCACCACCGACGCGAGCTTCAGCACGCGGTCGACGACGCCGCCGGGACGCAGGCCGCAGATGACCCCGACGAGCACGCCGAGGATCGCGGCGAGCAGTGTCGCGGCGATGACGACCGACAGCGTCACCGGCACGCGCAGCGCGATCTGTTCGCCGACCGGCTGGAAATTCCGCCACGAGGTCCCGAAATCGCCCGTCGCCGCGTGCGACAGCCAGTCCCAGAACTGGACGAGCAGCGGCCGGTCGTACCCGATCTGGGCGCGCAACGCCGCCTGCTGCGCGGGGGTCGCGCTGTTGCCGAGCAGCCCGGCGGTCGGGTCCCCCACCGCCGTGTGCGCCAGGAAGAACGTGCCGCTGGTGACGAGCACGAGCAGCAGGATCCCGGACACCAGGCGTTTGACGATGAATGTGAGCATGTTCCGGCTCCTTCCCGGGGCCCGTCCCTCCACTGTGGAGTCTTCGGACGGACCCCGGGACGACGGGCGCGTCAGCCGCGCTGGATGAACCGCAGCGTCGGGAACATCATGCCGGTGATCGGCGTGACGGTGATGCCCTTGACGCTGAAGTAGAGGTTGTCGGCCTGGTACCAGACGTTCCACCAGGCGAGGTCCACGAGCTTCGTGTTCAGCTCCTTGAGCGCGGCGGTCTGGGCCGGGCCGGGCTGCGCCTGTTCCGCCTTCTGCACGAGCGCCTTCACCTCCGGGAAGGCGTCCACCGACGGCTTCGGGTTGTACCACTGCGACGAGGTGACCTGGTCGGTCAGCGTGGCCATGTCGTTGCCGTCCATCGCGATCACCGCGAGGAACATCGGGAACGTCGGCGCGTTCTTCTGGTAGTCCGGCATCGACATGTTCTGCCAGTCGACCTTGATGCCCAGCTGCCCGAACGTCTGCTCGGCGGCGGGCTGCCACGCCTGGAAGATCGTGGACATCGGCATCTTCAGGCTGAAGCCGTTCGGATAGCCGGCCTCGGCGAGCAGCTGCTTGGCCTTGGCGAGGTCCGTCTTGTACTTGCCGTTGCCCGCCGGGTCGTACACCTGGCTGCCGCTCGGCCACAGCTGGTCGGTGACCGTGCCGGCGTCATTGCCGACCGCCTTGAGGATCCCGGCCGCGTCGAAGGCGTACGAAATCGCCTGCCGCACGCGCTGGTCGCCGAGCGCCTTCACCTGGCTGCCGGTGCGGTCGGCGAACTGCACGCCGACCCACGACGCCGGCTTCTTCGCGACGTTCCAGCCGTTCTGCTGTGCCTTCGGCAGGTTCGCCGCGTTGGCGAACTGGACGTTCAGCTGACCGGACAGCATCGCGTTGAAGCTGGCCGCCTGGTCGGTGATCGGGAACAGCCGGACGGTCGGGAACGGATACGTCGCGCTGTCCCAGTGCTTCGCCCGCTTCTTGAACACGTACTGCGACTGCGGCTGCGAGGACGCCTTGTCGAAGGTGTACGGACCGGAGCCGTCCGGGCCGTTGGCGAGCGACTTGGCCTTGATCGCCTTGGGCGAGGCCATCCAGCTGCGGCCGAGACCCATGAAGTACAGCAGCGCGTCGTCGCGTTCGGACAGATGGAGCACGACCGTCGAGGGGTCCTTCGCCTCGACGCTCTTCACGTCGATGTAGGCCTGCCCGGACCGGGTGCCCGCCTTGAGGTGATTGAGGTTCTCGACCGCTGCGGCGGAGTCGAACTTCTGGCCGTCGTCGAACGTGACGTCGTCGCGCAGGTGCATCGTGAGACTCAGCCGGTCGGCCGACCAGTCCCACGACTTCGCGAGCGCGGGGACCGGTTTCGCGTCCTTGTCCAAGGCGACCAGCGGGTCGTAGACCGCCGACAGGTACGGGCCGTCGAAGCCGATGTCGGCGTTGGCCGGATCCCACGACGTCACGTCGAGGAACACGCCCGCCTTCAGCTCGTCGGTGCCCGCGCCCGCCCCGGCGGCGCCCGAGCCGGTGCATCCGGCGATCGCGAGCAGCGCCGCGGCGGCCGCCGCGAACAACGCCGCTGTCCTTGTCCTCGTCATTGAGTCCCTCTCTCAGGGTGGTGGACCGCCGGCGGGGTCGCTCGGCGCCCCGCCGGGAACGGCGTGCCTTCGAGTGCGGCCCGGCTCGCCGTGGTGCGGGATAGTCTACGATTGTCGGCTAAAAAATCAACGGGCCGACCGCGTTTGTTACCTGTCGACCCGCGGGCCGTTTTCAGACGGCGTCGGCGACCAGAACACGCGGGCTTCCGGGCAGCGAGAGCACATCGCATACGCGCCATCCTGCACCGTCGAGCCATTCGCGGACTTCCGCCTCCGGATAAACGACGGTTCCGTCGATCACGAAGTACTCCCCCGCGTGCAGCGCGTCGATCGGGCGCTGCCGTTCGCCGTCGTCGAGGAAGAAGTCCAGCAGCAGCAACGTCGCTCCGTCCGAAGCCGCCGCACGGGCGCTGGCCAGGATTTTCCGGTTCTGCTCGGCGGTGAACCGGTGCACGACGTGGTTCACCATCACCAGATCGTGCGCCCCGCCGGGTTCCGCGGATTCGGTCGGCGCGGGGTCGACGGTCGTGCGATCCGCGCAGCCGGCCGCATTCACCGCGTCGGTGATCCCTTGCGTGGACTCGGGTCCGAAAACGAAACGAGCGGTCAGTGCGGGATTCGCCCGCAGCGCGCCGATCGCGAATTCCGGCGACAATCCGCCCAGATCGAGCATCGACCGGTAGGGCGAGAAATCGAATGCGCGCGCGAGCATCGACGCGTGCAGCGCGTTGTAGCGCATCACTCCGGCCATGAACGTCGCCCAGCGGCCCTCGTCCATCTGGAGGTCGCCCGGCTTGCCACTGTCCACAGTGGTGTCGAACTGGAGCCAGTGGCCGTAGCTGATTTCGTTGAGGAAGGTCAGGAACGGCGCCAGATCCGTGGCGCCGTTCCCGCCCAGGTACTCCTGCGCGTCCTCGGCCAGCGAGTAGCGGCCGCCGGTGCGCTCCAGCAGGCCGCGCGCGTTCATCGCGTCGGCCAGGATCCGGGTCAGCTGCTCGCCCTTGCCGGTGGCGGCGGCGAGTTCCGGCGCCGTGCGCGGACCGTCGGCGAGCGCGCGGAACAAGCCGATCCGCGAGGCGGCGAACAACTGCTTCGCGCCCATGTACCCGATGGCGATGTCGACGATGCGGTCCGGCGCTGGTTTCGTCATGTGGCGGCTCCTCACGGCGTCGGGGGTGCCTCTCCGGGCACCCCGGGGAGCTTTAGTCTACGCACGTCGACAAAAAACACCAGCCCCTTCACCAGGTTCCGTCGGCGGCCACTTCGCGGTCGGTCCACAGCCCGTTCGTCAGCTCGCGGATCCGGTTCGCGCCGACGCGTTCCAGCAAGGCCAGCGCGCCCGCATTGTCCTCCAGCTGCGCCTGCCGCGATACGCCCACCAGGACGTTCGCGGTCGCGGGATTGGCCAGGCAGAAGGCAATTCCCAGCTGCGCGGGCGACGCGTCCAGCTCAGCGGCGATCTTCTGCACGACCGGCCAGGCCCCGGCGATTTTCTCCCGGATGCCGCCGACGTCCGCGCCGATCTTCCGGTTCGGCTTCAGATTCCCGACGAGCAGCCCGCCTTCGAAAATGTCCGACGCCTGCAGCGTGAGCTGCCCGGAAGCGAACAGCGGCGCGTAAAACTCGCCCTCGGCCATCGACCGGCGCGCCAGTCCGTACTTCAGCTGAGCGAACACCGGCGGCGGCAGATCACGTTTGCGCGCAATGGCGAAAGCCGTGCACAGATCGTCAATCCGCCAATTGTTCACGCCCCACGCGCGGAACCGGCCAGCTTCGATCTGTTCGGCGACGTCCGCGACGACTCGTTCGAGATCGACTTCGCCGAAGTAGTCGCCGACCACGACCAAGTCGGCCGACTCGACGCCGACGCGTTCCAGCGAGGTGTTCATCTGCTGCGCGAAGCCGACGTTCGGGTAGTCCCAGAGCCAGAGTTTCCCGCAGTAGAGCCAATCTTCGCGGGCCAGCCCGGCTTCGCGCACCGCGCGGCCGAAGATCCGGTCGGTCTCCGAACCCTCGGCGTGCGGGCCCATGTCGTAGTGCGCGACGTCGAAGAAGGCGTGCCCGAGTTCGGCCGCGCGGGCGATCAGCGCCACCGCGTCGCCGAACTCCATCCGGTCCCAGATGTTCCACGAGCCGAGCGACAACGCCGGCACGCGCGGGAACGCCGGGCCCAGTCCAGGTCGATCCGTCGCCACGATTCCTCCTGCGGTTCAAGGGATTTATTTTCTACGCTTGTATACTATAAGCCCGCGTACCCCGCTCCCGGCGAAAGGAAACGACGATGCCCGCTGCCCGTACCGTGCTGATCACCGGAGGTGCCGGCGGCATCGGCCGCGCGATCGGCGCCGCCTTCGCCCAGGCCGGCGATTCCGTGGTGCTCGCCGACCTCGACGGCGCCGAAGAAACCGCCAAACCGCTTGGCGGGCACGGAATCCGCCTCGACATCACCGACGAGGCCGCGATTTCGGCGGCGCTCGACGAGGTCGGCCCGGTCGACGTCCTGGTCAACAACGCCGGCCTGCTGAGCATCCACGGCCGGCTGCTGGAGCTGCCCGGCGCGGACCTGCTGCGCATTCTCTCGACCAACGTGCACGGCACGTTCCTGATGACGCAGCTGGTCGCCCGCCGGATGGTCGAACGCCGGACGGCTGGACACAGTGCGCCGGGGGTCGTGGTGAACCTGTCGTCGATCGGCGGACGGCAGCCGACGCCGGGCATGGGCGGCTACGAAAGCAGCAAGGCGGCGGTGGACGCGCTGACCCGCTGGGCCGCGATCGAACTGGCCGAGCACCAGATCCGGGTCAACGCCGTCGCCCCCGGCCCGGTCGCGACGCCGATGCTCGCCGCCGCCATGCCGCCCGGCTCGCCCGCGCACGACGCGTGGGTGGCGCGCATCCCGGACGGCCGGATGGCCGCGGTCGAGGACGTCGCCGCCGCGGTGGTGTTCCTGGCGAGCCCGGCCGCCGCCCACATCACCGGAACGAGCCTCCCGGTGGACGGCGGCCAGCTGCTCACCTGACCAGGTCCGTGAGGGGAACCCTGAGGGAATCAGAGTCCGTGAGGGTTCCCCTCACGGACAACCGACCCCGCGCCAGCGCCGCCTTAAGTGCCTGCCGAGCGCTCGAACACGATCTGTCCACCCAGGACAGTCAGGTCGACCTCGACCTCGGGCAACTCGGCGGGGGTCACCGCGAACGGATCCGCGGACAGCACGCACAGATCAGCCGCCATCCCCGGCGCGAGCGTGCCCTTCCACGACGCGGCACCGTCCTGCTGCGCCGGGTGCACGGTGTAGCAACGGAGCAGGGTCTCCATCCGCTGCCGTACGTCCTCCGCCGGGCCCATCCACTGGTCCGCGGCGGCGATTTCCTTGCGCCAGTCCGGCGGAAGCACCGGGGCGTCGGACGTCAAGCACAGCGGGATCCCGGCGTCCAGGGCCTCCTGAAGCGGCCACGCGGCGTCCGAACTGCCCGGGCCCATCGCCGCGTCGACCACTCCGGCAGTCCGCACCGCGATCCCGGCCTGTGCGGACAGTCCGACCCCCAGCCGGGCCATCCGCTTCAGCTGCGCCGCATTGACCAGGTCGCCGTGGATGACGTAGTGGCCGAGGTCGACGTCGCGTTCACCCCTGGCCCGCTCGACGGCGTCCAGCATCAGCTCGATCGCCCGGTCTCCGGTCGCGTGCACGCCGACCTGCAGCCCGGCTTCGTGTGCGGTCAGGACCATCCGGGTGAAGTTTGCCTCGCGCTCCGGGTCGTCCGTGCCGTCGACGAGCAGGTGGGCGTGGCTGCCGTCGGCGTAGCAATGGTGCGTGTAGGCCGAGCGCATCGGCGGAATGCCGTCGGCGAAGATCTTCACCCCGCGGAAGTTGAGCCGCCGGGGGTCGGGGCCCGGTCCGTCCACTGTGGCCAGTCCGGTGCGGAAGCTGTCGAACGTGCTCGGGCCGTCGAGTTCGCCGTACAACCAGAGTGCGGTCACCCGCGCGCGCAGCAGCCCTTCGGCGGCCAGCTGCCGGTACTGCTCCACCACGGACATGCCGAACGCACCGATGCGCCCGTCGTCCTCCCCCGGCCCGAGACCCGGTTCGGTGTAGCTCGTAATGCCCAGCGCGGCAAGGATTTCGCCCGCGCGGAGAATGGCCGCCCGGCGTTCGGCCGCGGTGCGCAACGGCTTTTCCGGACCGGGGCCGGGCGCGCCGTCGTCGGCGAAGAGGGTGTCCGGCCACAGCGCGCCGAGCCAGGCGCCGTGCAGGTGCGCGTCGTTGATGCCGGGCACGATCGCGCGGTCGCCGAGGTCGAGCACCTTCGTGGCCGGGCCGGTCAGCTCCCGCATCTCGGCGTCGGTTCCGGCGCGCAGCACGCGTCCGTCCCGCACGGCCAGCGCGGTCGCGGGCGCGGCGCCGGCCATGGTGTGCACCGCCGCTGCCCGCAAGACGAGATCCGCAACTGAGGTCGGCACAGGCGCTCCTGGAGGGATTCGGGGACTCGACATTTTTGTCGACGTCCGTAGACTAACCCATCACGCGGCCCGCCCGGGCCCGCCAGTCCCCGGAAAGGTTTCCCATGACCGTCCCGACTTCCACCCGCGCCGCGGTGCTGACCGAGCACGGCGCGCCGCTGGAGCTGACCGAACTCCCGCTGCCCGCCGAGCTGGAAGCCGGTGCGGCGCTGGTCCGCGTCTCGTGCGCGACGCTGTGCGGCACGGACGTGGAGATCTGGTCCGGGAAGATGAGTTTCCCCGGCATGCTGCCGATGGTGCTCGGCCACGAGATGGTCGGCGAAGTGGTGGCGGCCGGGCCGGACACGCGCGACGCGCTCGGCCGGGCGGTCCCGGTCGGATCCCGGATCGGCTGGTCGGAATCCACCTGCGGCGAGTGCTACGGCTGCACCGTGCTGCGCGAACCGGTCGCGTGTTCCCGGCGCGGATACGGATTCCTCCAGCGCTCGAACGTCGCGCCGTTCGCGACCGCCGGGCTGTGCGAGTACGCCTACGTCGTCCCCGGCGCGGCGAAGCTCCTGCTGCCCGCCGAGGTGCCCGACACCTGGGCCGCGATGGCCGGATGCGCGGCGAAGACCGTGCTGCGCGCGTTCGACCGAGTCGGCGGCGTCCGGCCCGGCTCTCGCGTGGTGGTACAGGGTTCCGGCGCGCTGGGCCTGTTCGCGACCGCCGTCGCGCACCTCAGCGGGGCGGGCCAGGTCATCACCGTGGGCGCGCCCGCGTCGCGGCTGGAGCTGGCGAAGGAGTTCGGCGCGGACGAGGTCGTCGAGGTCGCCGGTGGTTCGGACGCGATCATCGAACGTGTCACGGAACTGACCAGCGGACACGGCGGCGACCTCGTGCTGGACTTCGCGGGCGCCCCGTCGATCGGCCGCGAGGCGGTGGCGATGGCGGCGCAGCGCGGCCGGGTCGTGATCGTCGGCAGCACCGGCCCGGAGCCGACGCCGGTCCCGCTCGGCACGGTGATGGGCAAGGAACTGACTGTCGTCGGCTCGCTCAACGGCGACATCGCCGATTACCACCACGCGATCGAATTCTTCGGTTCGTTCGCCTCCCGGATGCCGTGGGACCGGCTGTTCGGCAGCCCGGTCGGACTGTCCGGCGCGAGCGAACGGATCGAGGCCATGCACCGGCTGGACGAGACGAAAGCCGTCGTCGACCCCCGTCTCCCCTGATCCCTGATCCCCGATTCCCTTACGAGCCAAGGAGGTCTCGTGTCCGCATCCTCGCCCCTGCCCCGCCGCAAGGTCGGCACGTCCGGTTTGGACGTTTCGCTGCTGTCGCTCGGTTCGTGGCACACCTACGACCGGATGGATTTCGCCGACGCGGTCGCGATGGTCCGCGCCGCGGTCGAGGCCGGCGTGAACCTGTTCGACGTCGGCGTCTACGGCATGCCCGGCCACCCGCCGGTGTTCACCGACGTCCTGTGGAGCGCGATCGTCCGCGCCGCCCGCATCCCGCGCGAGGACTACCTGGTCTCGGCGAAGCTGTGGATCGAAGGCTTCGGCGACCAGGGTTTCCGGCCACAGCTGGAAAACGCGTTCCTGCGCGGCGGTTTCGACGTCGCGGACCTGGTGATCCTCGGCGACCTGCGCCGTGACGACGTCGCGCTGGAGGACCTGGTCGAAGACCTAGCCGGGCTCACCCGGTCCGGACTGATCCGGGCGTGGGGCGTGAACAACTGGTCGGCCGGGAACATCGCGCGGCTGCGCGAAATCGCCGAGGCCCTGCAGGTGCCCGGGCCGCAGATCGCGCAGCTGAAATACAGCATCGGCCGACGGTCCATTCCGGACGGCGACCCGTTCGCCCGCCTCTTCGCCGACGGTTTCGTCATGCAGGCCTCCGACGTCCTCGAAGGCGGCATCCTCGCCGGCCGCACCAACCTGACCCGCGAGATCGGCCGCGACCCCGGCGACGTCCGCAAGCGCATCGTCCGCGACGCGCCCAAGGTGGTCAAGGCGGCGGAAGAACTCGGCACCACCGCTGCCCGGCTCGCGGTGGCGTTCACGCTGACGCACCCGGCGAACGTCACGACGCTTTTCGGCGCGACCCGGATGGAACAGCTGGAGGACAACCTCGCCGCGGTCGAACTGGTGGAGAAGGCCGGCGCGGAGGAGATCCGCGCGCTGGTCGAGCCGTTCTGGGCCGACCGCGACGCCGTCGACCCCGAAGGCCCCTGACCGCCGCCCCAGCTTCACGTCCGTGAAGGGAACCCTGAGGGAATCAGAGTCCCTCAGGGTTCCCCTCACGGACCGCATCCCCACCCCTGCCCGCCCCAGGAGGCTGCCTTGACCCATCCCCCCGTCCCGTTCGATCCGGAGATCGAGCCCGCGCTCGCCGAGATCCTCCCCGCCGATGCCCCGCCGTTCACCCCGGAGACGATCCCCGGCCTGCGCCGCGCGATGGCCGAGATGTTCCCGCCCGCCGCCGAAGTCGTCGGCGACGCGCCGGTCACCGTCGTCGAGCAGACTATCCCCGGCCCGGCCGGCGCCCCGGACCTCGAAATCACCATCCTGTCCCCGCACGCCAGCAACGGTGCGCTGCCGGTGCTCTACAACATCCACGGCGGCGGCATGATGGTCGGCCACCGCAACATGGATGTTGGTCGCCTGCTCGCGCTGGTGCTGGAGCTGAACGTCGTGGCGGTGAACGTCGAATACCGGCTCGCCCCTGAACATCCACATCCCGCACCGGTCGAGGACTGCTACGCCGGTCTGGTGTGGACAGTCGAGCACGCCGACGAACTCGGCATCGACCCGTCGCGAGTGGTCGTCATGGGCGGCAGCGCGGGCGGCGGGCTCGCGGCGGCGGTCTCCCTGCTGGCCCGCGACCGCAACGGCCCCGCCATCGCGGGCCAGCTGCTGCTGTGCCCGATGATCGACGACCGCAACACGACCATCGCCAGCCAGCAGTACCCCGGCCTGGGCACCTGGACCCGGGAGTCGAACCTGGCGGGCTGGCAGTCCCTGCTCGGCGACGCAGTCGGCACCGACGACGTCTCCCCCTATGCCGCCCCGGCGCGCGCGACCGACCTGTCCGGACTGCCGCCCGCGTTCATCGAGGTAGGCAGCGCCGAACCGTTCCGCGACGAGGACACCGAGTACGCGCTGCGGATCTGGGCGACCGGCGGACAAGCCGAACTGCACGTGTGGGCCGGCGCCTTCCACGGCTTCGACATGTACGTGCCGGACTGGCCGATCAGCAAGGCCGCGCTGGAAACCCGGAACTCGTGGCTGCGCCGGATCTTCGGGAAGGCAGGGAAATGAGCGTCCCGCCGGTGCCGTACGACCCGGAACTGGAACCGGGGCTCGCCGCGTTCCTCGACCTGGTCGAGCGGATCCCGCTGCGCGCGGACACCATCCTGGCCAACCGCGCGCATTTCGCGACGATCATCCCGCCGGTCGAGCAGATGGTCGGCGACCGCCCGGTCGACCTGACCGAACACACCGTCCCCGGCCCCGACGGAGCCCCGGACATCATCCTCACCGTCGTCCGGCCCCGGTCAGGAGCCGCCGGCGCCCCCGCGCTCTACAGCATCCACGGCGGCGGCATGGTGCTGGGCAACCGGTTCTTCGGACTGGACGGCCTGATCGACGACGTGCTGCGGTTCGACGCCGTCGGCATCTCCGTGGAATACCGGCTGGCCCCCGAAAACCCGGCCCCGGCCGCCGTCGAGGACTGCTACGCCGGTCTCTTGTGGACCGTCGAACACGCTGACGAACTCGGCATAGACCCGTCGCGGATCGTCGTCACCGGTGCCAGCGCGGGCGGCGGCCTGGCGGCAGGCGTAGCGCTGCTGGCCCGGGACCGCAACGGCCCGGCCATCGCCGGACAGCTGCTGGCTTGCCCGATGCTCGATGACCGCAACGAGTCAGTGTCGACCCGCCAGTACGACGGGATCGGCGCCTGGGACCGCAACAACAACGACACCGGCTGGAACGCCCTGCTCGGCCCGGCGCGGGGCACCGACGCGGCCTCGCCGTACGCGGTCCCGGCGCGGATGGCCGACCTGTCCGGCCTGCCGCCCGCGTACCTGGACGTCGGTGCCGCGGAGATCTTCCGCGACGAGACGACCGAGTACGCATTGCGGATCTGGGCGACCGGCGGACAAGCGGAACTGCACGTCTGGGCAGGCGGTTACCACGGTTTCGCCGGTTTCTCCCCCGACGCGGAAGTGTCCCGCTCCGCCGTCGCGGCCCGGCTTTCGTGGCTGCGCCGGATCCTGCGCACCGGATGAAGCCACTGCAAGCTGAAGCACCGCCGAAGAAGCGCCCCAGCGCGTTCCGCATGGCGGTGGTGCTGGGCCTGCTGGAGGTCTTCGGCCCGATCTCGATGGACCTCTACCTGCCCGCCCTCCCCCAGCTAGCCGACGACCTTCGCGCCGGCGAGAGCCTTGCCCAGGCGACCATGTCGGTGTGCATGCTCGGCCTTGCCTTCGGGCAACTGGTCGTCGGCCCGCTGAGCGACCGGCTCGGCAGGCGGCGTCCGTTGCTGGCCGGGATCGGGCTGTTCACCGTCCTGTCGGTGGTGTGCGCGTTCGCGCCGTCGATCGAGGTGCTGCTCGCGGCGAGGTTCCTCCAGGGACTGTGCGGTTCGGCTGGAATCGTGCTCTCGCTGGCCGTCGCGCGCGATCTCGCCGAGGGCGTCGAACTGGTACGGCTGCTGGCCTTGCTGACCACCGTCGGAGCGCTGGCACCGATCGTCGCTCCGGTGGTAGGCGGACAGCTGGCGGCCGTCATCGGGTGGCGCGGGATCTTCGGCGTCCTGGCCGGCATCGGCGCGGCGCTGCTGGTCGTCGCCGCGACCGCGCTGCCGGAGAGCCTGCCGCCTGAAGAACGACATCCGCGGCGCGGCCGTGGCGAGTTCCGGGTGCTGCTGAAAGACCGGCTGTTCCTGGGCTTCCTGCTCGTGAGCACGTGCGGCGGAGCGGCGTTCTTCACCTACCTGGCGTCGATCAGTTTCGTGCTGCAGGACGGATTTTCGCTGTCGCCGCAACTGTTCAGCGCGTGTTTCGCGGCGAACGCGGTGATGTCGGTGCTCGGAGCCCAGGCAAACCGCGCAGCGGTGCGACGAGCCGGTCCGGTCCGGATGTACGTGCTAGGCACGACCTTCACCGCCGCAGCGGCACTGACAATGCTGGGCGCGGTGTTGTTCGGTGCCGGCCTGGCCGCGCTGCTGATTCCGTTGGCACTGCTGATGTTCGCGGGCGGGACCACACAGGCGAACGGCAACGCGCTGGCCCTGGCCAACCACGGCCGCCGAGCCGGAACCGCGGCGGCGCTGCTCGGCACGTCGTCGTTCGCGATCGGGCCGATCGTGGCACCGCTGGTGTCTCTGGGCGGGACGACGCCGCTGTCGATGAGCCTGACCATGACCGTGGCGTACGGAATCGCGACCGTGTTGCTGTGGGTGGCGGTGCTGCCCCGGCTCCGCCGGTCACGGACGGACTGACTCGAACACGAGCTGGCCGTCTTCCTCCCCGACCTCCTGGAAGCCCGCTTTCGAGAGCACCCGGCGACTGGCCGCGTTGCCGGGCAGCACATACGCCCGCAGTTCGGGCGCGAGAGCGGGCTCCGGATGGTTCTCGTGCCACCGCCGGAGCGCCTGCGTCAGCTCCGTAGCCAGCCCCGCTCCCCACGCCGCGCGCGCCAACAGATAGCCGACTTCCCGGTGCCCGCTCCGATGGGTAAGCCCGAACCCGGCACGCCCGAGAAACCCCGACGCACCTTCGACCCGCCACTTCGACCAGCCCCACCGCTGCTGCTCGGCCATGAACGTCTCCAGCCGCTCCCGGGTAGCCGCGCGAGTCTGCGGCCCGCTCGTCATGTGTTGCATGACCTCCGGGTCCGCGTGCAGGGCAGCGAGATCGTCCAGGTCCGAAGGCAGCCAGGTGGTCAGCCGCAGCCGTGGAGTGCGGAGGACTTCTTCACGGCCGCCGGTCACCAGCCGGGGTGGTACGGCATCGGCGGGGTCTTGGGCAGCAGCCACGCACCGGTCCTCCGGTGCGCCGCCAGCACGATCGCCGCCACCGGGACGATAAGCCACAGGAAGCCGCTCGGGAACGTCATCTGCAGCGTCGGCGGCGCGCTCTTGCGGACGAAGCTGGAGTCGAGGCTGACGATCATCAGCACGACGATGTCCAGCACCGCCAGCCCGCTGCCGGCCAGCACGCAGATCCGCCCGGCCGGGGACCGTTTGAACAGCCCGATCGCCCCGGCGATCGCCAGCGCCGCGATCGCCAGGTCCACCGCGCCGACGACGCTGCTGGACAGCATCCTCGCCGAGGTCGGGTGCGTGGTGATCCGGAAGAAGGCAACGACGAAGCCGATCGTGGCCACCAGGCCGATGACCGACGCCAGGGTCGCCGCGACGATGGCGGTCGCGCCGAAGTACGCCGATGCCGGGGGCGGCTGCGCGGCGAACTGCCCGCTGTAGGGGGGAGCCTGCCCACCGTAAGCGGGCGGCAGCGGAGGGTACGGCTCCGCGCCGGGATAGGGCGGTTGCGTCACGACGGCGGTTCCTCCGAGGTCAAGAAGTCATTCGCGGCTCATCCTGCCAGGTCAGCCGCGTTGTCCCGGGCGGATTGCCCGAACGGACGACACGCGGTTCGCCGGCGCCTCTCGCGATACGGCCAGATAGGTGTTACCTTAGGTAACAGTGAATCGCGGTAATACCTAATCAATGTCGCTCAGGGAGGACCGAATGACCAGCGCAGACGTGCGGCGAGCACCGGAAGCAGCCCCGTCCGGCCGGCACGAGACCGCGCAGCGGCTGCTCGACTCCTCCGCGACCCTGTCCTACGACCCGGCCACCGAGGTCGACTGGGAAACCCCGCTGGACAAGGACTTCCACGGGGCCAGCCCGGAGTGGAGCACGCTCTACGGCACGAGCTACTGGGCCGAGATGACCCCGGAGCAGCAGAAGGAGCTGACCCGCCAGGAGGCGGCGTCGGTCGCGAGCACCGGGATCTGGTTCGAGATGATCCTGCAGCAGATGGTGCTGCGCGATTTCTACGCCAAGGACCCGACCGACCCGGCGTTCCAGTGGGCGCTCACCGAGATCGCCGACGAATGCCGCCACTCGATCATGTTCGCGCGCGGTGCGCAGAAGCTCGGCGCTCCCCCGTACCGGCCGCGCAAGCTCGCCGTCGAACTGGGCCGCGTCTTCAAGGCGGTCGCGGGCGGCGAAGCGGCGTACGCGGCGATCCTGGTCGCCGAAGAGGTCCTCGACGTGATGCAGCGCGACTGGATGCGCGACGAGCGCGTGGTCCCGTTCGTGCGCACCATCAACAACATCCACGTCGTCGAAGAGTCGCGGCACATGAAGTTCGCCCGCGAGGAGACGCGCGAGCAGCTGGAGGGCGCGGGAGCCGTGCGCCGCCAGTTCAACGCGCTGGTCATCGCGATCGCGTCGTACTTCATCGTCAGCAGCATGGTCAACCGCGACGTGTACAAGAACGCCGGGCTGGACGCCGAGCGCGCGCTGCGCGAGGCGAAGAACAACGAGCACCACAAGTCGATGATGCGGTCGAGCTGTGCCGGGCTGATGGAGTTCCTCGGCTCGTGCGGCCTGCTCACGAAGCCGGCGATGGTGTTCTACAAGCGGGCGAATCTGATCTGACATGGCTTTCGCGATCACCCAGACCTGCTGCAACGACGCGACGTGCGTGTCGGTCTGCCCGGTCAACTGCATCCACCCGACGCCGGACGAGCCGGACTTCGGCACCACCGAGATGCTCTACGTCGACCCGGCCTCGTGCATCGACTGCGGGGCCTGCGCCGACGCGTGCCCGGTCGACGCGATCTTCCCGGTGGACCTGCTCACCGACTCGATGAAGGTGTACGAGGGGATCAACGCGGACTTCTTCGCCGACCGCCCGCCGGCCGCCGCGAACCCGGCGCCGAACTTCCACCGCTGGGGCCCGCCGACGTTCGACCGGGAGATCCCGAGCGACCTCGAGCCCGCGGACGTCGCCGTCGTCGGCACCGGCCCGGCCGGGATGTACGCCGTGGAAGACCTGTTGCTGCACACCAACGCGCGCGTCACGCTGATCGACCGGCTGCCGGTCGCGGGCGGGCTGGTGCGCTACGGCGTCGCGCCGGATCACCCGGACACGAAGCGGATCGGAGAGACGTTCTCCCGGTTCCACCATCACCCGCGGCTGAAGCTGAAGCTCGGCGTCGAGGTCGGGCGGCACGTCACGGTGGACGAACTGGCCGAGCGGCACGACGCGGTGATCTACGCGGTCGGCGCTTCTTCCGCACGAAGCCTCGGCCTCGCCGGCGAGGACCTGACCGGCAGCCTCGCCGCGACGACGGTGGTCGCCTGGTACAACGGCCACCCGGACGTCCCCGCGCACGCGGTCGACCTCTCCGCGGAGCGGGTCGTGCTGATCGGCACCGGCAACGTCGCCCTCGACGTCGCCCGCATCCTCACCGCCGACCCGGACGACCTGGCCGGCACGACGATCGCCCCGCACGCACTGGAACGGTTGCGCTCCAGCAAGGTCCGCGAGGTGGTCCTGCTCGCCCGGCGCGGCCCGGAAGACGCCGCCTACACCTCCCCCGAACTGATCGCGCTGGCCCAGCGCGCGAACGTGCCGCTCGTGGTCGACACCGAAGACCCGCGCACCGCCGAGGCGATCGACGCGGGCACCGGAAAAGCCGCGCTGCTGCGGGGTTTGGCCCGGGAGACGGTCGACTGGACCGCCCCGCCGTCCGACGGCCCGCGCCGGATCGTGCTGCGCTTCCACTCGGCCCCCGCCGAGATCACCGGCGACCGCCAGGTGCGCGGACTGCGCGCCGAAGGCCCGTCCGGACCGGTCGAGATCGCGGCCGGGCAGGTCGTGCGGGCGGTCGGCTACCGCGGCCGTCCGGTGCCGGGCCTGCCGTTCGACGAAGCCGCCGGAACCATCCCGAACACGGCGGGCCGGGTCGACGGGCGGACCGGCGCGTACGTGGTGGGCTGGATCAAGCGCGGCCCGTCCGGCGGGATCGGCGCGAACCGGACCTGCGCGAGCGAAACGGTGGCGACGCTGCTGGACGACATCACGTCGGGCCAGGTCCCGCTGCGCGGACGCCGTTCGCCGATCGCGGCGCTGGCCGCGCGCTTCCGGGGTCGCTGAACCCATTCTGTCGTCGACCCCCGGCTGCGATTCCCTTCGCGGCCGGGGGTCGACTTCATTCTTGGTTGCCAGATTGTCGGACAATCTGGCAATCTTAGGCCCTGATGACCCCGACGAACCCGATCCCCGGCCTCGGCGCGAACATCCAGCGGCAGAGCACCGCCGAGCAGGCCGCCGAAGCCGTGCGGCAGGCCATCTTGTCCGGACGGCTGCCGCCCGGCACTCCGCTGCGCGAAGCCGCCGTCGCCGCCGAACTCGGCGTCTCCCGCGGCACCGTCCGCGAGGCCGCGCGGACCCTCGAAAGCGAAGGCCTGGTCCGCTACCAGATGAACCGCGGCATCGTCGTCGCGGACGTCACCGGACCGGACGTCGCCGACCTCTACGCCGCCCGCGCTTCCGTCGAACTGACCGCCGCCGACGCTCTCACCGAGCACCGCGATCCGGCGATCTACCATCAGCTCGCCGACCTGGTGGACCAGATCGAGCACGCCTTCGACCACGGCGACACCGCCGCGGCACTCGACGGCGACCGGCTCTTCCACGCCACCCTGGTCGCCGCCACCCGCAGCCCCCGCCTGCGCCGCTTCCACGCGCAGCTCCAGCAAGAACAACGCCTCGCCCTCGCACTGGCCGAGCGTTCCCGCCGCGAACTCGGCCGCACCGCCGACGACCACCGCCAACTGCTGGACGCGTTGCACGGCACCCCGGAACAGGCCAGGGCGGAACTCACCGCCCACCTGCGAGCCGGTGCCGCCGAACTCCGCGGACTGCTCGACCTCCTCGCCCACCGAAACGAAAGCGAGACACCTCGTGGCTGACGACGCCTGGGATCTGATCACCACGCCCTGGCACCTCGACGAGCACCTCCCGAACTTCCCGATCCCCGCCACCGCGACTCAAGTCGTCCCGCCGGCCCTCCCCTCCGGTCCGGTCCCCGCCCGGATGAGCCTGCTGCACCGAGCCACCACCGACGCGGTCTCGCAGGTCGCGAAACCCCTGGTCCTCTCCGGCGACTGCCCCACCAGCCGCGCCGTAGTCGCCGCGCTGCAACGCCGTCATGAAGACCTGGCCGTGCTGTGGCTGGACGCCCACGGCGACTTCAACACCCCCGCAATCTCGACCAGCGGCTATCTCGGCGGCATGGCGCTGGCCATGCTGACCGGCCGCACACCCGGCTTGTTCGACGACACGCTCGGCCTCCGCCCGATCCCCGACACCCGGGTCGTGCTCGCCGACAGCCGCGACGTCGACCCGGCCGAGCACGACGCCCTCGCCGCCAGCCACGTCCGCCGCGTACCCGCCGACCCCGCCGCGATCACCGCCGCCCTCGACCAGCTCGGCTCCGTCCCGGTCTACCTTCACCTCGACATCGACGTCATCGACAGCGCCCAACTGCCCGGCGCGCGCTTTCCTTCCGGCCCCGGCCCTTCCCTCGCCCAGATCGAGGAATGCCTGGCCGCCGCCCGCGCCACCGCCGATCTCGCCGGGGCTTACCTCGCCTGCGCCTGGCTCCCCGAGCACGCCGGCGACGAGACCAGCCGCCAGACCGTCAGCCGCCTCACCGCAGCGCTCGGCGCCGACTTCGCCTGGCGCGAACCCGTCCGCAGCTGATCCGGCGCTGGTCTACCGGATCACTCGGGTTTCCGGACCGCCGCCAGCGTCTCCTCCACGTCCGGCACCCAGAAGCTGAGCTCCAGCGTCTTCACGCTCGCCCAATGCGACAGCAGCCGGCTCTGCGCGATCAACGCGGGACACGCGGCGGCGAACAGCACCACGCCGCACGCCGCGAACACCAGGTGGCCCCCAACGATCAGCTCCACCACCGACGCCACGAACCCGAACGCCATGACCGGGCTGGAATTGCGCAGCATCAGCCCGGCCGTGCGCAGCCGGGTCGCCTCCATCGCCGCGTCGGCGTCGTGCAGCTGCAGCGCCGACAGCAGCAGAAACGGGTCCGCCTCAACAAACGCGCGCCCGCGTGCGGCGGGGTTGCGGCGCAGGAACTCCTCCCGCGCGTTCCGCTTCCGCCGCCTCGGCAGCCAGCGCGACAGCCGCGCGCCCATCGGATATGCCAGATAGCCAAGCAGGTAGCTCGCGACCGCGATCCCGATCACCAGCACCACTCCCGGCCCGCGCGAGACGGCGGCGAGGTCGAGCCAGTGCAGCCGTCCGGCGACGTAGGTCAGGAACGCCAGGTGCAGGGCGCCCGGGATGGCGTAGGTGAAGAGGTCGAAGAGCCCGATCGCGAAAGTCACCCGGTGATCCAACTACGCCGGGGCCCGTCCGGTAAGGCTTTTCCGGCGATCACGCCGAAGAAGCGGCTCCCCTGGCGAGCGCCTGCACGCGGTTCATCGGCCCGTTGTAGTAGTTCTGGTCGCCGGGCAGGCTGCCGGTGCGCGCGAACTGCCAGATGCTCTGTTTGTCCCAGCCCGCCGGGAGTTCGCCGATCTGCGGGGCGTACCGGGCGAGCCACAGCGGGTTGGTGTCGCCGAAGCCGCCCGCGTTGCCGGTGCAGAGCTTCCACCACGACGTCGAGGTGTAGATGATCGCGCTGCGGCGCTGTTTCGCCAGGTACCGGTGGGTGAAGTCGGCGATCCAGGCGGTCATGTCGGCCTGGCTTTTGCCGTAGCAGGCGTCGCCGTACGGGTTGTACTCGATGTCCAGCGCGCCCGGCAGCGTCTTGCCGTCGCCGCGCCACGCGCCGCCGTTGGCGATGAAGTAGTCGGCTTGCTGCGCGCCGGTGGAGATGTCCGGCCGGGCGAAGTGGTACGCGCCGCGGATCAGGCCCGCGTCGTGCGCGCCGTTGTACTGCTGGCCGAACTGCGGGCTCACGAACCCGGTGCCCTCGGTCGCCTTGACGTAGGCGAACCGGGCGCCCGCGCCGGCCGCCCGGCCCCAGTCGACCGGGCCCTGGTGCCCGCTCACGTCGTGGCCGAGGGTCTGCCCGGCCGCCCGGTCGAGCCGCGGGCTCCCGCTTTGCACACCCTCGTGCCGCAGAATTTGTGAACCGGCAACATTCTCGCCGGCCTTCGAGTAGTCGGCGGCGGAAGCCGGTCCGGCGGTCGCGACGCCGCACGCCATCGCCAGGGCCGACACGGCGGCGGCGAAGCCGATCCGCCAGGGTTTGTCCGTAGCTGTCCGGGGCACCGGGACTCCGATCTTCACGGCGGCAGGTCCAGGGGCCATCGTGCGGCACAACGCGGCGCGAGGCTGGCTGCGTCACCCGGACGTGAACAAGTTTCCGATAGCCGGAATCGCGCCAGTGGTCCAGACAACCGTGACCGAGTTGTGACCGGCGGCGCCGAGCTGGGCGTTTAATTTGTTGTGGCCGACCACAAACTGGTGGGTAAATCCCCTACCGCCGGAGGTGTCCTCAAGTGAACCGGACCTATCGCCCGCCCGGGCGGCCGTCCCGATCCCGCGGACCGGCGCTGTTCGCGCTGGCCCTGCTCGCCGCGGCCGGGCTGGCCGTCCCCGCCGCCGCGGCCCCAGCGTCCGCGCGGGCGGGCTGCACCGGCCAGTCCGATCAGCCGGATTTCGGGCCGAACGTGCACATTTTCGACCCGGGAATGCCCTCCGCCACGATCCAGGCCCAGCTGGACAAGGACTTCGAGGCGCAGAAGGACACCCAGACCGCGCAGTTCGGCTCGGGCCGCGTCGCGCACCTGTTCAAGCCCGGCGCCTACTCGGTGCACGACAACGTCGGCTTCTACACCTCCGTCGCCGGCCTCGGCCAGAATCCGGGCGACGTCCAGATCAACGGCGACATCACCGTGGACGCCTTCAACGAGTCCGACCAGGGCTCCGCGCTGCAGAACTTCTGGCGGTCGGCGGAGAACATGGCCGTCACGCCGTCAAGCGGCAGCGACCGCTGGGCGGTGTCGCAGGCCGCGCCGTTCCGCCGGATGGACATCAAGGGCGGGCTGCAGCTGTTCCCGGCCAGCTACGGGTACGCGAGCGGCGGCTACGTCGCCGACACCCGGGTGTCCGGTCAGGCCGCTTCGGTTTCGCAGCAGCAGTGGTACACGCGGGATTCGGCGCTGGGCAGCTGGGACGGCGGCGTGTGGAACATGGTCTTCTCCGGGACCACGGGCGCGCCGGCCAACTCGTTCCCGAACCCGCCGGAAACGACACTCGACACCACCCCCGTGTCGCGCGACGTGCCCTACCTGTACGTGGACGGCGGCGGCAACTACCGCGTCTTCCTGCCCTCGCTGCGCACGAACGCGTCCGGACCGAGCTGGGCGAACGGCGGCACGCCCGGTGATTCCGTTCCGATGAGCCAATTCCGCGTCGTCAAGCCGGGAGACACCGCCGAGAGCATCAACAGCTCCCTCGACTCCGGCTGCAACCTGTTCTTCACCCCCGGCGCCTACCACCTCGACCAGACGCTGAACGTCACCCGCCCCGGCACGACCGTGCTAGGCATCGGCTACCCGACGCTGATCCCGGACAACGGAGTCGACGCCATGCATGTGTCCGATGTGGACGGTGTGCGGGTGAAGGGCCTGCTCTTCGACGCGGGCACGAAGAACTCGGAGTCCCTGCTGACCGTCGGCAACGCCGGGAAGCACACGAGCCACGCGGCGAACCCGACGTCGCTGCAGGACGTGTTCTTCCGCGTCGGCGGCGATCTGGCGGGCAAGGCCACCACCAGCCTGGTCGTGAACAGCGACGACACGATCGTCGACCACGTCTGGGCCTGGCGCGCCGACCACGGCAAGAGCGGGACCGTCGGCTGGACCACGAACACCGCGGATACCGGGGTGCAGGTCAACGGCGACAACGTGACCGCGACCGGGCTGTTCGTGGAGCATTACCAGAAGTTCCAGGTCGTGTGGAACGGCCAGAACGGGAAGACGGTCTTCTTCCAGAACGAGATGCCCTACGATGTCCCGGACCAGGCTTCGTGGAACTCCGCGCCGGGCACCGCCGGGTACGCCGCGTACAAGGTCGGCCCGGACGTGAAGTCGCACGAGGCGTGGGGCTTGGGCAGCTACTGCTTCTTCGACACCAATCCGGCGGTTTCGAGCTACCACGCGTTCGAGGTGCCGCAGAACGACGGGGTGAAGCTGCACAGCCTGCTGACGGTGTCGCTGAACCACCGGGGCACGATCACCCACGTCGTGAACGACACCGGCGACGTGACCCCGGACGGCACCAAACCGGTCAACGTCCCGAATTACCCGTAACCCTGTCGTCAGGTCCGTGAGGGGAACCCTGAGGGACTCTGATTCCCTCAGGGTTCCCCTCACGGACAACAACTCTGCGGTCACACGTCCAGCGCGGTGGCCCGGCTGACCGTCTCCCAGGAGTCGAGATCCTGGTTCAGCGCCTCGATTTTGCCCCGGATCGCGTCCACCGCGTCGCCGCCGAGCGCGAGCCGCAGCGGCGCGTCGGGCGCGTCCACCGCCCGGAGGATCGCCGCCGCCGCTTTCGCCGGGTCGCCGGGCTGGGTGCCGTCCATCCCCTCGATCGCGGCGCGAGTGGCCTCGGTCGATTCGGCATAGGCGTCGATCCGCTGAGAGCGGTGCATCGCCGTGCCGCCGAACGACGTGCGGAACGCGCCCGGCTCCACGATCAGCACCTTGACCCCGAGCGGCGCGACCTCCGCCGCGAGCGCCTCGGACAGTCCTTCCAGAGCGTATTTCGCCGCGCAGTAGGCCCCGAACGCGGGCGGCGCGAGCAGTCCGCCCATCGAACTCATCTGCACGATCGTGCCGCTCCCCTGTTCGCGCAGCAGCGGGACGACGGCCTTCGTCATCGCGACCGCGCCGAAGAACATCACCTCCAGCACCGCGCGCAAGTCGGGCAGCGTCAGTTCCTCGACCGCGCCGACGGACCCGTGCCCGGCGTTGTTGACCAGTACGTCGATCCGGCCGAACTCGTCCAGCGCGGTGCGCACGACGGCGTCGATCTGCTCCGGGTCGGTGACGTCCAGCGCGGCCGTGCGCACCCGTTCCCCGCCCGTCGCGGCGAGATCGGCGAGCGCCTCCGGTTTGCGGGCGGTCGCGAGGACCCGGTCCCCCGCGGCGAGCGCGGCCTGGGCGAGTTCGCGGCCGAAGCCGCTGGAGCACCCGGTGATCAGCCACACGCGGCCGGCGGTTTCCTCGGTCATTTGAGCAGTCCCTCCAGTGGTTTCTTCCGCCTCCGATCGTGGCGCGCCGATGCCGGGGACCGCCAACACCGGTTTCCTGGCGGGCTACAGTCTCAGCCTGTGCCCCCTGAGCTTCGCCAGCTGCGCTACTTCGCCGCCGTCGCCGAAACCACGAGCTTCACCCGCGCGGCAGCGGCTCTCCACATCGCGCAGCAGTCCTTGTCGCAGCAGATCACCGTCCTGGAGCGGCAACTAGGCGCGAAGCTCTTCGACCGCGACGCCCGCGGCACCCGGCTCACTCCGATCGGCGAACTGTTCCTGCCGGAAGCACGAGCAGTGCTGGCCCGAGCCGACGAGGCGGTAGCGACCGTCGCGCGCGCCGTCCGCGGCGAAATCGGCACCCTGCGGCTGGCTTTCCTTGCCAGCACCGCGAATTACTTGCTACCGCCAGTCGTGCGCGCGGTGCGGCAGCAGCTTCCGGAACTGACCGTCACCACCGCCGAAGTCTCGATCGCGGAACTCGCCGACGGCGTGCTCAGCAGCCGCTTCGACGCCGGTTTCACCCGCCCGCCGCTGGTCGACGGCCTGGAGACGCACACCCTGCTGACCGAGGAGGTCTGCGCGGTCCTGCCGTCGGGCCACCGCTTGGCTGACCGTCCTTCGCTGCGCCTGTCGGACCTCGCGACCGAGCCGTGGGTCCTGACGCCGCGCACGTCGTGGGATCCGTGGCACCGCAAGTACGATGCCGACTTCGCCGCCGCCGGGTTCACGCCGGACGTCGTGCAGCGCACCGCGACCGTGCAGGGACTGCTGGGTTTGGTCGCGGCCGGGGTCGGCGTGACACGGCTGGCGCGGTCCGCCCACAGCCTGCGGCGGACGGGAGTGGTGTTCGTGCCGCTGGAGGGCGAATCCGCGCGGACAGTGGTGGTGTGGCGCGCGGACGGACCGCGCCCGGCCGCCCTGCTGGACGTGGCGACCCGGCTGGCGGAGACGACAGACCTTTCCGGCGCGGGCTGAGAACGTCGTGAGTGTTTGTCCCGGTTAGAACCGGGACAAACACTCACGACCCCTACTTGCTGACCTTCACCGAAAACGCGTCCACGCTCATCCCCGCCCCCGGAGTAATGTCCGCCCCCGGGCTCGTGCACCCGCACACCTTGTTCGGATAAGACCCGCCGATAGCCACGTCGAAGATCGCGAAGAACCCATGGTCCACCGCCGCCTTCCACGTCGCGTCGGACACCTGGTTCTGCTTCACCACGAAGGTCTCCTTGCCGTCCAAGGAAAACCGCAGCGACTCGGCGGCCGCGTCCCGCCGGTCCACCACCACCGCATACGTGTGGAACCCGGTCTTGCAGCCGCCGCAGTCCTGCAGGTCGCTGCTGATCCCGTCCGGGTCGTGGCATTCCCCCGCCCACTGTCCACAGTGGAACGTGCTGGAGTGCTTGTCCAGCGCGTTCACGTTCTCCATGATGTCCAGTTCGCCGATGCTCGGCCAGTTCGTCGCGCCGACCGGACGGGCGTCCGCGCCCATCGCCCAGAACGCGGGCCAGTAGCCGAGGCCGTGCGCGGGGTCCGGCTGCTGGATCGTCGCGCTCATCTCCATCTGCC
Source organism: Amycolatopsis silviterrae (assembly GCF_042684085.1). Classification (NCBI taxonomy): domain Bacteria; kingdom Bacillati; phylum Actinomycetota; class Actinomycetes; order Pseudonocardiales; family Pseudonocardiaceae; genus Amycolatopsis; species Amycolatopsis silviterrae. Next base: position 117,864 of record NZ_JBHUKS010000010.1, read on the forward strand.
CGCCCTCGGGCGCGCCGAAGTCGGTGCGCTGGGTTTCGATCCGCCCTGACGTCCACGCGCCGTTCGCGTCGCGCAGCGGCTTGATGACCAGGTGCCCGGAGCCGTCGTGGTAGACGTTGTCCGTCGAGTCGGTCGCGGTTTCGATCTCGCCGGTGCCCCAGTTCGCGGCACCGCCGGGATAGCCGGTTCCCTTGTCGTAGAGCCAGTTCTGCGGGTCGAGACCGGTGCCGGCGGGGCCGTCGAAGGTGTCCTCGAACACCGTGGTCCAGGTTTCCGCGGCCTGCGCGGGCGCGGCGATCATCGACAGGGCGGCCACGGCGGCCAGGGCGAGCGGGAGTCGGCGCATGGTTCGCCTTCCGGTGGAGGGGGTGGTCCCAGCAGGGTCGGCCAGCGCCGTTGACCAGTCAAAACAGTCTGCCTGCCGGTTCCGCGGCGGCGGTGCGCGCGGGCAGAACGGGCCGGCAAAGGTTTGAACCACTGTGCGGCGGGGTACCGCGAGGGTGGGAGAACCACACCCCCTTTGCGTCCCCCACAGCCGCCGTCGCCGACCTAGCCTGGTCCCATGAGCGACAGCAACCTCCTCGGCGAATTCCTGCGGGCCCGGCGCGGCACCACCGCCCCGGCCGACGAGCTCGCCGACACCCGGCGGCGCGTCACCGGCCTGCGCCGGGAGGAGGTCGCGCAGCTGGCCGGGGTGAGCACCGACTACTACGTGCGGCTGGAGCAGGGCCGGGAGCGCACGCCGTCGGCGCAGGTCGTCGACGCGCTCGGCCGGGCGCTGCAGCTGGACGAAGAGGCGCTCGCGCACCTGCACTCGCTCGCCCGGCCGAAGCGGGCCCGGCGCCGTCCCGCGAAGGAACGGGTCAGTCCGCGGCTGGTGCAGCTGATGGACGCGTGGCCGCAGACGCCCGCGGTGGTGCTCGGCCGGTGCATGACCGTGCTCGCGTCGAATCTGCTCGGCGAAGCGCTGTTCGGCGGGCACGAGCACAGCGGCGACCTGCTGCGGCTGGCCTTCCTCGACCCGGACGCGCGGGAGTTCTATCCGGACTGGGAGCAGGTCGCGGTCAACACCGTCGGCGGGCTGCGGTCGGCGGCGGGCACCGATCTGGACGATCCGCTGCTGATCGAGGCGGTCGGCGAGCTGTCGCTCAAAAGCGCCGATTTCCGCCGGTTGTGGGCGCGCCACGATCTCCGGCAGAAAACGCACGAGACTAAACGGTTCCGGCACCCGCTCGTCGGCATGCTCACTTTGCACTACGAATCGATGACCGTGAACAGCGCGCCCGGCCAGCAACTCGTGGTGTACCAAGCGGATCCGGGCAGTCCGTCGGAGGCCGCGCTGGGACTGCTCGGCAGTCTCGCCGCCGGCGACCGTCCGCATCGCTGACGCTTTTTACGCAATTCCGAATTCCTTCAGGGGTAGATCCATGTCTGAAAACAACGCGCCGGTGTGGTTTATCACCGGCTGTTCCACCGGTCTCGGCCGCGCTCTCGCGACCGCAGTCCTCGAACGCGGCCTGCGCGCCGTGGTGACGGCCCGCGATCCCGGACGCGTCGCGGACCTCGTTGCCGCACACCCCGGCCGCGCGGTCGCCATCGCACTCGACGTGACCGACCAGCAGCAGATCACCAGTGCGGTCGCCGAGGCACACAACGTCTTCGGTCAGATCGACGTGCTCGTCAACAACGCCGGCTACGGCTATCTCGCCGCCGTCGAAGAAGGCGAAGACACCGAAATCCGCGCTTTGTTCGAGGCCAACGTTTTCGGCCTGATGGCGCTGACCCGCGCGGTCCTGCCGGGAATGCGGGCGCGGCGCAGCGGCCACGTCGTCTCGGTCTCGTCGCTCGGCGGGCTGGCCGCGTTCGGCGCGACGGGGTACTACCACGCCACCAAGTTCGCCGTCGAAGGCTTCACCGAGTCGCTGGCCGCCGAGGCCGGACCGCTCGGCATCGGCGTCACGATCGTGGAACCGGCCGCGTTCCGCACCAACTGGTCGGGCCCGTCCATGCGGGAGTCCGCGATCCGCATCGACGACTACGCCGGCACCGCGGGCGCGCGCCGCACCTCGACGCTCGCCACCTACGGCAAGCAGCCCGGCGACCCGGACCGCGCCGCCACCGCGGTCATCGACGCCGTCACCTCCGCCGAACCGCCGCTGCGCCTGCTGCTCGGCCAGGCCGCCTACGACATCGCCACCGCCCGGCTCGACACCCTCCGCACAACGTTCGACGACTGGCGCGACGTCACCCTGTCCGCCGACTTCCCGAAGGAATCCGCATGAGCAAGACCGCCCTGATCACCGGTGCCAGCAGCGGCATCGGCGCCGCCACCGCCCGCCGCCTCGCCGCCGGCGGCTGGCACGTGATCGCCGGAGCGCGCCGCGAGGACCGGCTGTCCGAACTCGCCGAAAGCGCGGAAGGCATCGAAGTCCACCGCCTCGACGTCACCGACCGCGCCGATGTCACGGACTTCGTCGACCGCGCGGTGCGCGACCACGGCGAGATCGACGCGTTCATCGCGAACGCGGGCGTGATGCCGCTGTCCCGTTTGGACGCCGGGCTGGTCGAGGAGTGGGACCGGATGATCGACGTCAACATCCGGGGCCTCCTGCACGGCATCTCCGCCGCGTTGCCGCACTTCACCCGCCAGCGCCGCGGCCACTTCGTGACCGTCGCGTCGGTCGGCGCGCACCAGGTCACGCCGACCGCGGCGGTGTATTGCGGCACGAAGTACGCGGCGTGGGCGATCACCGAGGGCCTGCGGCTGGAATGCGACCCGTCGATCCGCGTCACCACGGTCTCCCCCGGCGTCGTGACCTCCGAGCTGGCGGACACGATCAGCGACCCGGAAACCCAGGAGTTCATGCGGATCTACCGCAAGGACGCCATCGAACCGAAGGCCATCGGCGACGCCATCGCCTACGCTCTCGACCAGCCGGCCGACGTCGACGTCAGCGAGATGATCGTGCGCCCGGCCCGGCAGCGCTGAACGAAGGAGGGCGACCGTGCCGCAGTACCTGCTCGGGATCCACCAGCCCGACGGCGGGCCCCCGGAGCCCGAGGTGCTGGCGGACATCGCCGCGCGCCTCGAAGCGGTGACCGACGAGATGAAGGCCGCCGGCGCCTGGGTCTTCTCGGGCGGGCTGCGCCCGGCGGCCGCAGCAAAGGTGGTCCGGGTGTCCGGCGACGACGTCCTGTACACCGACGGGCCGTTCGCCGAGGGCAAGGAACACCTGGGCGGCTTCACCGTCGTCACCGCGCCGGATCCCGCCGCGGCGGCCGAGTGGGCGCGGCGGATCTCGGAGATCACCACGTTGCCGGTGGAAGTCCGGGAGTTCCAGTGATCTCGACGGCCGTGCTCGAGCGGGTCTTCCGCGCCGAGCACGGCCGCGCGGTCGCGGTGCTGGCCGGGGTCTTCGGCGACCTCGATCTCGCCGAGGAAGCGGTCCAGGAGGCCTGCGCGATCGCCACCGTGAAGTGGCGCGCCGGAGGACTCCCGCCGAGCCCGGCCGGCTGGCTCATCACCACCGCCCGCAACCGCGGGATCGACCGCCTCCGCCGCGAAGCGAACCGCGCCGACCGGCACGCGCAAGCCGCGCTCCTGCACGCGAACGAGCCGTTCGACGAAGGCGCGGTGCCCGACGACCGGCTCCGGCTGATCTTCACCTGCTGCCACCCCGCACTGAGCACCGCCGCCCGCGTCGCGCTCACGCTGCGGCTGCTGGGCGGGCTCACCACCGCCGAGATCGCGCACGCGTTCCTCGTGCCGGAACCGACGCTGGCGCAACGGCTAGTGCGCGCGAAAGCCAAAATCCGCGATGCCCGGATCCCCTACCGCGTACCCGAAAAGACCGACCTTCCGGAACGGCTCAACGCCGTCCTCGCCGTGCTGTACTTGATCTTCACCGAAGGCCACACCGCCAGCACCGGCCCGGATCTCACGCGCCCGGACCTGGCGGCGGAAGCGATCCGCCTGACCCGCGTCCTGGCCGCCCTGCTGCCGGACGAACCCGAAGCGCTGGGCTTGCTCGCCCTGGAACTGCTGACCGAGTCACGCCGCGCCGCCCGGCTCGACGCCGACGGAATCCCGGTGCTGCTGCCTGACCAGGACCGCGCCCGCTGGGACCAGACGCTGATCGCCGAGGGCCAGGACCTCGTCCGGCAATGCCTGCGGATCGACCGCCCAGGCCCGTACCAGCTCCAGGCCGCGATCAACGCCGTGCACAGCGACGGCACCGACTGGCCCCAGATCCTCGCCCTCTACGACCAGCTGCTCGCACTCGCCCCAACGCCGATCGTCGCCCTCAACCGCGCGGTCGCCGTCGCCGAGGTCGAGGGACCGGCTGTCGCACTGACCATTGTGGACAGTCTGAACCTCAACAACCGGCACCTGTTCCACGCCGTCCGCGCCGATCTGCTCGCCCGCCTAGGCCGGACCGCGGAAGCCGCCGAGTCCTACGACGAAGCACTCCGGCTGGTCGCCAACGAAGCCGAACGCCTTCTCCTGCAACGAAAACGCGCCGCCCTCAGCCCCGGCTGACCACACCCTCGACGATCTTCGTCAGATGCGCGCCGACGTTCTCGACGCCGCCGTTCTGCACCGCGATCTGCGCCCCCTCCATCGCGAACGTCAGCTCCGCCGCACCCAGCTCCGGATCGGCCAGGCCGAGACCCTCGCACATCGCGCGGAGCCGGCCGAACTGCCGGGTCTTGTGCTCGCTGATCAGCCGCCGCGCCGGATGGTCCGGATCGGGCAGTTCGGCGACCGAGTTCGTGAACGGGCAGCCCCGATGGGAGAACTCGGGCAGCCCGTCGACGATGAACCGCCCGACCGCGCGGATCTGCTCCGCGAAATCGCCCGGATGCGCCTGTTCGGCCGCGTCGAACGCCGCGGAGTAGTCGTGCACGACGATCCGCAGCCACTCGGCGATGAGCGCGTCCTTGGTGCCGAAGTGCCGGTAGATCGCCATCTTCGTGGTTCCGGCGCGGTCCGCGATCGCCTGGACCCCGACCCGGACCACGCCCTCGTTGAGGAACAGCTCCTCGGCCGCGTCGAGGATGCGCTCGCGGGGCGGCAGGGTCGCGACCCTCGTCGGCCGCCGGGCGGAGGTGCTGGTCATCGGTTCTTCCTCGCGCTTCGAGAGGGGGGCTGGCACTGCGCTGCTTCACCGGCTACGGTACACAACCGCCCCCCGTGATACCGCTCGGTATCATGCAAGACGGATAAGTCTCCCGAAAGGTGTGCAGTGAAAATCTCCGAGTACTCCAGCCACGACGCGGTCGGCCTGGCCGAGCTGGTGGCGCGCGGCGAGGTGACGCCGGCCGAGGTCGCCGACGCGGCCGCCCGAGCGGTCGAAGCCGTCAATCCGCAGCTCAACGCGGTAGTCGAGACCTGGCCGGCCGAGGACCACCCCGCCCCCGGTTCCGCCCCGCTGGCCGGCGTGCCGTTCCTGCTCAAGGACATCGGCGTCACGATGGCCGGCAAACGCAGCGAACTGGGCAGCCGCCTCGCCGCCGGTTCGGTCGCGCCCGAAGACTCGTTCCTGATGCGCCGGTTCCGCCGCGCCGGCCTGGTGACGATCGGCCGGACCGCGTCGCCGGAACTTGCCTACAGCACCACCACCGAACCGGAGTTCTACGGCCCGACCCGCAACCCGTGGTCGCCGGACCGCAGCGCAGGGGGCTCCAGCGGCGGCTCCGGTGCAGCAGTCGCCGCCGGCATCGTCCCGATCGCGCACGCCACCGACGCCGCGGGTTCCATCCGCGTTCCGGCCTCCTGCAACGGATTGTTCGGCCTGAAGCCGACCCGGGGCCGGGTTTCGCACGGCCCGGGCGCGGACGAGGTCTTCAGCGGTCTCGCCGTGCAGGGCAGCCTGAGCCGGACCGTGCGCGACAGCGCCGTGCTGCTGGACCTGATCGAAGGCCCCGAGCCCGGCGACCCGTACTTCGCCCCGCGCCCCGACCGCCCCTACGCCGCCGAGGCCAAGACGGACCCGGGCGAACTCCGGATCGCGGTCCTGCGACAGCCGTGGGGCGGCCGCCACCCGACCGAACCAGTCTCCGCGGCCGTCTCCGAAACCGCGCACCTGCTGGAGTCCCTAGGCCACAACGTCGACGAGGTCCAACTCGGCCTAGGCGTCTCGTGGGAGGAATTCGTCCTCGGCAACGCACGAATGTGGACCGCGAACCTCGCCCCGTGGATCGACAGCATCGCCGCCGCAACAGGCCGCCCCGTCGACCAGACCACCCTCGAACCGGTCGTACTGGCCAGCTACCGGTACGGCCACCAGGTCACCGCCGACGAGTTCGTCCGAGCCCTCGCGATGCGCAACACCGTGTCCCGCACCCTCGCGGCGCACTTCGAGCACTACGACCTGCTCCTCTCCCCGACTCTCCCGGAACCGCCCGTCCCGCTCGGCACCTACGGCGAAGGCGCAGACCACCTAGACGGCCACGGCTGGCTGAACCGCCTCCTGGACCGCTCCCCCTACACCGCCGCCGCGAACGTTTCAGGGGTTCCGTCCATGTCAGTCCCGCTGGCTACCGCCTCCGAGCTGCCGATCGGCATGCAGTTCACCGCCGCCTTCGCCCGCGAAGACCTGCTGTTCCGCCTGGCCGGACAGCTGGAACAAGCCGCACCGTGGACCCACCGCAAGCCGCCGACGTGGGCGGCCGAGTAACCCTTCCGTCCACAATGGACAGCCACTGAAGGTGACCCGCGTCCCAGCCACCCCAGACTCTGCCGTGCCCGCTCCGGTTCTCGCTAGACTTGGCAAGCGATGCGACGATTCCGGTGGTGGTGGGGGGCGCTGGTCCTGGCCTGCGTGGCTGTCCTCGTGGGCTTCTTCGTTTTCTTCGGCACCGAAAGCCGCCCCGGCCAGCCCTTCCCGCGCCAGGGCCCGCCCGGCCGGGGCCCGCTGACGGTGGTCGCGATCGGCGACAGCACCGTCTCCGGCGAGGGCGCCGGCGCCTACAGCCCCGACACCGACGGCAAGAACGGCGACTGGTGCCACCGCTCGTCGGCCGCGTTCGTGCAGAAGGTCCGCCTCCCGGGCATCACCGCCCGAGTCAACCTGGCTTGCTCCGGTGCCCCCGCCGCACAGGTAGCACTGGGCGACGCGAAACAATGGGGCGAACGCTCCCAAGCCGCCCAACTGGCCGACGTGGTCAAGAACCACCGCGTCGCTGCGGTGGTGATCGCGGTCGGCGCGAACGACGACCCGAAGTTCTCCGCACAGGTCAGCGAGTGCTTCAAAGCCTGGTTCTCCTCGGGCGGCCCGTCCTGCAACGTAGCCTTGAAGGAAACCTGGAAGTCCAAAGTGGACGCCATGATCCCGAAGGTGGCGAACGCAGTCGGCGACGTGAAAAAGGTACTGGCCGACGCCGGCTACGTCCCCGCCGACTACCAACTGGTCCTGCAGTCCTACGCGACCCCGGTCGGCCCGGACATCCCGCCGGACCTGCAAAGCCTGAACGGCTGCCCCTTCCGCACCGACGACCTGCAGTGGATTTCCACCGCAGGAATCAGCACCCTCTCCGCAGGCATCAAACAAGCAGCCACCCAGTCCGGCGCACGTTTCCTGGATTTGGCAAGAGCAGGCGAAAACCACGAAGCCTGCTCCGGCGGCCCCAACCCGGCCTCGGAATGGTTCACCCGCCTGACCCTGCACCTGAGCGACCTGACCCAGGTCGACCGCGCGACGCACGCCCTGCAGGAATCCTTCCACCCCAACGCCGCCGGCCATGCCGCGATCGCCGACTGCCTCACCGACTTCCTCACCACGCAACAAGGCAACGCCGCCTGCCTGGCCGGCCCAGACGGCAAACTCCACGCAGTCCCCGAACCCATCAGCTGACCCCGCGCTCCCGACGGTCCGTGAGGGGAACCCTCACAGCCCCAGATTCCCCCAGGGTTCCCCTCACGACCCTTCGGTGACCCCAGCCGGTCCGCGAGGGGCCCCTTCACGACCCCAGATTCCCTCAAGGAGTCCTTCACGGACCTCCGCCCCCGCCGGGATGCGCCCCAATGTGGCGTTCGGTGCATGTAACGCAACCAACGCCACATTGGGTGCGTCAGACGCACCCAATGCCACATTGGGGCGCTAGCCCCACCCCACCCAACCGCCACCGATGCACCCCAACCCGCCAAGGCGCCCACACCCCCCGCACCCCGATACGAAGCCAAAAACGCGGCGCGGGGGTGTTTGTCAAGGCATCTTTCCCGCCTTGACAAACACCCCCGCGCCGTAGTCACAATCGGGCTTCGGGGTGCCCCCACCTCAGACAAACCGCAATGTCGCCGCCAGGCGACGAGCCAGTAAACACTCAAAGATCCAAAGCAGCCCTCAACGCCACATCGATCTGCTCCTGAACCCCGGAATCCACCTCAGCCACCCGCTCCGCCAGCCAAGGCCGATACAACCGAGTCAAATTCAACGTAGAAACCCAATACCGAGCATCCACCGCGACCCCCAAAATGTCCTGAGGATCCCGCTCCAGCAGCTCAGTCCCCAGCAACCAGGGCCGCTCCGACTCGTTCACCCCGTCCGAGGACAGCAGCACCACAGTCCGCTGCCGAGCCGGATCCGTCGGCGGGTGGTAAGTCCAGACCTCACCCCTGCGCACGCATCTCCTTCTCCGCAGCCGCCCGCTCCGCCTCATCCGCCTCGGCCGACGGGGCAGCAGGAGCCCGCTGCGGGGTATACCCAGTCCGGACCGCCTCGCGCCGAGCCGCCTTGGACAGCCAGGACGAGACCGAAATTCCGTGCGCTTTCGCGGCCCGCTCGGCGTACTCGAGCGCGCCGCTGTCGAGCGAGAGTGTCACCTTACGTGTTGCCATACCTTTTACCGTACCACCGTCACAGCGTCGGCGACCTGCCCTCGAACGGCGTGGACAGCACGACGGTGGTCCGGGTGGACACTTTCGCCGCCTCGCGGATCCGCCGGAGCAGGTCCTCGAGGCCGAGCGGCGACGCGACCCGCACCAGCAGGATGTAGGACTCGTCGCCGGCCACCGAGTAGCAGGACTCGATCTCGGTGATGTGCTGGATCCGCTGCGGGTAGTCGTCGGGCGCGGCGGGGTCGTTCGGGGTGAGCGAGATCAGCGCGGTGAGCGGGAGGCCGATCTGCTCGCCGTCGAGCCGGGCGGTGTAGCCGAGGATGACGCCGCGCTGTTCGAGCCTGCGGACGCGCTGGTGCACCGCCGACACCGACAGCCCGACCCGTTCGGCGAGGTCGGTGAAGCTGCGCCTGCCGTCGGCCGCCAGCTCCTGCACGATCGCCTGGTCGAGCGGTTCCAGCGGGCCGCTCATGCGTCCAGCACGACCAGTTCGTGCGGCCGCGTGTTCACCGGCTCGACGCCCGACTCGGTGACGAGCACGATGTCCTCGATCCGGGCGCCCCAGCGGCCGGGCTGGTAGATGCCCGGCTCGACGCTGAAGGCCATGCCCGCTTCGAGCGGCAGCGCGTTGCCCGCGATGATGTAGGGCTCCTCGTGCACGTCGAGGCCGATGCCGTGGCCGGTGCGGTGGATGAAGTACTCGCCGAAACCGGCGGCGTCGATGACGTCGCGCGCGGCCTTGTCGATGCTCTCGGCAGTGGCGCCGGGGCGGACCGCGTCGACCGCGGCCTGCTGCGCGCGCTGCAGCACGGCGTAGGTCTCGGCGACGTCGGCGTCGCGGGGTTCGCCGATCGAGTAGGTGCGGGTGGAGTCGGAGTTGTAGCCCTCGGGCACCGGGCCGCCGATGTCGATCACGACGACGTCGCCGCGTTCGATGACGCGCTCGGACACGTCGTGGTGCGGGCTGGCTCCGTTGGGGCCGGAGCCGACGATGACGAAGTCGGCGTGCGTGTGGCCCTCTTCGACGATGGCGGCGGTGATGTCCGCGCCGACCTCGGCCTCGGTGCGGCCGGCGCGCAGCCACTCGCCCATCCGGGCGTGCACGCGGTCGATCGCCGCGCCGGCCTTGCGCAGGGCGTCGATCTCGGCGGCGTCCTTGCGCATCCGCAGCTCGCGCACGATCGGCCCGGCGAGCGTCTGCTCGGCGTCGCCGAACGCGGCGCGCAGGGACAGCACGTGCAGCGCCGGGGTGAAGTCGCTGACCGCGATCCGGCCGGGCTTGCCGAGCCGGTCGGCGACCAGCCGGTACGGGTCGTCGCCGTCGACCCAGGTGAGCACCTCGACGCCGAGGTCGTCGGTGGGCACGCCGGCGTAGCCGGGGGCCTCCAGCTTCGGCACCACGAGCGCGGGGGTGCCGTCGGCGGGCACGACGAGGGTGGTCAGCCGCTCGAACGATCCGCCCGCCTGGCCGAGCAGGTACCGCAGGTCGGACCCGGGTGCGACGAGCAGCGCGTCGGTGCCGGCGGCGGCGGCCGCTTTCGCGGCGCGGTCGAGACGGGCGCGGAGCGCGGCGGCGTCGGGAGCGGGCGTAGTGAGGGATCGGCTCGACATGACGCCGAGCCTAGTACTGGCCTCCCGGCGGAGCCCGCCCGTCCTCCCCAACCCGGCGCGCCGCCCCGCCCCGCCCACCCTGACACGGACGCGCGTCGGACACCCTGATGCGGGCCGGACGTGGCAGGCTGTGCGGGTGACCGGACCACTCGCTCTCCTCGATTCCGCGAGCCTCTACTTCCGCTCGTTCTACGCGCTGCCCGATTCCATGACCGCGCCCGACGGGACGCCGGTCAACGCCGTGCGCGGGTTCACCGACACGATCGCGCGCATCCTGACCGACCGCCGCCCGTCGCGGCTGGTCGCCTGTCTCGACGCGGACTGGCGGCCGAAGTTCCGCACCGATCTGCTGCCGAGCTACAAGGCGCACCGGGTCGCGGAGCCCGGGGACGGCGCGGCGGACGTCGAGGAGGTGCCCGACACGCTGACGCCGCAGGTGCCGATCATCCTGGACGTGCTGGAGGCGTTCGGGTTCGCCGTCGCGGAGGCCGCCGGGTACGAGGCGGACGACGTGATCGGCGCGCTCGCCACCCGGGAGAAGGACGCGCCGGTCGAGGTGATCACCGGCGATCGCGACCTGTTCCAGCTGGTGCGCGAGGAGCCGACGCCGACGTCGGTCGTCTACGTCGGCAAGGGCTGGGCGAAGGCGGAAGTGCTGGGACAGCGGGAAATCGCCGAAAAGTACGGGGTGCCCGCCGAGCACGCCGGGCCCGCGTACGCAGACATGGCCGCGTTGCGCGGCGACCCGTCGGACGGGCTGCCCGGTGTCGCCGGGATCGGCGAGAAGACCGCGGCGAAGCTGATCACCCAGTTCGGTTCGCTGGAGGAGCTCGTCGCCGCGGCCTCGGCCGGGGATGCGCGGGTGCCGTTGAAGACCCGGCTGCGGCTCTCCGACGCGGCGGATTACCTGGCGGTCGCGCCCACCGTGGTGCGGGTCGCGGTGGACGCGCCGGTCGAGCAGTCCGGGCCGGACGCCGTGCCTACCTCGCCCGCCGATCCGGACCGGGTCGCGGAACTGGCGGAGCGCTGGAACCTGGGCCGTTCGGTGGAGCGGCTGCTGGCGGCGCTGCCGAAAGCCTGACCGCCGAAGGCTGGTTCCAGCGCTGGAACCCTAGAAGTGCGTGCCGGTCCAGGGCTGGGTCCGGGTGCGGAACAGCGCATCCGTCCGGGCGAGGGTTTCCGCGTTGGCGCCGGTGATCCGGCCGGACAGCGCCAGCGGACCGGCCTCCCAGCCGCCGAGGTACAGCATCGCCAGGGTGTCGACGTCGAGCTGCAGGTCCGCGTCGGCGCCGGTGCACTCGACCCCGTCGCTGCCGACCCGGTACCGGCCGCGGTTGCCCGGCAGCATCCGATCCTGCACTTCCAGCACCACCGGTTCCGCAGCACCGTAAGTGCGCGCGGCGAGCGCGGCAGGGACGTCGATCAGCCGCAGCCACAGTTCGTCGTCCACGCCGATCGTCTGCGCGCGGCGCGGGTCGGCCAGCAGCAGGCCCACCGGGTCGTCGACCGGGCGGCCGCGGACGTTCACGACCTCCACCAGGTCGACCGAGAGCAGGAACCGCCACAGTCCGGCGAGCGCTTCGGGGTTCGCCGCGTGCAGGTCGTGGATTTCGAGGGCGGCGCCGCGTTCGGGGTCGAGGTAGGTGTTCTGCGGCACGACGTGGAACTTGGCGAAGCCGTCGTCGCCGTCCGGTCCGGTGTGGACGGCGACGCGGTGGTTGCCGCCGTCGGCGTAGAGATGCCAGTTGAACGCGATCGGCCACCACAGGTCCGGGCGGACGATCGCGCCGGGGCGGCCGGAGTCCATTCGCCGGTACAGCGCGGGAATCGTCTCGATCGCCTCGTCGGTGGACAGCAGCCGGACCCGGCCGGAGGCGGCGACGCCCTCGCGCAGCGGGGCCGGTTTCTTGACCTGCATGGTGGCCATGCGGGTCGCGACGCCGTAGCCGAAGCGGCCGTAGATCAGCGCTTCGCTGGCGTGCAAGGCGGCGACCGGGAAACCGCGTTTGGCGAAGTCGTGCAGTTGCGCGTCCATCATCGCGGTGAGCACGCCGCGGCGGGTCCAGTCCGCGCGGACGCCGACGCCGTCGACCGCCGCCATCTCCAGCGTCGCGCCGCCGGGGACGGTGAGCGTGGTGGGGAAAGAGCTGGCGATGCCGATCGGCTCGCCGTCGTGGAACGCGCCGGTCCGCCCCTCCGCCGTCCAGGACTCGCGGACCCGCTCCCAACGCTCGTCCGGCGGCGGGTTTCCGTGCAGGGACCGCACCAGCAGGTCGAAAGTCGGACGGCATTCTGCTTCGGTGATCGGGCGGACCGCGTAGTCGCTCATGACCCGATTGAACCAATGCGCCGCCCGCGCGGCTATCGGATTTACCGCGGCGGGTCCACCTTGTACTTGCCGTCCGCGCCAGTGACCGTGATGGGGACGTGTTTCGTCGTGCCCGCGATGTCCACAGTGCACTGGAAGCGCGAGCCGTCGGCGACCGGCTGGCGGTCCGGGCAGGACACCTTGCCGACGTCGGTCATCTTGTAGTCGGTGGTGAGCAGCCGGGTGACCGCCGAGGCCATCGCCCGGGAGTCGAAGACCCGCATCGCCGCGGAAGACTCCGGTGCGGACGACGGCGCGACGCCCGGCTGCGCGGGGCTGCTCGGCGTGACAGTGACGGTGTGGACCGCGGGCGGGGGCGTCCCGCTGTCGCAGCCCGCGGCGGCGAGGATTCCCAAGCCGCACAACAGCAGCACCCGCACGGCGCGCATCAAACCCGCTCCTCTGCGCGAAACCTCTGGTCAACGGTCAGAAGACCGTACCGCACCACACCGATTCGCGCGTGCCGAACAGAACGTCGGCGGCGGCGGGCGCGGCCGGGTCGAGCACCTCGATCCGGCCGGTGTCCGCGAGCGACGACGCGCGCCACGTTCCGAAGTAGAGCATCGCGAGAGTGTCCGCCGAGAGGCGCAGCGCGGGTTCCTCCTCGGTGCGGGAGGCACCGTCCGGACCGACGCGGTAGCGGCCGTCGTTGCCGGGCAACGACCGGTCGGAGACTTCGAGGACGACGGGTTCGGCCGATCCGTAGGTGCGGGCGGCGAGCGCGGCCTCCACGTCGACCAGCCGGAGCCAGCTTTCGTCTTCGGTGCTTTCGGTTTTCGCCATGCGGGGGTCCGTGAACAGCAGGGCGTGCGGTTCGTCGAGCGGGCGCATCGGGAGGACGATCTCGTCGACCAGGTCCACCGACAGCAGGAACCGCCACAGGCCGGCGAACGCGGCCGGGTTGGCGTAGTGGAACGCCATCACCTGCAGTTTCGCGTGGTGGTTGGCGTCTTCCTCGACGTAGTAGGTGAGATAGCCGTCGACGCCGTCCTGGCCGCGGTGCACGGCGGTCTGGACCAGTTTCGCGCGGCGGCGCGCCTGCGCTTCGTAGCCGGGCCAGTAGACCTCGGAGCGGGTCATCGCGGCGACGCGGCCCATCGCGGTCTCGGCGTACAGCTCGGGCCATTTCGGGGCGGCCTCGTCGATGCCGAGGACGGTGACTTCTCCCCCGGCCGGCACGTCCGGGCGCAGCTGCGCGCGGTGCTTGTCCACCACGACCCGCTTCGCCAGGGTCGCGATTCCGTAGCCGTAGCGGCCGTAGATCGTGCCTTCCGACGCGTACAGCAACGCGAGCGCGACGCCGCGTTCGGCGAAGTCCGCCAGCTGCGCGGCCTGCAGCGCGCTGAGCACGCCGCGCCGGGTCCGTCCGGCGCGGACGCCGACTCCGGTGACCGCGGCCAGCGGAAGCCGCGCTCCGCCGGGGACGACCATCTCCGCGTCGAACGACCGCGCGGTGCCGATCAGGTCAGGTTCGAACACGCCCCAGCTGCGCTCGGCCGAGTAGGCCGCGGAGACGCGGTCCCATTCCTCGTCGGTGCCCGGCTGGACGTGCAACGCGGCCCGGAACAGATTCCAGGCCTCGCGCTGCTCGTCGGGACGGAGGATGCGGACGGTGCGGTCGCTCATGCCCCGATCATCGCCGGGGCGGCCGCCGGACCGCCACCGAATTGACTGGGGTCACTTGGCCGCGGGCGGCGAGACCTCGTAGTTGCCGTCGGTGCCCTTGACCGTGATCGGCACCTGCTGCGGCTTGCCGTTCACGGTGGCGGTGCATTCGAACTTCGCGCCGTCCTCCACCTTCTGCTCGGCCGGGCAGGTGACCCCGCTGACGCCCTGGATCTTGTAGGTGTCGGTGAGCAGCTTCGCGACGTCGGTCTGCATCTGGTTGTTGTTGAAGACCTGGGTCTTGAAGAAGCCGGGCGCGACGAAGCCGAGGATCGCCACGACCGCGACCACGACGACGAGCGCGCCGATCCCGATGAACAGGCCCTTTTTCGACCCGCCGCCGGAAGGCTCGGGAGCGGCGCCGCCGGGCTGGCCGTAGTCGTACTGGCCGGGCTGCTGGCCGCCGTACTGCTGCTGCGGCTCGCCGTACTGCTGCTGGCCGTAGGACGGCGGCTGCTGCCCGTACTGCGGCGGCTGCTGGCCCCACTGCGGCTGCTGCGGCTGCTGTTGTTGCGGGTAGCCGCCGGGCTGCTGCCCGTACTGCGGGTCTTGACCGTAGGGCTGCTGCCCGTACTGCTGGGGCGGGTAGGGCTGCTGCTGCGGGCCGCTCTGCGGGTACGCGCCGCCCGGCTGCTGCCCGTACTGCGGGTCCTGGCCGTAGGGCTGTTGCCCGTACTGGGGCTGCTGCCGCGGGTCGTTGCCGCCATACGGCGTGCTCATCGTTAGCCTCCGCCTTCGTCTGTCCGCATCCGCGGGCCCGGCCGCGGGTGTCGTGCGCGATCCAACCACAGGTCTGGACCTGGCACACCTGTCCGCGCGCAGTCGCTGCGAAGGTGTGCCCTCCCGGTCACGCCGCGCCCGCGGCCACGACGCCGCGGCGCAGCGCTTTCACGGCCTGTTTGGCGGCCGAGCCGACCGGATCCTCCGTGCCGAGGACGTCGCGGACCTGGTCGAGCAGGTCGATGACCTGGCGGCACCAGCGGACGAAGTCGCCCGCGGACAGTTCCTGCCCGTTGGTCTCGGCCGCGGTGAGGACCTTCTCCAGGGATTCGCCGCGCGCCCAGCGGTAGACCGGCCACGCGAAGCCGGCGTCGGGTTCGCGGGTGCGGTCGAGGCGGTGGCGGCGTTCGTCCTCGGTGAGTTCGACCCACAGCCTGCTGGTTTCCTGCCACGCGCCGGGGACCGCGCCGCCGGGCAGGCGGGGTTCGCCCGCGGTGTCGCGGCGGGCTTCGAACACGAGCGTGGACACCACGGCGGCGAGTTCGGCCGGGCCGAGGCCGGTCCAGACGCCGTGCCGGATGCATTCGGCGGCGAGCAGGTCGGATTCGCTGTAGAGGCGGGTGAGGCGGCGGCCGTGTTCGGTGACGCGGTCCTCGCCGTCGCCGGGCCGGACGTAGCCGCGTTCGCCGAGCAGCCGCAGGATCCGGTCGAACGCGCGGGCCAGTGAGTGCGTGGTGGCCGCGACCTTCCGTTCGAGCTGTTCGGTTTCGGCGGAGAGCCGCTGGTAGCGCTCGACCCAGCGGAGGTTGGCCTCGCGTTCGGCGAGGCCGTGGCAGGGGTGGGCGCGCAGGGCGCGGCGCAGCGAGGCGAGTTCGGCGTCGTCGGCGGCCGCGGTGCGGCGGCGCTGCCGTCCGGGCAGCGCGATGCCGGCATTGCGCAGCGACGAGGCGATGTCGCGGCGGGTCTTGGGCGAGCGGAGTTCGATGTGCTTGGGCAGCTTGATCCGGCCGAGCGCTTCGACCGGGGCCGGGAAGTCGGACACCGACAGCGGCCCGGACCAGCGGTCCTCGGTGACCACGACCGGGCGCGGTTCGCGGATCGGGTCGAGGCCGGGGTCGACGACCACGGCGAGCCCGGCGCGGCGGCCGGCCGGGACCGGGATGACGTCGCCCTTGCGGAGTTTCTCCAGCGACTGGGCGGTCTCGGCGCGGCGGGAGGAGGTGTTCTGCCGGGACAGGGTCTTCTCGCGGGCGGAGATCTGCGCGCGGAGTTCGACGTACTCGAGCATCTGGTCGAAGTCGCCGGAGATGGCGGCGGTGTAGCCCTTGAGGGCTTCCTTGTTGCGTTCGATCCGGCGCGCGGTGCCGACCACCGACCGGTCGGCCTGGAACTGCGCGAACGACTGTTCCAGCAGGTCGCGGGCGGCGTCCGCGCCGACCTGGGAGACCAGGTTGACCGCCATGTTGTAGCCGGGGCGGAACGAGGAACGCAGCGGGTAGGTGCGGGTGGACGCGAGGCCGGCGACGGCTTTCGGGTCGACGCCGGGCTGCCAGGACACGACGGCGTGGCCTTCGATGTCGATGCCGCGGCGGCCGGCGCGTCCGGTGAGCTGGGTGTATTCGCCCGGGGTGAGGTCGACGTGCGCCTCGCCGTTGTACTTCACGAGGCGTTCGAGCACGACGGTGCGGGCGGGCATGTTGATGCCGAGCGCGAGGGTTTCGGTGGCGAAGACGACCTTGACCAGGCCGCGGACGAACAGCTCCTCGACGGTTTCCTTGAACGCGGGCAGCAGCCCGGCGTGGTGGCCCGCGAAGCCGCGTTCGAGCGCCTCGCGCCATTCCCAGTAGCCGAGGACGCCGAGGTCGCCCTCGGGCAGCTCAGCGGTGCGCTCGTCGACGATGCGGCGGATCTCCTCGACCTGTTCGGGGCCGTTGAGCCGCAGGCCGGAGCGGACGCACTGGGCGACCGCCGCGTCGCAGCCGGCGCGGGAGAAGATGAACACGATCGCGGGCAGCAGCCCGGCGTGGTCGAGCCGTTCGACGACGTCGACGCGGGACGGCGGGCGGAACCGGGGCCCGCGCGGCGGGGCTCCCCTGCGTCCGCCGCGAGGGCCGCGGAAGTTGGGTGCGAACCGGCCCATGTCGTCGGTTTTGCGCAGCAGGGTGGGGTTGATCCGCAGCTGTTCGCCCGGGTCGGCCTCGTTCTGGCCGGCGAACAGGTCGAGCAGCTGGTTGCCGACGAGCATGTGCTGCCACAGCGGGACCGGCCGGTGCTCGTCGACGACGACGGCGGTGTCGCCGCGGACCTCGACGAGCCATTCGCCGAATTCCTCGGCGTTGCTGACGGTGGCGGAGAGGCCGACGACGCGGACGTGGCCGGGCAGGTGGAGGATCACTTCCTCCCAGACCGCGCCGCGGAAGCGGTCGGCGAGGTAGTGGACCTCGTCCATGACGACGTAGCCGAGTTCGGGGATGGCCGAGCTGCCCGCGTAGAGCATGTTGCGCAGCACCTCGGTGGTCATGACGACCACCTGGGCGTTGCCGTTGATCGAGGTGTCGCCGGTGAGCAGGCCGACGGCGTCGTTGCCGTAGCGGTCGACGAGGTCGGCGTACTTCTGGTTCGACAGGGCCTTGATCGGCGTGGTGTAGAAGCATTTGCGGCCCTCGGCGAGGGCGAGGTGGACGGCGAACTCGCCGACCACGGTCTTGCCCGCTCCGGTGGGGGCGCAGACGAGGACGCCGTGGCCTTCTTCGAGCGCCTCGCAGCCGCGGATCTGGAAATCGTCGAATTCGAAGGCCGATTCGGCGGAAAACCGGGTCAGCTGGGGGTGCTTGGCGCGGCGACGGGAGGCAGCGTAGGCCTCGGCCGGCGATGGTGAAGGGCTAGTGGCCACTCTGTCAGGGTTTCATACGCCCCCGACAGTCCGCACGCGGTCCTCGTGAGCGGCGATGCCGGTTCTAACCCAATGCCGCGTAGCTTAACCCGGCGCTGACGGTGCCGGGGGCGGGTTTGCGGTCCGTGAGGGGAACCCTGAGGGAATCTGATTCCCTCAGGGTTCCCCTCACGGACGTGAAGATACGGTCAGACCGGCATCAGCGCTCACGAGACGACGGTGAGCGCGGAGGGCACGCAGGTCGCTTCGGCGGGTGCGCCGCCCTGGTCTTCGCCGTCGGCGTAGACGGGCCAGCCGGGTGCTTCGATCCGCAGGGTGCGGGTGCGGAAGGTGTGGACGGTGGGGCGTCCGACGTGCTCGCCGGTGCGCAGGTGCGGGAGCATCCGCAGCAGGCGGGCGCGGCCGGGGGTGCCGATGACGGTGACGTCGAAGAGGCCGTCCTCGGGGTCCGCGGCGGGGCAGATGGGGACGCCGCCGCCGTAGTACGGGGTGTTGCCCGCCGCGACGAGGGTCGCTTCGAGCTCGAGGACGCCGTCGTCGGTGTGCAGGACGATCGGGCGGGGCCGGAACGCGGCGAGTTCGGCGAGGATCGCGAGGTCGTAGCGGCGGGGTCCGGCGGGCCAGCGCATCGCGTTCGCGCGGGCGTTGACGGCGGCGTCGAATCCGGCGCACAGCACGGTGGCGAACCAGGTCTCGCCGAGGCGGCCGAGGTCGACGCTGCGGCGGCGGCCGGCCTGCAGGGCTTTCGCGAGGACGTCGGTGGCGGCGCGGGGGTCGGCCGGGACGCCGAGGGCGCGGGCGAAGTCGTTGCCGGTGCCGGAGGGGACGAGGCCGAGCGCGACGCCGTGGTCGGCGCAGAACTGGACGCCCTGGTGGGCCGCGCCGTCGCCGCCGAGGACGATCAGCGCGTCGAGGCCCTCGGCGTGCGCGGACCGCATGAGCGCGCGGGATTCCTCGACGCTGCCGGCGGTGAGGATGTCGAGCCGGTCGACGGCGGGCCGCAGCCGCGCCGCGACCGCTTCGGCGATGCGGGCGGCCGCGCCGCGACCGGAGGCCGGGTGCACGGCCAGTGCTGCGTTCAGGCCCACGGTCAGGTGATGTCGTCGGTGGACGAGCGGCCGGACGGCGGGCTCTGCGGGGCGGCGGGTTCGTCGCCGTCGGCGGTGGTCGGGGTGTAGCTGAACGGCGCGGCCTCGTCGTCGGCGAGCTGGTCCCAGCCCTCGTCCTGGCGGGCGCGGTCGAGCTTGCGGTCGTGGAAGCGGGCGATCTGGATCGCCAGCTCGAACAGCAGGGTGAGCGCGCCGGCGAGGCCGAGCATGGAGAACGGGTCCGAGCCGGGGGTGGCGAACGCGGCGAACACGAACAGCGCGAACACGATGCCGCGGCGCCACTTCTTGAGCTGCTGGTACTTGACCACGCCGACGCGGTTGAGCATCACCACGAGCAGCGGCAGTTCGAAGCTGACGCCGAAGATGACCAGCAGCGACAGGATGAAGGAGATGTACTTGTCACCGGTGAGCGCGGTGACGAACTGGTCCTGGCCGAAGCCGGCGAGCAGCGCCAGCGCGTGCGGGACGAGCAGGTAGGCCAGCACCGCGCCGGCGGCGAAGAGCACCGAGGCGAAGCCGACGAAGGTGAGCGCGTACTTGCGCTCCTTGGAGTAGAGGCCGGGGGCGATGAACGCCCACAGCTGGTAGAGCCAGGCCGGGGACAGCAGGACCGCGCCCGCCGCGACGCCGACCTTCAGGCGGAGCATGAACACTTCGAACGGCACGGTCTGCAGCAGGCGGCAGCCGGTCTCGCCGCCGAACCGCTGCGAGGCCGGGATGGCGCAGTACGGGTGGGTCATGATGTCGCCGAGCGACGGGATCGGCCCGAAGCGCTGGCCGAACCAGATGAACCCGAAGATCGCGCCGATGACGACGAAGACGACCGCCCAGCCGAGGCGGCGGCGGAACTCGTAGATGTGCTCGATGAGCGTCATCGTGCCGTCGGGGTTTTTCCGACGGCTGCGCCGGCTCCGCTTGCTGGACCGGCTGCCGTTGCCGTGGGCGGCTTCCGCCACTGGTCGTTCCGTTCTCGTCAGAGCCCAGCGGGGCGCGCCTCGCCGGCGCGCCGCCGTGGACCGGGGACCGGGTGGTGCGCGCGGAGGGTCAGCTCGCGTTCTTCTGCGGCTGGTCGGCCGGGGCGGCCGCCTGCTGCTTCTTGAGTTCGTCGAGCTGGCGCTGGAGGTCGGCGAACTGCTTGTCCTGCGCGGTCTGGGCGGACGGCGCAGGGGCGGGAGGGGCCGGCGGGGCGATGTGCCGGGTGTCGGCGGACTCGGCTTCGGCCTCCGCCTTCTGCTCGCCCGTGAGGTCCTTGGTCTCGGCCTTGAAGATCTTCATGGACTTGCCGATGGACCGGGCCGCGTCCGGGAGCCGCTTCGCTCCGAACAGCAGAACCACCACGAGCACCAGAACGATGATGTGCCACGGCTGCAGCGCGTTCATGGTCGCCTGCCCTCCTTGTCTGGGGTCTGTGCCGATGTTACTTGTTGCCGGGCGCCGGGCGGCGTTCGGCCACGGCCACACGGAGTGCCGCGGACCGGGCCCGGACGAGTCCGGTCCGGTCGTGGGTGTCCGCACTGACCATGCTCATGGTGCGGCGGAAGCGGCGCAAGACTCCGGCGGTCCGTACCAGCAGCAGGGCCAGGACGAGCAGGCCGGCCGCGAGCAGCACATAGACGGGCAGGTACGGCACTGAAACCACCTTATCGGTCGGAGATGGACGTGAGGTGACGGGCACGCGCCACGGCGTCGGCGGCCCGGCGACCGACTGCCTCGGCGAGTGTGGCGGGGCTCTCCACCTGGGCTTCCCCGCCGAGGCTGAGCACGAGGCGGACCATCCAGGGCTCGTCGCTGTAGCGCATGGCGATGCGCAGGCGGCCGCCGTCGAGTTCGTCGAGTTCCTCGCACGGGTAGTACTCGGCGACCCAGCGGGCGTCGGGGTCGAGCACGAGATGCGCGACCCGCTGATCGGGACGGGCGGAGAAGACGCCGTCGGACAGGTCGGTGGGCCGCGCGTGGGCGGGCGGAGCTGCGGGTTCGTCCAATACGGTGAGGTCGTCCACCCGATCGAGACGGAAGAGGCGGACGCCTTCGACGCGCCGGCACCACGCTTCGAGGTAGCCGACGCCCTGGACGATGACCAGCCGCATCGGGTCGACGGTGCGTTCGGTGATCTGGTCGCGGGACGCGGTGTAGTAGCGCATCCGCAGCGCGCGGCCTTGCTGCAGCGCGCCGGAGACGGTCTCGCGGGTGCGGGCGGCGCGGGCTCCTTCGCGGACGCCTCCCCCGACGACGACGCCAGCCGGGCGCGCTTGCCCTGCGGCGTCCTCGATTTTGGCGATGGCGCGGCGGACCGCGTCGCCGTCGGCCACGCCCGGGGTTTCGGCGAGCGCGCGCAGCGCGACCAGCAGCGCGGTGGCTTCGCCGCCGGTGAGGCGCAGCGGGCGGCTCATCCCGGCGTCGTGGGTGACGACGATGGTGTCGCCTTCGAAGGACAGGTCGATGAGGTCGCCGGGGCCGTAGCCGGGCAGGCCGCACATCCACAGCAGTTCGAGGTCTTTGCGCAGCTGGCGGGGCGTGACGTCGAAGTCCTGTGCGGCCTCGTCGATCCGGATGCCGGGGCGGGCCAGCAGGTACGGGACCAGCGCGAGCAGGCGCGGCATGCGTTCGCCGGACGCGCTCATCGCCCGCTCCCCTGTCCCGCGCGGGCGAGCACGGCCTCGAGCCGGTGCTGCACGGACTTGGCCAGGACGTCCGGTTCGAGCACGAGCACGTCCGGTCCCTGCGCGGCGATCCAGTCGGCGGCCGATTCGGGGAAGTACAGCCCGATCTCGATCACGTCGCCTTCCTCCCCCGCGACAGTCTCCCTTCCGACGACGTCTCCGCGGCGGCGAACCCCTGCCGCCCGTCCGTCGGCGATCCACAACCGCGCCGTGGTCACCGGAGCCGGATCCTCGCTCCCGCCCGTGACGGACACGAGCTGCATCAGATTGACCCCTTCGGGCCGGACGACCGCGCCCGGCTTCCCGATCGCCGCCACTTTCCCGGTTACGCGAGAGAGCCGAAAGCATCGAGGCGCGTCGCGGTCGCGATCGTGCCCCACGACGTACCAGCGGGCGCGCCAGGACACGACGCCCCATGGTTCCAGGGTGCGGATCCGCCGCTCGGGCGACCCGCTGCGGCGGTACTCGAACCGCACCGCCTGTCCGGCCTGGACCGCGGCGAGCATCGGCGCGAACGCCGGCTCGGCACGCACCCGGGGCTCGATCACCGTCGGCGCCTGGTCGTCGACCTCGACCCCCGCCGCGCGCAGCTTCACCAGCGCCCCTTGGGCCTGCCCGGTGAGTTCCGGCGAGTCCCACAACCGGACCGCGAGCCCGACGGCCGCGGCCTCGTCCGGCGCGAGGTCGATCTCGCCGAGTTCGTAGTCGCGGCGGGCGATGCGGTAGCCCTCGACGGGGTCGAAGACGGAGTTGCGGCCGGTCTCGAGCGGGATGCCCAGCTCCCGCAACTCGGTCTTGTCCCGCTCGAAGGTGCGGAAAAAGGCGTCGTCGCTGGCCGCGTCGGCGTATCCCGGCACGATCCCGCGGATCCGCTCCGCGGTGAGGTACTGCCGGGTGGAGAGCAGGGCCAGCACAAGGTTGACCAGCCGTTCGGCGCGTGCGGTGGACACCAGACGACTCTAGCTCTCCCCGCCCCGGGCGATCGCGAGGTCCGCCCCGCGCGCGTCGCCCCAGGTAGCACCGCCCGCGAGCGACGGGACCCCTCGCACCCGCCCGGTCACCCGGCGTTGCCCCGGCCCGCTTTCACCGCCGGATCGGGTCCACCCTCACGGAACCAGCTTCGCCACCCGCCCCTTGGCCCCGCTGGCCCAGCAAGCCCCACCGCCAGCGCAGTCCACGGTGTCGAAACTGCCGCTGTCGAAGGACTGCCAATGCCGCCCGCCGTCCCGGCTGAGGTCGCTGCCGCCAGGCCCCACAGCCAGCACTGTCCTGCCACGCCAAGCAAGCCCGGACCGATAGCCACGGGGATACTCGGTCGGCGTCCGCCAGGTCCGCCCACGGTCGCGACTCAACGCCACCGCAGGACCAGCCGCAGTCGGATTGGCGTAGTCCCCGCCGATCGCCACCCCTTGCCAAGGCGTCCGAAACGCGACCGCGAACACCCCAGACGACGCACTGCTAGGCAATGGCGTGTCGCTGGCAGCCCAATGCCGCCCGCCGTCTCCGGAGTGCAGCACCCGCGCATGCTTCCCGCCACCAGTGGCAAGCCAAGCATCGAACGGCCCCGAGGTGGCAACGCACTGCCCACTGGCGGCGAACCCAGCCTCCCCCGGCTCCGCAGCCGGAAACGCGTCGTCCGGAACCTGCCGCCAGCTACGCCCGCCGTCAACCGTGGCCTGCACCCGAAACCGCCCATTGACGGGATCGCTCATCGCCAGCCCACGCCAAGGATCAAAGAACGCAAGACAGTCGTAAAACGCCGCAGCATCCGGATTACTGAACGTCTGCCGCCAGCTGCGCCCGCCATCCTCAGTGCGATAAACCCGAGAATCCGCCCCAGGCCCAATCGACAACACCACAGCCCGCTGGTCGTCAAACGCCTCAATATCCCGAAACTCAAGCTCCCCCGCAGCAGGCGGCCCCACCGACCCCCAACTACGCCCGCCGTCAACCGTCCGCAGCACAGTCCCCCGCGTCCCGCTAACCCAAGCGACCCGCCCGCTAACCGCAGACAACCCCCGAAACTGCGCCGCCGTCCCCGTAGACACGAGCCGCCAAGATGGCAACTCAGCCGCCGACGCAACCCCACCCAGCAACACCGACAGCACAGCCACCAGCACCAGAACCGCTCGCATGACTAGATCCTGCCGCACCCCACCGACAACTTTCGTCGGTTCCCCAGCCACGGCTCACCCGACCACAACCGCGGGGTCGCGCCGACGTTTGGGCTGAGCAACGGGACAGGCCGAAGGCCCCTCCCGTTGCTCAGCCCAAACGTCGGCTAAAAGCGACCCCGCACGCGACGGCGAAGCCGGCGCCATCAAACACAGTTTGGTGACACTCAAGACCAACTACAGCGAGCCTATGAGCCTTTCCACCCGCTCATCCACAGCCCGGAACGGGTCCTTGCACAACACAGTCCGCTGCGCCTGGTCATTCAGCTTCAAATGCACCCAGTCCACCGTGAAGTCCCGCCCAGCAGCCTGCGCCGCCGCAATAAAGTCCCCTCGCAACTTCGCCCGAGTCGTCTGCGGCGGCGTATCCTTCGCCGCCTCAATCTCCCCGTCGTCGGTAACCCGCCGCACGAGCCCCTTCCGCTGCAGCAGGTCAAAAACCCCACGCCCACGCCGGATGTCGTGGTACGCAAGATCCAGCTGAGCCACCCGCGGACTAGACAGATCCAGGTCGTGCTTGGCCCGATACCGCTCCACCAGCCGATGCTTGATCGCCCAGTCGATCTCGGTGTCGATCTTGCTGAAGTCCTGCTCCTCAACAGCCTCCAGCGCCCGCCCCCACAGCTCCACGACCCGCTCGTTGGCAGGCGTAGACCCGTTCTCCTTCAAATGCTGCACCGCCCGGGCGTGGTACTCCCGCTGGATATCCAGCGCGGACGCCTCCCGCCCGCCGGCCAGCCGCACCTGCCGCCGCCCGGTCAGGTCATGGCTGATCTCGCGGATCGCCCGGATCGGGTTGTCCAGCGTGAAGTCCCGGAACTGCACCCCGGCCTCGATCATCTCGAGCACGAGATGCGCCGATCCGACCTTCAGCATGGTCGTGGGCTCGGCCATGTTGGAGTCGCCGACGATGACGTGCAGCCGCCGGTACCGTTCGGCGTCGGCGTGCGGTTCGTCGCGGGTGTTGATGATCGGCCGGGACCGGGTGGTGGCGCTGGAGACGCCC
This sequence comes from Amycolatopsis silviterrae, assembly GCF_042684085.1. Taxonomy (NCBI): domain Bacteria; kingdom Bacillati; phylum Actinomycetota; class Actinomycetes; order Pseudonocardiales; family Pseudonocardiaceae; genus Amycolatopsis; species Amycolatopsis silviterrae. The sequence continues at coordinate 142,909 of NZ_JBHUKS010000010.1, forward strand.
TCCCAGATGTGCTCGGCGCGCTGGGAGAGGCAGTACACCGCGCCGCGCGGGGTCTGCAGGACCTTGCCCGCGCCGCAGATGAGCTGGCGGGTGACGAGGAACGGGAGCAGGACGTCGGCGATCCGGGAGAACTCGCCCGCCCTGGTCACCAGGTAGTTCTCGTGGCAGCCGTAGGAGTTGCCCGCCGAGTCGGTGTTGTTCTTGAACAGGAAGATGTCGCCGCCGATGCCCTCGTCGGCGAGCCTGCGCTCGGCGTCGACGAGGAGGTCCTCGAGGATCCGTTCGCCTGCTTTGTCGTGGGTGACGAGCTGGGTCAGGTCGTCGCACTCGGCCGTCGCGTACTCCGGGTGCGAGCCCACGTCGAGGTAGAGCCGGGAGCCGTTGGACAGGAACACGTTGGACGAGCGTCCCCACGAGACGACCCGCCGGAAGAGATAGCGCGCGACCTCGTCGGGGGAGAGCCTGCGCTGGCCGTGAAAGGTGCACGTGACCCCGAACTCGGTCTCGATGCCAAAGATCCGCCGCTGCATCCCACCAGAGTAGGCGCTGGACCCCCGCCGAAGGTGCGCCGTTCGGGCGGCGACACGCGGTCGGTACGTTGCAAGTGGTGACAATGCGGCGGAAACCGGTCGCCGGGGCCGGTCTCGGGCCCGGCTCGGCCAGCGGAGGTGGACGATAGTGTTCCAGCAGGTCGGGCGGGCATTCCGGCAGGTGGGGCGGCGGGATCGGGCGCTGATGCGGCGCAGTGCGGCGCTCCCCCGCACGCGCGCCGATGACCTGGTGACCGCGTTGTCCCGGAGTGCGGACAAATCGCGGCTCTGGTGGGGCGTGGCGGCCGTGCTGGCGGTGCGGAAGGGCCCCGCGCGGCGGGGCGCGCTGCGCGGGATCGCCGCCATCGCGGGGGCGAGCGCCGCGGCGAACCTGGTCGCGAAGCCGTTGTTCCCGCGCCGCCGTCCGGCCGAGGAGGAGGTCCCGGAGCACCGCCAGCTGCGGAAACGGCCGACGTCGTCGTCGTTCCCGTCCGGGCATTCGGCTTCGGCCGCCGCGTTCGCGGCCGCGGTTGCGATGGAATCGCCGCGCGCCGGCCTCGCCGTCGTCCCGCTGGCCGGGGCGGTCGCGTACTCCCGGGTGCACACCGGCGTGCACTGGCCGAGCGACGTCGCCGCCGGGATCGCGATCGGGACCGGGATCGCGGTGCTGACCCGGCACTGGTGGCCGCTGCACCCGGACGCGCGCGCCCGCACCGCCCATGCGGCGCAGGCACCGGAGATGCGCGACGGCGAGGACATGCTGGCGCTGGTGAACCCGCATTCGGGCGTCAACGGCCAGGACCCGACCGAGGACGTCCGCTACGCGTGGCCGAAGGCGTCGCTGATCTACCCGGACCCGGCGCGGGACCTGCGCGACCAGCTCGCCGACGAGATCGAAGCGCACGGCTCGGTCCGCGCGCTCGGCGTGGCGGGCGGGGACGGCACGGTCGCGGCCGTCGCGTCGGTCGCCGCCGAGCGCGGGCTGCCGCTGGCGCTCATCCCGGCCGGGACGCTCAACCACTTCGCCCGCGACGTCGGGGTCCGCTCGATGCCGGACGCGGACGAGGCGACCGAGGGCGGGCACGCGGTCGGCATCGATCTCGCGGAGGTCGAGATCGACGGGTCCGGCGAGCCCGGCCACCGCTGGTTCGTGAACACCGCCAGCCTCGGCGGGTACCCGGAAATGGTGCGGCTGCGGGAAAAGCTGCAGAGCCGCTACCCGAAGTGGCCGTCCGCGGCGATCGCGCTGGTGCGCGTGATGCGGCACGCGAAGCCGCTGCGGGTCCTGCTGAACGGGAAGCCGACGCAGGTGTGGCTGATCTTCGTCGGCAACGGCACGTACGCGCCGAAGGGCTTCGCGCCCTCGCGCCGGCCGGCGCTGGACACCGGGCTGCTCGACGTCCGGTACGTGCGCGCGGACCTGCGCTGGTCGCGGACCCGGTTCGTGTTCGCGAGCCTCACCAACAGCCTGCACGCGAGCCACGTCTACCGGCAGCGGGACCTGCCGGAACTGCACGTGCGGCTGCTCGACGGCAACCGCCGGGTCGCCACCGACGGCGAGGTCGGGCCGCTGGGACGGGAGTTCCGGTTCCGGTCGCGGCCGAGCGCGCTGACCGTCTACCGCAATCCCGACAGCGGCGCCTGACCGAGCGGCGCCCCGGACGTCCGTGGTCGCAGGTCCGTGAAGGACTCCTTGAGGGAATCTGATTCCCTCAAGGAGTCCTTCACGGACGACAAAACCCGCCCCGCCACCCTCGTCGGCAAGAGCCGTGCCGGCCCCGAACGACCCAGGCTCGGCACACCTCGACCGCAACCCCATAGCCGTCTTAAGTCCCTGGCATTGGACTCTGCGCCCCCTCATGGACTGGGCGCAGGCAGTGACTTCCGGGCGTTCTTGCCCTAAGGTCCACTCCACCGTGCTTGACCGGGCACCGCGTTTCTGCCCGCTCCGCACCTCACGAACCCGGTTCTGATCTGCGTGTTCTCGCGCCCCGGCACCGGGTTCTTGACCCTTTCTTTACCTTCTCTCAACGAATCCACAGCTACCCGTCCCTAGCGTGATCTTCGAGGTGCGGACTGTCCTGTCCGCGCCAGTTCACGGCAGGGGTCTACTCAGTGCGTTTTTCCTCCCGCGGTGCGAGCTGCCCGAGTCAGGCAGGCCGCGGATGATCCCGCAGGCCGTCGACCCGGTGCTGCCGCCGTCGGTCACCTCGCAGGCCCGGGACCTCGGCCCGCTCGAATCCCCCATGCTGTGGCTCGCCTTCGCCGGGGCCGCCGCGGCGGTCCTCGCTGTCACGATCGCGCTCGCGCACCGCCGCCGCGTCCGCCGCTGGGGGATCAACGGCTCCATCGCGCTGTTCCTGATCGCCGCGGTCACCGCGGTGAACAGCTACGTCGGCTACGTCCGCACGCCCAGCGACCTCGGCAGGCTGCTGCAGCGCGGCACCGGCGCGATGAACGTCGCGGGCACCCTGCTGCGCCGCACCAGCGACGACCCGGCCGAGGACTCGGACCCGAGCACCGCCGCCAGCTCCCCCTCCGCCGGCCGTCCGGCGGCCCCGCCCAGCGGCAACGGCAGCACCGAGGTGCTGAACGTGCCCGACCCGGCGCACGGCGTGCAGAACGGCGAGAACTACGTCGTCCTCCCGGCCGGCTACCACGACCCGGCCAACGCGAACCGGCGCTACCCGGTCGTCTACCTCATCCACGGCTACCCCTACGGCGGGCCGCGCGACTGGCTCACCTCCGGCTCCGCGCCGCAGACGCTGAAAAGCCTCGAGGACGCGCACGTCGTCCAGCCGATGATCATCGTGAGCGTCGACCTCACCGCCAACCGGCCGAGCACCGACTGGGAATGCCTCAACGTCCCCGGCGGGCCGCAGCTGGAAACGTATCTCGCCAGCGGCATCGTGCCCGCGGTCGACAAGCACTACCGCACCTACGCCGACCGCGGCCACCGCGCGCTCGGCGGCATGTCCGGCGGCGGCTTCGGCGCGCTGAACATCGGCCTGCACCACCTCGACGAGTTCGGCACGCTGCTGATCTCGCTGCCGTACGACGACCTGACCGATTCGGTCGGTGTCCTGGCCGGCAACCAGGCGGCGATCGCGGCGAACACCCCGCGCCGCTACATCCCGACGATGCCGTTCCCGCAGAAGATCGCCGTGATGCTGACCGTCGGGACCGGCGCGCCCACCGACGTCGCGACCGCGCACCGCATCGCCGGGTCGTTGCAGCGGCGCGGCCAGGAGGTCGTGGTGCACGCCGAACGCGGGTTCAACCACACCTGGCACACCGCCCGCGCGACGCTCCCGTACATGCTCGCCTTCGCCGATCAGAACTTCCGCAGCGCGCCTGCGTCCTTCTGAGCGGATCGTCCGGAAAACTTTCTTCCGGGCCCTGTCCATCCGGGCGGGCGCCGTTCGTGGTGAGGTCGACGCGGCACCACGGCCGCGCTGACCGACGAAGGAGCCCGACCATGAAGTACCTGCTGCTGATCCACGCTTCCGCGGCCACCGAGCAGGGCGGCGCCGCCGGCTGCGAGCCCGCGGACTGGATGGCCTACGACAAGGAAGTCCGCGACGCGGGGGTGTTCGTCAGCGGGGAGTCGCTCGCCGATCTCGTCACCGCGACGAAGGTGCGGGTCGGTGCGGACGGCGAGCGCTCGATCACCACCGACGGCCCGTTCGCCGAGACCCGCGAGCTGCTGGGCGGGTTCTACGTGCTGGACGTGCCGGACCTCGACGCGGCGCTCGACTGGGCGGCCCGCTGCCCGGGCTCCCGGGACGGTTCGGTCGTGGTCCGCCCGATCGCCGATTTCGATGCCTGACGCTTCGGTGTCTAACGTTTCGATGCCTGACGCGCGAGCGTCCGTGGCGGCCGTGTTCCGCGAGGAGCACGGCCGCCTGCTCGGCGCGCTCGTCCGCCGCTTCGGCGATCTCGACCTCGCCGAGGAGGTGGCCGCCGAGGCGGTCGAGGCCGCGCTGGTGCGCTGGCCGGTGGACGGCGTCCCGCCGAAACCCGGCGCGTGGCTGATGACCACCGCGCGCCGCAAGGCCGTCGACCGGCTCCGCCGGGACCAGGCGTACGCGGCGAAACTCGCTGTCCTGCAAGCGGAATCCGAGCGCAGCGACCCTCCCCCGCTGCCCGGCGCGGACGGCGACCTGCCCGACGACCGGCTCCAGCTGTTTTTCACCTGCGCGCATCCGGCGCTGGCCGCCGAGGACCGGCTCGCGCTCACGCTGCGCTGCCTGGCCGGGCTCACGACGCCCGAGGTGGCGCGAGCGTTCCTCGTGCCGACCGCGACCATGGCGAAACGGATCGTGCGGGCCAAGAACCGGATCCGGGACCACCGCATCCCGTTCCGCGTCCCGGCCGGCGACGAGCTGCGGTCCCGGCTGCCCGGCGTACTGCAGGTGCTGTACTCGCTGTTCACCGAGGGCTACGCGGCCAGCTCCGGCCCGGACGTCCAGCGTCCGGACCTGGCCGAGGAAGCCATCCGGCTGGCCCGGATCCTGCACCGCCTGCTGCCCGCCGAACGCGAAACCACCGGACTGCTCGCGCTCCTGCTGCTGGTCCACGCCCGCCGCGCCGCCCGCACCGGCCCGGACGGCGAGTTCGTCCTGCTCGAAGACCAGGACCGGACAGTCTGGGACACGGCGCTGATCGACGAGGGCCGCGCGCTGGTGCCGGTCGCGCTCACCGGCGGCCCGCCCGGGCCGTACGGGGTGCAGGCGGCGATCGCCGCGCTCCACGCCGAAGCACCGGACGTCGCCGGCACCGACTGGCCGCAGATCGTCGCGCTGTACGACATCCTGCTGACGCTCACGCCGAACCCGGTCGTCGCGCTCAACCGCGCGGCCGCCGTCGCGATGCGCGACGGACCCGAAGCCGGGCTGGAACTCCTCGACGGTCTAGCCGACGAACCCCGGCTGCAGGGCTACCACCCGTATGCCGCCGCCCGCGGCGATCTGCTGCACCGCCTCGGCCGCGACGACGAAGCTGCGGCGGCCTACCGGGAAGCGCTGGCCAACGCGGGAACCGAACCGGAACGCGCACACCTGCGTCAGCGGCTCAACGCGCTCTGAGGCGGCGCCCACCGGCTGAGCACCGGGTCGACGAGCGTCGTCAACGGCCCGGACAGCGTCTGCCCGTGCCGCCGGAACAAGTCGTCGCGCGAATCGAACCGGCCCAGATCCGTCAGCACGGTCGCCGACAGGTCGCACGCCCCGCCGACCCCGCAGGTGACGCCGTCCCAGTCGATCGCCGTGCGCGACACCGCGTCGAACAGCGTTTCCCCGCTGTCATTGGTGAACCCGGGACCCGCCGCCAGCTCGGTCAACCGCCCGAACAGCTCCCCCACCGGCACCCACGCGTCCGCAACCCCGAACTCCGGCCACGCCACCAGAACCCGCGACGGCACCAGGAACTTCGACCGGGGAAACCGCGGATACCAGAACCGGCCGTCCACGACGAGACCCCGCACCCGCGTCGGAATCCCCCGCGCCCGCGCGACTCCCTCCAGCACCGCCAGCCGCTGACTGCACGAACCCCGCCCGCGGCGCAGCGTCCGCGAGATCGGCTGCCGCTCCTGCACCGCGTACACCGGCCGCACCGACCCGGCGATCACCCGGTGCGCGGCCCGCAACCCGGCCAGCCGATCCTCGGACGCCGTCGCCCGCACCAGGGACTGCACCAGCGGAGCACGCCAGTCGAGAATCGCCGTCGGAACCACGCCGCCCGCGGCGGAACTGTCCCCGGCGATCCGGTGCCGCCACCACGGAGTCACGAGCGAACACGTCACCCCGCCAGTATCCCGGAAAACGACGATGGGCCGTCGGCACCCGCCGACGGCCCACCAGTCCGCTCCGTCACTCCTTCTCGGCCGACCCCTTGCCAGCGTCGCCCGAGTCGTCCTTGCCGCCGTCCCCGTCCGGCTTCTCGGCAGGCTCCTCCTTCGCCGGCAGCAACGCCTCCAGCGCCGCCCCCGACAACCGCCGGAACGCCCGCCGCGGCCGCGCCCGGTCCAGCACCGCGACCTCGAGCTTGATCTCCGTCTCGGCAGCCGGGCCGTTGCCGTTCGACGTCGCGGTCGCCCGCAACCCCTCGATCGCCGACGCCAGCGCCGTCCGCAGATCGTGCTCCGGATCCACCACGTCCTTCAGCTTCGCGCTGATGGTATCCGTCTGGCCGCCCATCACCACGAACGGCGACTCGTCGAAAATCCCGCCGTCGAACGTCAACCGGTACAACTGGTCCTCGGCCGCGGTCGCCCCGACCTCCGCCAGGCACACCTCCACCTCGAACGGCTTCAGCTGCTCGGTGAAAATACTGCCCAGCGTCGCCGCGTAAGCGTTCGCCAGCGCCCGCGCGCTCACATCGCGGCGGTCGTACTGGTAGCCCTTCAGATCCGCGTGCCGGATCCCCGCCACCCGCAGATTCTCGAACTCCGAGAACCGGCCCACCGCGGCGAACCCGATCCGGTCATAGATCTCCGCCACCTTGTGCAAAGTCGCCGAAGTGTTCTCCGCGACAAACAGCACCCCGCCGGAATACTTCAGCACCACCACGCTCCGGCCCCGCGCGATCCCCTTGCGCGCCAGCTCGGAACGCTCCCGCATCAACTGCTCGGGAGAGGCATACAACGGCATCGTCACGGTGTCGGCTCCACGTTCTCCGAAAACTCGGCAGTCATTGATTCAGCGGACATCGGCGGCCTCACACCGGCCGGTGGTGATTGCGCTCCGCGCGCCCGGCCACCACCGCCTCGGCCACCGCACCCGTCCGCTCCGCGGGCAGCACCACCGCGCCGTCCTCCGCGGTGATGGTGATGACGTTCGGGAAAATCCGCCGCACCAGATCCGGCCCGCCGGACGCGGTGTCGTCGTCCGCCGCGTCGTACAACGCCTCCAGCGCCGTCCGCACCGCCGCGTCCGCATCCGCGTCCGGGTCGTACAGCTTCTTCAGCGACGACTTCGCGAACAGCGAACCCGAACCGACGCTCGCGTACCCGGCGTGCTCCTCGTACCGCCCGCCCGCCGCGTCGTACGACACGATCCGGCCCGCGTGCTTCGCGTCCTCGGCCTCCAGGTCGTACCCGACGAACAACGGCACGACCGCGAGGCCCGCCATCGCCATCTCCAGGTTCGCCTTCACCATCCCGGCCAGCTTGTTCGTCTTGCCGTCCAGCGAAAGCGAAACGCCCTCGATCTTCTCGTAATGCGCCAGCTCCACCGCGTACAGCCGGACCATCTCCACGGCCAGCCCCGCGGTCCCCGCGATGCCCACCGCCGAGTACTCGTCCGTGACGTGCACCTTCTCGATGTCCCGGCTCGCGATCAGATTCCCCGACGTCGCCCGCCGGTCCCCGGCGATCAGCACCCCGCCGGCGAACGCCACCGCGACGATCGTGGTGCCGTGCGGCACGTCCAGCTCACCCGCGGGCACCCGCCGCGCGGGAAGCAGCTCCGGCGCGGTCGCCCGCACGAAATCCGCGAACGACGACGACGCCGGCGAAAAGTAGGCCGACGGCAGGCCGGGTCCGGAAAAACCCGCCCCAGAGGAGGTGTTGTCCATACGTGCTCTCGGTTCCCATCTCATCCCGTGCCCGGCAACGCCGACAGCAAACCTGCCCCCGGCGCCCCCGAGCGAAACCTCCGGCCCAGCGCGCCCGCCGCACACCGCCCCGCACCCGGGACGGCCGCGACGGGCAGGCGGCTACTCGCCGCCCTTCTGCACGTAAGCGCGGACGAAGTCCTCGGCGTTCTCCTCCAGCACGTCGTCGATCTCGTCGAGAATCGTGTCCACGTCCTCGCCGAGCTTCTCCCGCCGCTCCTGGCCCGCCCCGCCGGCGTCGTCGAACTCCTCGTCGGAATCGCCGCCGCCGTGCTTCTCGATCTTCTCCTGCGCCATCTCGCCTCCCGGTCTGGCCGATGTTCCCTAGCCTACCCAGCGGTACCGACGAAAAGGGCCTTCAACCGGCCCGAAACGCCGGGATCGCGCTAGTCCGAACCGGTGATCGCCTCCACCAGCTCCTCCGCCGTCGCCGCCGCGTCCAGCAGCTTCCCGACGTGCGCCTTCGTCCCCCGCAACGGCTCCAGCGTCGGGATCCGCACCAGCGACTCCCGGCCCACGTCGAAAATCACCGAATCCCACGACGCCGCCGCGATCGACGACGCGTACTTCTCCAGCGCCCGCCCCCGGAAGTAGGCCCGCGTGTCCGACGGCGGATTCGTGATCGCCGCCTGCACCTCCTCCTCGGTGACCAGCCGCTTCATCGAACCCCGCGTGACCAGCCGGTTGTACAGGCCCTTCCCCAGCCGCACGTCCGAATACTGCAGGTCCACCAGCCGCAGCCGCGGCGCGCCCCACGCCAGCTGGTCCCGCTCCCGGTACCCCTCCAGCAGCCGCAGCTTCGCGGGCCAGTCCAGCCGGTCCGCGCACTCCTGCGGATCCCGCGCCAGCGCGTCCAGGATCTCGCCCCACACCCGCAGCACTTCCTTCGACGCCTCGTCCGCGCCCGTGCGCTCGAGATTCGCCGCCGCCAGCTCGTGATAGGCGAACTGCAGGTCCAGCCCGGTGAACTTCTTCCCGTTCGCCAGCTCGACCTTCGTCTTCAGCGTCGGGTCGTGGCTGATCTTGTGCACCGCCCGCACCGGCTCGTCGAGCTTCAGGTCGTCGAACCGCACGCCCGCCTCGATCAGGTCCAGCACCAGCGCCGTCGTCCCGACCTTCAGATACGTCGAGTACTCCGACAGGTTCGCGTCCCCGATGATCACGTGCAGCCGCCGGTACTTGTCCGCGTCCGCGTGCGGCTCGTCGCGCGTGTTGATGATCCCGCGCTTGAGCGTCGTCTCCAGCCCGACCTCGACCTCGATGTAGTCCGAGCGCTGCGAAAGCTGGAAACCCGCCTCCTCGCTCTGCTGCCCGATCCCCACCCGGCCGGACCCGCACATCACCTGCCGCGACGCGAAGAACGGCGTCAGCCCGCCGATCACCGCGGTGAACGGCGTCGACCGCTGCATCAGGTAGTTCTCGTGCGTGCCGTAGCTCGCGCCCTTGCCGTCCACGTTGTTCTTGTACAGCTGCAACGGCGGCTGCCCCGGCACGGTGGCCGCCTTCAGCGCGGCCTCCTCCATCACCCGCTCGCCCGCTTTGTCCCAGATCACCGCGTCCCGCGCGTTCGTGACCTCCGGCGCCGAGTACTCCGGATGCGCGTGGTCCACGTACAACCGCGCACCGTTGGTGAGGATGACGTTCGCCGCGCCGAGGTCCTCGACGTCCGGGTCGTGCCCCGGACCGCCCGGCCCGGTCAGGTCGAACCCGCGCGCGTCGCGCAACGGCGACTCCACCTCGTAGTCCCAGCGCGCCCGGCGCGCCCTCGGGATGTCCGCAGCCGCGGCGTAGGCCAGCACCACCTGAGTCGAGGTGAGCACCGGGTTCGCCGTGGCGTCCCCGGGCACGGCGATGCCGTACTCGACTTCGGTTCCCATGATCCGACGCATGCCCACCACCCTACGGGTTCGCCGCGTGCGACGATGCCCCCATGCCAGGCAGTGACGAACTCGTTGCCCTCTATGACGACGCAGGCCAGCCGGTAGGCGAAGCCCTCCGCTCCCAGGTCCGAGCCGAAGGCCTGTGGCACGCCGCCGGCGTCGTTCTCGTCCGATCGGGCGACGGCCAGTCCGTCTACGTGCACCTGCGCACCGCGGACAAGGACGTTTTCCCGTCCACCTGGGACTGCTGGGCGGGCGGAGTCGTCGCCGCGGGCGAAACCCCCGCCGACTGCGCGCGCCGCGAACTCGCCGAAGAACTCGGCGTCCACGGAGTGGAACCGGAACCGCTGTTCACCAAAATCTACGACGACGGAAGCATCCGCTGCCACAACTTCGCCTTCGAAGTCCGCTGGGACGGACCGGTCCGCCACCAACCGGAGGAGATCGTGGAGGGATGCTGGGTTTCGCTGGAGGAGCTTCGGGCGTGGGTTTTTGACCCCAACCCCAGCCGTCGCTTCATCCCAGACGGCCGTGAGGGCATTCGAGAATGGTTCCGGAGCTGTGTTTGATGGCGTCGGCTTCGCCGCCGCGTGCGGGATCGCCTTTAGTCGGCGTCTGACCGAGTGGCGTGCTGGGCCCCAGGGGGCCGGGCACGCCACTCGGTCAGACGCCGACGCGATCCCGCGGTCGTGGTCCGGTTAAAGAAGCGTGTGCTGGGTGTGTGGTTAGAGCTTCGCCGTGAGCTTTGGCAGTAGCCGCTTCGCCGCGTCTTGTGCTCGTGCTGGGGTGCTTGCCGCGACGCTTAGCGCCGACACCAGACTCCCCTTGGCCACCAGCACCGCACATGTCGAGCCTTCGCACCACGCTCGCTGCACGGTGATTCCCGGCTGCGGCGGTAACTCCACCTCGGCACCTGCACAATGTGTGCGTGCGACGACGTCCTCACCCGACCGATCCGCGTACATCGTGACCTCGTGCGTCAACGCTGAACCGCTCGGGTATACCCAGCTCACGGACTTGCGCTCCCCCGCAGCCAACCCGCTCAAACATCCGGAAACCCGCCCGGACCCCGGAGCGACGCCCTCCTCGGCAACGTCCGAATCGGACAGCAGGGCTGCCTCCGCGCGCCGCGGATCCGGGGCTGGCGAAGAAGAAACAACCGGCGGATCTACCGGACGCGACACCGGTGGTGCCACCGGGGCGCTCGTGTCCGGAACCGGATCGTCGTAATAGGTCTCAAGATTGTTGGGCCGATTGCCGCACCCGGCGAGCCCGGCCAGCGCGCCCAGCCCGACCAGCACAGCGACCGCTGGCACCTGCCGACGACGCACGTTGCCCCTCCGCGCTCAGATTTGCCCGTCCGCCCCGGGCCGTGGTGCGCCCGAGGGTAATGCAGCCGCTCAGCTCCACCCGAGGTGGGATCGATGCGCCCAGTACTCCCGCGCGTCCTGCGCGAGTTCTCCCAGCACAGCGCGGTCTTCGCCGCTGAGCCGCACCCGCGCGGCAGCCAGGTTCGCGGCCAGCTGCGCCGGGCTCGACGGACCGAGCACCGCCACCGGAGCCCACTCCTGCCCGAGCACCGCCGCCACCGCGATCGCGTCCGGGCCGACCCCGTGCGCCTCGGCGATCCGCCGCAGCGGTTCCGGGGCCTCGACGACGAGCCGACCGTTCGCGAGAGTTTCCTTGACCAGCACCCGTTTCCCGGCCGCCCGCGCCTCGGCCAGCGCCGGGCCGACCGACGGCTCGAAAACGTTCCAAGTGGACTGAACCGACGAAAACACCGGCCGCCCGCCCGATTCCAGCTCGAACGCCCGGCGGACCACGTCCGCCTGCGCCGGCCCGGAGGTGGAGAATCCGACCTCGACGCCGTCGTCGGAAAGCGCGGCCAGTGCGTCGATCAGCGCTGGGTCAGCGAAAAGCGGACTGTCCACAGTGAGCGAATGAACCTGATACAGGTCCACGTGTCCGCCCAGGAGTTGCCGGGTTTGCGCCCACTGCTCACGAAACCGCGGCAGCGTGTGTTCCTTGACCTCATGGACCTCCGCGTCGAGCTGCCAATCACCGACGTAGCGGTAGCCCCACTTGCTGGACACCGTGATGTCCTGATGCCCGCGTTCGGCCAGCCAGCCGCCGAGAAACTCCTCCGAACGGCCGTAGGACCGTGCGACGTCGACCCAGCGCACCCCGGCCGCGTAGGCAGCGTCGAGCACCGCGTGCGTCGCGGCGCGCATCGACGGCACATCCCGGACTTCGGGCAAATCCCGCCCCAGGTTGATATATGCCGGACGGCCAAGCGCGGCCAGGCCCACCGCGATGCGGTCCATCGGGGTCCCCTTGTCGTTGCTGTGTTTGAGAATTGCGGAGAAAGGTTAGGCGAGGCGACGCGGAGTGTTTTCTGATCGCCAGATGTATAGGTCGTTATACACTTTGTTTGTGCCGGAGGATGGCGAGCCATTGGCTGGCGTTTTGGGCTTGGCGGTGGAGTTTTTCGAGGCGGGCGGCGGGTGCGCGGACGTAGCCTTTGCCGAAGACGGGGGCGATTTGGCGGAGGCTGGCTCCTTCCTCGCGGGCGGCGAGGAGTGCCCAGTCGGAGGCGTCGGCGCAGGCCGCGGAGGCGCGGCGCAGCTCCCCCAGGAGGTCGATCAGGTCGTTCGCGTTCAGCTCCCCCGCCTGGACGGCGGCGGCGGTCGTTTCGAGCCAGGCGAGGACGTCGGCTTCGGTGATCGGCGGCCGCGGACGGGCGTTGTCAGTGCTCACGCGGCGCAGTATAGGGCGTTATACACTGACGTCGAGCGCAGTGACCGAAACCCGCTGGACTCCGGGCGTGGCGCGCACGTTGACTGGCCGCAGACAGTCGGTCGTTAACGGAGGTTCAGTGAGGTTCGGCATCGCCGCGCGCTTTGTCGCGCTCGCCGTCGCGTGGGGCGCGAGTTTTCTCTTCATCAAGGTGGGCCTGCAAGGGCTGTCGCCGGCTCAGGTGGCCTTGGCCCGGGTCGCGCTGGGCGCGCTGACACTCGGCGGATTCTTGGTGCTGCGCAGGCGATCGCTCCCCCGCGATCCCGCGCTGTGGGGGCATCTCGCAGTGGTCTCGCTGCTGTTCTGCGTGGGCCCGTTCCTGCTGTACTCGTGGGCCGAGCAGTACGTGGCGTCCGGGCTCGCCAGCATCTTCAACGCCACCACTCCCCTGCTGACCATGCTGTTCGCCGCGGCCGCGCTGCCCGCCGAACGGCTCACCCGGCCGAAAGCCGCCGGACTGCTGCTGGGTTTCGCGGGCGTGCTCACGCTCGTCGGGGTCTGGCGCGGCATCGACCTCAGCCACGAAGTCCTCGCACAGCTCGCCTGCCTTGGCGCAACGACCTGCTATGGCCTGGCTTTCGTGTACCTGCGGAAGTTCGTGTCGCCGCGCAACCCCGACCCGGTCGTCGTCGCCTTCGGGCAAACCGGTTTCGCCACCGTCATTCTCCTGGCCGCGACCCCGGTGATCGCCACGCAGCCGGTGCACCTGAACCTCGCCGTGGTCTTGTCGATGCTCGCGCTCGGCGTGCTCGGCACCGGTGTGGCCTACACCTGGAACACCGCCATCGCGACCGCCTGGGGCGCGGCCAACGCCTCCGCAGTGACCTACCTCACACCCGTGGTCGGGGTGCTGCTCGGCGTCCTGGTCCTCGACGAACCGGTGCACTGGAACGAACCCGTCGGCGCGCTGCTGGTGGTGCTCGGGATCCTCGCGTCGCACGGCCGGCTTTCCCGGGCGCGGCAATCGGTCCTGGAAAAGGTCTGACGCAGAAGCCCCAGGTCCGTGAGGGACACCTTCACGGCCCCTGATTCCCTCGGGGTTCCCCTCACGGACGCGAAACCGGGCCGACCAAGTACCCGAAACGGCCTGTGGGGCCGCCGGACGATGCCGGCGGCCCCACAGGTTCGCGGTGCGCTACAGGTACTGACCGGTGTTCGTGGCGGTGTCGATCGCCCGCCCCGATTCCTGGTTCTTGCCGGTGACGAGCGTGCGGATGTAGACGATCCGCTCGCCCTTCTTGCCGGAGATCCGGGCCCAGTCGTCCGGGTTGGTGGTGTTGGGCAGGTCCTCGTTCTCCGCGAACTCGTCGACGATCGCGTCCAGCAGGTGCTGCACGCGCAGGCCGGGCTGCTTGGTCTCCAGCACCGACTTGATCGCCGACTTCTTCGCCCGGTCCACGATGTTCTGGATCATCGCGCCCGAGTTGAAGTCGCGGAAGTACAGGACCTCCTTGTCCCCGTTGGCGTAGGTGACCTCCAGGAACCGGTTCTCGTCGCTCTCCTCGTACATCCGCTCGACGGTGTGCTGGATCATCGCGTCGAAGGTGGCCTTCTGGTCCCCGCCGAACTCCGCCAGGTCGTCGGCGTGGATCGGCAGGCCCTCGGCCAGGTACTTCGAGAAGATGTCCTTCGCGCCCTCGGCGTCCGGCCGCTCGATCTTGATCTTCACGTCGAGCCGCCCCGGCCGCAGGATCGCCGGGTCGATCATGTCCTCGCGGTTGGAGGCGCCGATGACGATGACGTTCTCCAGCCCCTCGACGCCGTCGATCTCCGACAGCAGCTGCGGCACGATCGTCGTCTCCACGTCCGACGACACGCCGGAGCCGCGGGTGCGGAAGATCGAGTCCATCTCGTCGAAGAACACGATGACCGGGGTGCCCTCGGAGGCCTTTTCCCGCGCCCGCTGGAAGATCAGCCGGATCGACCGCTCGGTCTCGCCGACGAACTTGTTCAGCAGCTCGGGACCCTTGATGTTGAGGAAGTAGGACTTGCCGTCCGCGTTGTCGCCGCGGGCCTCGGCCACCTTCTTGGCCAGGGAGTTCGCCACCGCCTTGGCGATGAGCGTCTTCCCGCAGCCCGGCGGGCCGTACAGCAGGACGCCCTTGGGCGGGCGCAGCTGGTACTGCTGGTAGAGGTCCGCGTGCAGGAACGGCAGCTCCACCGCGTCGCGGATCTGCTCGATCTGCCTGGTCAGGCCGCCGATGTCCTCGTAGCGGACGTCCGGGACCTCCTCCAGCACGAGGTCCTCGACCTCGGCCTTCGGCACCCGCTCGTAGGCGTAGCCCGCCTTCGAGTCGACCAGCAGCGAATCGCCCGGTTTGAGCGGCTGCTCGGCCAGCGGGTCGGAGAGCAGCACGACCCGCTCCTCGTCCGCGTGGCCGACCACCAGGGCGCGCGTGCTGCCGCCCTCGACGTCCGGTGCGAGCACCTCGCGCAGGGCGCACACCTCGCCGGTGCGCTCGAATTCGCCGCCTTCGACGACGGTGAGCGCCTCGTTCAGGCGCAGCGCCTGCCCGCGCCGCAGCGACGAGACCTCCACCGCGGGCGACACCGAGACGCGCATCTTGCGCCCCGCGGTGTACACGTCCACCGTGTTGTCCTCGTACGCCTCGACGAACACCCCGTAGCCGCTCGGCGGCTGGGCCAGCCGGTCGACCTCCTCGCGGAGGGCGAGCAGCTGCCCTCGCGCCTCGCGCAGGGTTTCGACGAGTTTCGTGTTCCGCTCGGTGAGCTGACTCACCCGTTCCGACGCCTCGGCGAGACGTTGTTCGAGAACGCGGTTCTGTCGCGGGGAATCGGTGAGCCTGCGGCGCAGCAGCGCCACTTCTTCCTCGAGAAAGCGGATCTGCCGGGCTTGTTCCTCAGTTGTCTGCCCTGCTCCGCCGGTTGCTGAAGGGTCGGCCTCCTCGCGCCGACCTCCGGGAAGGTCATGATGCATCGGGCACCTCCTCGGAGTGCTTTTCATTCCACGGTACCGGCGATCACCGACAAGAAAAGGCCTTTCCGCATCACAAGACCGGCGCGTCGCGCTTTTTCCCGCCGTCAGCACGCCCGCGCGCGCAGCGCAAGCGGCCGATTCGGTGCCGCGAGCGGGAATCCGCCCCGCGCGGGTTTCCGCAACGCGGAACCGAACGCGTTCCGGATGCCCCGCCGGGCGCCCGGCAAACCCGTCTCGCGGCCTGGCTGCGCGGAAACGCGCCAGGCTGGCTAGCATCCCCGGGTGGCCACGCTCCGCAGGTGGCCCGGACTTTCGCTAGCACGGCAGGGGGAACCGAAATGACTTATCCGCCGCAGCAGCCCGGCGGCTGGAACCAGGGCGGCCAGCAGCCGAACCCGTACGGGCAGCAGCCCGGCGGCCAGCAGCCGTACGGGCAGCCGCAGCAGGGCGGCTGGAACCAGGGCGGGCAGCCGCCGCAGGGCCCGCAGTCCGGCGGGTTCCCGGCCGCGCCCGGCGCACCTGGTCAGAGCGGCCCCTACCAGGGCGGATACCAGCAGCCGGGCGGTCCGCAGTTCGGGCAGCAGCCGGATCAATTCGGGCATTTCGGACAGCAGCCGGACCAGTTCGGCCAGCAGCCCGGCGGGCCGTTCGGGCAGCAGCCGGGCGGCCAGTTCGGCGGGTTCGGCGAGGAGCCGCCCAAAAAGAAGAAGACCGGCCTGATCGTCGGCATCGCGGTCGCCGCGGTAGTCGTCCTCGGCGGCGCGACCGGGCTGATCATCTGGCTCACCGGCGACAAGAAGGACGACACCAAGACCGCCGCCCCGCCCGCGTCGTCCTCGGCCCCGGCCGGACCGCAGTCCAGCGGCCCGAGCGGCAGTTCCTCCTCGTCCCCGTCGACCTCGGCGTCCTCGGGTTCGAGCAGCGGCGACTCCCCGGCCGCGGCCGGGGCGAAGGCGACGCCGGCCGAGCTGTTCCAGGCCGCGTCCGAGGCGTACAACAGCTCCGACACCGACGGGCTGTTCTCGATGCTCTGCACCAGCCTGACCAAGGGCCAGAAGCCGACCGAGAAGATGCCCTCGGGCATCCACTTCGAGCTGACCAGCAGCCCGCAGGAAAGCGGCGACCAGGCGACGGTGAAGTACCACGTCACCATGTCCACGAAGACCGCCGACGGCACCCTCACCGCCCTGCGCCAGGGCGGTGCCTGGTGCCTCGGGAAGGTCAGCACGGACCACTAAGTGAGACGCCGGCTCAGCACGGCACTCGTCCTGCTCGCGGTCGTCGTCGCGGGCGGTGTCCTCGGCCTGGTCTTGATCAGCCTGCCGGGGCCCGCCCGCCCGACGAGCGCGCCGCCCAGTCCCCCGCCTTCGCCGCGCGTCAGCCCGTCCGTTTCTCCCGCACCTGAGGCCGATCAGGCCGCGGTGGCCACGCTGGCGCGGACTCTCGTCGACGCGATCACCCGCGCCGACTCAGCCGAATTCGGCACGCTCACGTGCAAACCGCAAACCGCGGCGGCGCTGAAGGAACTCCAAGCTAAATGGGACGCGGCGGGCCCGCTTCAGGTCTCGCTCACCGAGCCGCCCGCCATCGCGGGCGACAAGGCCACGGTGACGGTGCGCGTCGAAGGTTCGGGCGGGCACAAGGACACCCCGTTCCCGCTGCGTCGCGAGAACGGCCGCTGGTGTGTCCCTGGTTAGCCTTTGCCCTTGCTGGGCCGCCGCGAAACCCGCGGCGAGACCGTGCCGTCCGCGAGGCGGCGCGCGGTGAGCAGGAACGCGGTGTGCGCGACCATCCGGTGGTCCGGCCGCACCGCGAGGCCGACGACGTGCCAGGGCCGCATCAGCGTCTCCCACGACTCCGGTTCGGTCCAGCACTGCTGTTCCCGCAACGATTCAGTGACCCGGGACAGCTGCGTGACGGTGGCGACGTAGACGGTCAGCACCCCGCCGGGCACCAGGTGCGCGGCGACGTTCGGCAGCTGTTCCCACGGCGCGAGCATGTCCAGCACGACCCGGTCGACCTCGCCGGCGTGCGTGGCCAGGTCGGCGACGGTGAGCGTCCAGTTGTCCGGCTTCTCGCCGAAGAACTTCACGACGTTGCGCTCCGCGTGCTCGGCGTGGTCGTCGCGGATCTCGTAGGAAAAGACCTGTCCCGCCGGACCGACCGCGCGCAGCAGCGAGCAGGTGAGCGCGCCCGAGCCGGCCCCGGCTTCGAGGACGCGCGCGCCCGGGAAGATGTCGCCCCACATCACGATCTGCGCGGCGTCCTTGGGGTAGATGACCTGCGCGCCGCGCGGCATCGACAGCACGTAGTCCGGCAACAGCGGCCGCAGCGCCAGATAGTTGCTGCCGCCGGCCGAGGTGACCACGCTGCCCTCGGGAAGGCCGATGAGGTCGTCGTGCGCGAGCGCGCCGCGATGCGTGTGGTACTCGCCGCCGTCGGCGAGCGTGAGGGTGTAGTGCCTGCCTTTCGAGTCCGTCAGCTGAACCCGGTCACCTGCACGAAACGGTCCGCTGACCGACAACTTCTTCCTCCACTGAAACCCGGAACGCCGACGTCGAATCCTCGCAGGTCGTCCCCCGCGCGTCGTGCGCGGGTGCCCCTCACCGCGCGCGACGGCCCTGCATCAGCGCGGCCCGCAGGTCTTCGCGGCGCAGCACGCCCGCCGGCCGCCCTTCGTCGTCGACCACGAGGAACTGCCACGCGGGTGTCTCGCGCACGCGCTCGGCGATCTCCTCCCCCGGCTCCGACGCCAGCAGCACCGTCTCCGCGCGGATCGGCTCCGCGGCCTGTTCGGCGGGCGCGTGCGGGCTGAGGCTGGCCAGCTGCTGCGCGGCCTGCTCGTCCAGCAATCCCGCCGCGACCCCGTCCGCGCGCACCAGCACGACACCGCGTCCCGCCGAGGCGGCCAGCGCGTCGGACACCGGGCTCTCCGCCGGAAGCTGCAGCACCGGACGGACCACATCGGACAGTTCCAGCCCCGCGGGCCAGCCGCGCCGGGCTTCGGCGGCCAGCTCGGACCGCGCGCCGAGGATCACGAACCACGCCGTCACGACGCACACGCCGAGCCGCAGCCATCGGTCCGGGCTCTGCATCGCCAGCCCGAGCAGCGCCCACACGATCAGCCCGGTCGCGACCAGCGCGCCGCCGGCCACCGCCGCCTTGGTCCCCTTGGCGCGCAAGCCGGTCATCGCCCAGACGCCTGCGCGCACGAGCCGTCCGCCGTCCAGCGGCAGCCCGGGAAGCAGGTTGAAGAACCCGACCGCGAAGTTGGCCACCGCGCACTCCGCGACCAGCAGCCACACCGCGCCGTCCGGCGGCACGGCGAACAGCAGCAGCGAGCAGAACCCGCCCAGCACCAGCGAAACCGCCGGACCCGCCGCCGCGACAAGCCCTTCCTGCCCCGGCCGTCGCGGCGTACGGGCCACTTCGGACAGTCCGCCGAGAAGGAACAGCCTCAGCCGCCGCACCGGAATCCCGAGCCGCAGCGCGACGAGGCAGTGCCCCAGTTCGTGCGCGAGCACGGAAAGCCCGAGCAGCACCGCGAACGCCGCGGCGAGCAACCACGAGGTCGGCGTGGAAACGTCCGGCAGCAGCCGCCCGACCAGCGGCGCGTAGAGCACTACGATGATCAGCGACCCGATCCACCACGAGGGAGCGAGCAAAACGGGCACCCCGCCGACCCGGAACAGCAGCAGGCCACCGTCCCCGCCGGCGCGCCGAGCGGGCCCGGCGCCGTGCTGACTGGTCGCGGCCATGCGGCCCAGCGTAGGGGTCCGGGTGTGGGAAGCCGGTGACCCGGTGTCCCCGGACGGGTGGTGTCGGTCTCGTCCGGCCTGCCCGGATCGCCGGGAAGGCACTCGCGAGACTCAGGGCCGATGCCCGGGAGCCGGCGACCCCGGCCCGCTTACTGTCCACACGGGACACCGCTCCCGGCGAAATGCCCGATTGACACCCGTCTGACCGCATTCGCAGGTCCGCGAGGGACCCCATGAGGGAATCAGATTCCTTCAAGGGGCCCCTCACGGACGACAAACCCTGGCGTTGGTGCTCCGGAAGCTTCCCGGCCGGTCGGGTCAGGCGGGTTTCGGCTGGACGAGGTTCTCCAGATTCGCCCGCGCCACCTGCTTCCGGAACTCCCCGCGATACGAGGCGTCACCGGAATCGTGCATCGCGTCCGTCATCCAGACCGCCGATGCCTGCCGCTCCCAGACGTGGGCGAGGCAGGTGTCCGAGTAGCCCTCCAGCAGGCTCGTATCGTCCTTCTCCACCTGAGCGACGACCGCCCTGGCGAGCACCTCGGCGTCGTGCAGCGCGAGGCTCATGCCCTCCGCGCTCATCGGCGAAATCAGGTGCGCGGCGTCCCCGAGGAGGCACAACCGGCCGTAGCGCATCGGGCTGAACACCACCCCGCGCAACGGCACCACCTGCTTGGTCGCGATCGGCCCCCGCGCCACTGGCATGCCGAACCGCTCGGCGAGTTCGTCCCAGACCCGCTCGTCCGGCCAGTCGCCGACGGTGTCGTCCACCGGGCACTGCAGGTAGACCCGGCTCGCGTTCGGCCCGCGGGTGATCTGTGCGGCGAAGCCCCGCGAGTGCACCGCCATCACAGCCGCCGGGTCCGCGGGCACGTCCGTCATCGCCGAGAGCCAGGCGTACCCGAACTCGTGGCTGTGACAGGTGAGGAATCCGTCCGGGATCGCCGACCTGCTGACGCCCTGAAACCCGTCGGCGCCCGCGACGAATTCGCAGCTGATCGCCCCGTCCCGGTACCGCACCCGGGGCTGCTCCGTGTCGAGCCCCTCCAGCGCGACGTCCTCCGCCCCGAACCGGAGATCGCCGCCGTCGCGCAGGAAGATCCGGATGAGGTTCCGGACGAGAACCTGCTGCGGGATGAACGCACCCGCGCCGTCCTCGTCGGCGTCCATCCGCCACGACCGCCGCTCGCCGTCGACCATCAGCGGCAGCACCACGTCGGACGGCCCGCCCCCGTGCTCCTCGACCGCCTCGCCCACGCCCCATTCGCGCAGCATCCGCACCCCGCGCCCGTCGAGCGATCCGGCTCGCTGCCGCTGCTCCACGTACTCCCGGCTGTGCTTTTCCAAGACCACGCAAGGAGTCCCGCCGCGCTGGAGAAACACCCCCAGTGCGAGCCCCGCGACCCCGCCGCCCACAACAACCACAGTGGTTTTCTCGTCTGCCTGATTCATGATCACCACTGTGTTCCGGGCCCCGCCCCGCGGACCACCAGCAACCGGGCAGCCGATGCCCCAAACCCGCCAATTACTCGGCGCGCTCGCGCAACTCAGCCTGATACCGCCCCGGCGTCTGCCCCACCAGCGCCGTGAACGCCCCGATGAACGCCGACGGATTCGCCCACCCGCACGCGATCGCGGTATCCGTGACCGACGCCCCCTCCGTCAGCCGAAACAACGCGTGATGCACCCGCAGCACCGTGCGCCACCGGTGAAAGCTCATCCCGAGGTCGCTCTGAAACAACCTGCTCAACGTCCGCTCACTAGCCCCCGCGAGCCGCCCCAGCCCAGCCAGAGTCTCGCCCCGCCCAGGCTCGGCGTGCAGCAATTCGGCGACCACGCGCAGCCAATCGTCCCGAGGCTCCGGCAGATGCAGCCCCTCCCCAGGAACCACCCCCAGCTCGTCAAGCACCACCGCCCGAACCCGCCGCTCCGCGTCAGCCGACCGCACCTCGTCCCCGGTCAAGGCCAAAATCCCAGCCCGCAACAACGGCGAAACCGCAAACACCCCGGCCCTCCGGCCCAACCCCCCGCACTCCGCCGAGGGAATGGCCAGAATCCGAGTATCAGTGCGCCCGTAAAACCGATGCGAATGCACCACCCCAGGAGGCGTCCAGCTAACCCGGTCCGCAGGCACCACCCAAGTCCCGAACTCGGTGGTAGTACTGAAAACCCCAGACGCCGCATACACCAACTGCCCACTCGGATGCGAATGCCTCCCCATCAAAAACCCACCAGGCAACCACCCCGCCCCCTGCGGCGTCATCCCGACCTCGCCCATCCCCGCACCTCTAGTCCACACCCCAGACACCTCTCACCCAGCCACAACGCGGGATCGCGTCGGCGTCTGACCGAGTGGTGTGCCCGGCCCCCTGGGGCCCAGCACACCACTCGGTCAGACGCCGACTAAAGGCGATCCCGCACGCGGCGGCGAAGCCGCCGCCAAACAATTGTCGTACCCCAGCGTTACGCTCTGCCCCATGTCCGACACCGCCACGGTCACCACCCCTCCCGGGGAGACCAGTCCACCCGCCAGGAGGCGGCCCGCGTTGTCGCCGTCCCGGGCGAGCGACTTCAAGCAGTGCCCGCTGCTCTACCGTTTCCGCGCGGTCGACCGGCTGCCGGAGGTGCCCACGAGGGCGCAGCTGCGCGGCACGCTCGTCCACGCGGTCCTGGAGCGGCTTTTCGCGCTGCCCGCCGCCGAACGCGTCGCACCTCGGGCGAAGGAGCTGCTCGCGCCTACGTGGACGGAGCTGTCCGGCGACAGTCCGGAGTGGACGGAGCTGTTCGCGGACGGCGAACCCGGCGAGACCGAGAAGTGGCTGGCCTCGGCGGAAAAGCTGCTTGATTCGTATTTCGAGCTGGAGGATCCGAGCCGGCTGGAGCCGGAGGCGTGCGAGCTGCACGTGGAGATCGAGCTGGGCTCGGGGGTGCTGCTGCGCGGGTACATCGACCGGGTGGATGTCGCGCCGACCGGCGAAATCCGGGTCGTGGACTACAAAACCGGCGCCGCGCCGCGCGAGATCGGCGAGGCGAAGGCGCTGTTCCAGATGAAGTTCTACGCGCTGGTGCTGTGGCGGCTGCGCGGGGTGGTCCCGCGGCAGCTGAAGCTGATGTACCTCACCGACGGCCAGTCGCTGGCCTACACGCCGGACGAGGGCGAACTGGTCCGCTTCGAGCGCACTCTCGAGGCGATCTGGCAGGCCATCCTGAAAGCGGGCAAGACCGGCGATTTCCGGCCGAACAAGGGCAAGCTGTGCTCGTGGTGCGACCACCAGGCGCACTGCCCGGAGTTCGGCGGCACGCCGCCCGAGTATCCGGGCTGGCCGGAGCCTGATCCGGGCGAGGAGACGGCCTTGGACCGGGCCGACTGATGGGCGACGCGTTCTTCCTCCCGCTCGGCGGCGAGCGGTACGAGGCGACCGACCACACCACCGGTCCGTGGAATCCGGGCGCGCAGCATTTCGGCCCGCCGTCGGCGCTGCTCGTGCGCGGGCTGGAACGGCTGGAGTCCGCGCATCCGGCTCAGCTGGCCCGGGTCACGGTCGAGATCCTCGGCCCGGCCCCGGTGGGCGAGCTGGAGCAGCGGTCCTGGATCGAACGGCCCGGCCGGACGGTCGAATTGGTCCAGTCCGAGCTGTCCGCGAACGGCCGGACGGTCGCGCGGGCGTCCGGGTGGCGGATCGCGACGTCCGACACCGCCGACATCGCCACCGACGGCGGTCCGCTGCTGCCGTCAGCCGACGCCGGGGCGGAGGCGGCGTTCCCGGACGACTGGCAGGGCGGCTACCTGCACGCGATCGAATGGCGTTCGGTGCGCGGCGCGATCTCCTCGCCCGGCCCGGCCGCGGTGTGGGGGCGGCAGCGTTATCCGCTGGTGGACGGCGAGGAGCCGACCGGCCTGCAGCGGCTGTTCGCGATCGCCGACTCCGGCAACGGGGTGTCGCATTTCCTGCCGACGGCGGACTGGTGGTTCATCAACTCCGAGCTGACCGTGCACCTGCGCCGGATGCCCGAGGGCGAGTGGATCGGGCTGGACGCGGTCACCCTGGTCGGGCCGCACGGGATCGGCACCGCGACCAGTACGCTGCACGATCGTTCCGGTCCGGTCGGCACCGGCGCGCAGGCTCTGCTGGTGCGCCCGCGACAGGCCGGGGGCGGATGAGCGCGCTGCGGCGCGCGAGTCCGATAGCCTTCGCGGAACGACCGACAAGGGAGCGCTCCGGCATGCAGATCACCTCGGTGGTCAACCAGAAGGGCGGGGTGGGCAAAACCTCGCTGAGCGTGGGCGCGGCGGCGGCCCTCGCCGAACGCGGACGGCGGGTGCTGCTCGTCGACCTCGACCCGCAGGGGCACGCGACGACCGAGATGCTCGGCATGGACGAGGTCCCGGCGGACGCGCCGAGCCTGGCGAAGGCGCTGACCAAGCTGTGGAAGGGCCCGATCGAGCAGCTGGCCGTCCCGCATCCGCGCAGCAACCTCGGCCGCGGCGGCGCGTTCGACGTGATCCCGACGTCGCCCGGGATGTTCGACCTGATCCGCAGGCTGGACCAGTTCCGCGTCCCCGGCTGGCAGCTGGCCAGGGTGATCCAGTTCGCGCACTACGACCACGTGATCATCGACTGCCCGCCGGCGCAGGACGTCCTGACGAACAACGCCCTGGCCGCCTCGCACGGCATCCTGGTCCCGGTCCAACCGGACAAGACCAGCATCCGGGCCCTGCGCCTGCTCTCCGAGCAAGTCCGCTACGTGGAGCAAACGACCGGCCGCTCCCCCATCGCCTGGTTCGGCATCGTCCCGGGCCTGTACCGCCGCCCGATCTCGCACTACGCCGCGGCCGCCCTGCAGGAGATGTACTCCTTCGGCGTCCCGATGCTCTCGCACGTCCCCCTGGGCGTAGTAATGAACGAGGCCGCCGCGCACGGCGTCCCAGTCACCACCTTCGCCCCGGAAACCATCCAAGCAGTCTCGTTCCGCGAAATCGCCGAAACCCTAGACAGCTACCTAGCGCAAAACCCCGGCCCCACCGAAGTCCCCGCCGACGACGAATTCGTCTTCGAAGACTTCATCTCCGAGGTAGCAGTAGCCCGCAACGTCAACGACAACGGCGCACGCAAAAAGCTATACGACCTAATGCCCAAACGCCCCAACCGCCCCCGCTAAAAACAACAAAGCCACCCACGCCAGCAACCCAAAAACGCCACCCAACCAAAACCGCGGGGTCGCGCCGACGTTTGGGCTGAGCAACGGGACAGGCCGAAGGCCCCTCCCGTTGCTCAGCCCAAACGTCGGCTAAAAGCGACCCCGCGCGCGACGACGAAGTCGGCGCCAAAGATACAGTGACGCTCAAAGCCGACAGGACCGAATATCCGACGCCAACACAGCCTTGGCCCCGGTCTCCGCCAGCTCGTCCATGATCCGGTTGACTTCCTTGCGCGGCACCATCGCCCGCACCGCGACCCACTTCTCATCCGCCAACGGAGCCACAGTCGGCGACTCCAACCCAGGCGTAATCGAAATAGCCCGCTCAAGAATCTCCCGCGGGCAGTCGTAGTCCAGCATCATGTAGTGCTGCGCGAACACCACACCCTGCAACCGCGCCGCCAGCTGCGACTTGGCCTTCGATCCCTCGCTCCCGGCCCGCTGCAGCAAGACCGCCTCGGACGCGCAGATCGGCTCCCCGAACGCGACGAGGTTGTGCTGCCGCAACGACCGCCCGGACTCGACCACGTCCGCGATCGCGTCCGCGACCCCGAGCTGGATCGAGATCTCCACCGCGCCGTCGAGCCGGATGACCTCGGCCTCGACGCCGTGCCGCGCGAGGTCGTCGCGGACCAGCCGCGGGTACGACGTCGCGAGCCGCTTTCCGTGCAGGTCGGCCGGTTTCCACTCCCGCCCGGCAGGCGCCGCGTACCGGAAGGTCGAGGCCCCGAACCCGAGCGCGAGCACCTCGTCCACCGGCGCTCCCGAGTCGAGTGCGAGGTCGCGGCCGGTGATGCCGAGGTCCAGTTCGCCGGACCCGACGTAGATCGCGATGTCCTTCGGCCGCAGGAAGAAGAACTCGACCTCGTTGACCGGGTCGAGCACGGTCAGATCCTTGCCGTCATGTCGCTTGCGGTAGCCCGCCTCGGAAAGCATCTCCGCCGACGCGACGGAAAGGGCTCCCTTGTTCGGCACGGCAACACGCAGCATTCGCTTTTCTCCTCGGTCTCCGGTGCGCGAGCGCGTCACAGGTAGCGGTACACGTCCTCGGTCGAGATTCCCCGGCCGAGCATGAGCACCTGCACCCGGTACAGCAGTTGCGAGATCTCTTCCGACAGCCGGTCGTCGGATTCGTGCTCGGCGGCGATCCACACCTCGCCCGCCTCTTCGAGCACCTTCTTGCCTTGGGCATGCACTCCGGCGTCCAGTGCGGCGACGGTGCCGGACCCGTCGGGACGGGTACGCGCGCGCTCGGCAAGCTCCGCGAACAGCTCATCGAAGGTCTTCACGGTGCCGAATCCTTTCATCCCGCAGCCGTCCGCGCCGCTCCGGGTGACCCGGAAGCCGCCGAGGTCACAGCGACGGCAGCAGCGCGGCCAGTTCGGGCACGCCGACACCGGCCAGCGAAGCGCGGAACACGCGCCGCGGCCCCTCCGGGACGGACACGTCGTTGGGCACCACGAGCACCGTGCAGCCAGCGCTTTCGGCGGACTCGGCGCCCGGGGGCGAGTCCTCGACCGCGACGCAGCGTTCCGCTGGCACGCCGAGCAGTTCGGCGGCCTTGAGGTACGGCCGAGGCAGCGGCTTGTTCTGACCGTCGACCTCGTCGCCGCAGACCGTGACGTCGAAGAATTCCCGCCCGATCGTGTCGAGCGCGAGTTCGGTCAGCGCCCGTTCGGTGGAGGTGACCAGCGCGGACTTCAGCCCGGCCGCGCGGACCGCGGCCAGCGCCTCGCGCGCGCCGGGGCGCCACGGCAGCGCGTCGTCGAACAGCCCCGCGGTGCGGCGGCGGATCCACTCCCCCGTTTCCGCGACCGCTTCCGGGGTGACCGGGCGTCCGGTCTGCTCCAGCAGCACGGTGGCGGTGGCGTCCATGTTGGACCCCACGAGCGTCATCCGGACTTCCTCCGAAAGCGTGCCGCCGAGCGCCTCGGCGGCCTCGTACAGCGCGACGTCCCACAGTTTCTCGGAATCGACGAGGGTGCCGTCCATGTCCCAGAGGACAGCCGCCAGTCCGTCCGAAGAGGACGGTGCAGTCACAGTTTCTCCTTGTCCGCCTGCCGCGCCCCGGCCGGGCCCGCTCCCCTCCAGCGTCCCACGCGGGCCGCCGTGAGCGGGGCCACACCTGCCTGGTGACACGCGAGGGCGGACACGCTGCGCAGCGTAGGCGGCCTAGGCCGTAGGCTGGTCAGGTGAGTGAGCCTGTCGACGAAACCCCGCGGCCCGGCGACCCGGAGCGCGACCGCACCGATGCCCAGCGACCCATCATGATCGTCGCTTTCGAGGGATGGAACGACGCGGGCGACGCGGCCAGCCAGGCGATCGAACACCTCCAGCTCACCTGGGACGCGACCCCGCTGGCCGAACTGGAGCCGGACGACTACTACGACTTCCAGGTCAGCCGCCCCACGGTGAAGATGGTCGACGGGATCACCCGCCGGGTCGAATGGCCCACCACGCGGCTGTCGGTGTGCCGCCCCGAGGGCTTCGACCGCGACCTCGTGCTGGTGCAGGGCCCGGAGCCGAACATGCGCTGGCGGAAGTTCTGCGCGGAGCTGGTCGAGCACGTGCAGGAGCTGGACGTGTCGATGGTCGTCGCGCTCGGCGCCCTGCTCGCCGACACCGCGCACACCCGCCCGGTCCCGGTCACCGGGACGGCGTACGACAAGGACACCGCCAGCAAGTACCGGCTCGAGGTCAGCAACTACCAGGGCCCGACCGGGATCGTCGGGATCCTGCAGGACTACTGCGTGCAGGTCGGCATCCCGGCGGTGTCGATCTGGGCCGCGGTGCCGCACTACGTCTCGCATCCGCCGTCGCCGAAGGCCACGCTGGCGCTGCTGCACAAGCTGGAGGACGTCCTCGACGTCGAGATCCCGCTCGGCGCGCTGCCGGAGCAGGCCGAGGAGTGGCAGCAGACGGTCAGCGAGATGGCCGACGAGGACGAGGAAATCAGCGAGTACGTGCGCAGCCTCGAGGAGCGCGGCGACGCCGAGACCGACTTCACCATGGAGGAGGTCTCGGGCGACAAGATCGCCGCCGAGTTCGAGCGCTACCTGCGGCGCCGCCGGCCCGGCCAGGACGGCGGCGGCTTCGGCCTGCGCTGACTTCCGTCGTGAGTGGCAATCCCGGTTAGAACCGCGATTGCCACTCACGACCCCCCTCGCACCCGCAGCCCGCGATGCCAAGGACTTAAGCCGGGCGGCCTCGGCCCGCTGACCGTCCACAACGGACGCCCAGGCCAGCGAAATGCCCGATCGATGCCAGAATGCCCGCTTCTTCATGTCCGTGAAGGGCACCCTGGGGGAATCAGATTCCCTCAAGGTGCCCTTCACGGACGACACACCCTGCTCCCGCCGTCCGCAACGGCGCTGGCACAAGCCAACGGGCCGCCGGCGGCTTCGGCCTGGACGGACACGCCTCGGCTGCCGCCATAACGGTCCCTCGCATTGCCTCCAAGCCCGGACTCTGGCCGCGGCGGCGCGCTGAGGCATCTCGTGAGCGGCGATGCCGGTTAGAACCGGCGCCGCCACTCACGAGCCCGGCGCGCTCAGGCCTGCGTCGGCGGCAGTCGTGCGGGCAGCCAGGTGGGGGTCGTGAGCGTTTATCCCGGTTAGAACCGCGATCGCCGCTCACGACCCGCCACGGACGAGGGAACGCACCGTGACCACAAGACTACGAAGGGTAAGACACGCCGCCCGGCGGGATGACGGTGTCTGCGCCGTTGACTGATCGCGCCGGGCTGCTCTGGTGCCTCCCGGAGCGGTTCTCGTTGACTGGTCTGGCGCGAGCGACGTCGCGCGGACCAGGAGGTAAGTGATGTTCGGCAAGGTACTGGCGGCGACGCTGCTCGCAGCAGGCGCGATCGCGGCGGCCGCGCCCGCCGCGTCGGCCGCACCGGTGAAGGCGGACGATTTCGGCGCCTGCATGGACTACGCGGTGGGTGCGTACGACATCGAGCCTTGGCTCGCCCACGACGCTTGCGACGCCAGTTCGTTCGAGGAGTGCTACTGGGTCCTTCGCCGCGCCTACGTCCCGGCACACGTCGCGGGAACGGCCTGCCGGCTGTCGTTCGACTGATCCGCACCGAGCCTGAGCGGACGCGACCAGTCCGGTCGCGTCCGCTCAGGCGGTGAGCAGCTTCCGCACCGGCACCGCGCCCCGGGCGCGCTTGCGCCACTCCCGCGGGTAGCCGAGCGACACCTCCTCGAACCGTACTCCGTCGGCGGACGTCGTGCGCGGGATGTGCAGGTGGCCGTAAACCGCCAGTTCAGCGCGGTAGCGCAGGTGCCAGTCCTCGGTCTGCGTGGTGCCGCACCAGAGCGCGAAATCCGGGTAGTACAGCGGGTTCGTCGGGTGCCGGTGCAGCGGCCAGTGCGACATCAGGATCGTGCGGCGATCGGCCGGGATCGCGTCCAGCCGGTCCCGGCTCACCTTCAGCCGCTGCTCGCACCAGGCCGCACGCGATTCGTACGGGTCTGGGTGCAGGTAGTACTCGTCGGTGCACACGACGCCGACGTCGCGGGCGTGCGCGAGCGCCTCTTCGCGGGTCTTGCCCTCAGTCTCCGGGGTGCGCCAGCTGTAGTCGTAGAACACGAACAGCGGCGCGATGGTGAGCGGCTCCGGCCCGAAGTCCCACACCGGGAACTCGTCCTCGGGGGTGAGCACGTCGATCGCCCGGCACTGCTCCACCAGGAACTCGTAGCGCGCCTGGCCGCGCAGCTGGCATTCGTCGTTGGGCGTGGTCCACAGCTCGTGGTTGCCCGGGACCCACACGACTTTCGCGAACCGCTCGCGCAGCGTCGCGAGCGTCTCCCGGATGACCTTGGCGGACTCGGCGACGTCGCCGGCGACGAGCAGCCAGTCGCCGGGATCGTCGGGCACCACTTCGTCGACGATCGGGCCGTTGCCCTCGTGGGTCACGTGGAGGTCGCTGGTGGCGAAGAGAGACGGCACTCCTCCACCGTAACGACTTTCCGCGCCCGGAAGCGCCGGAACCGCCCATTCCCCCACCCCAGAACGACCAGCCCGGCACTCACATGGAGGCCTGCCTGCACGTTCAGCAGCACTGTCGGGCCGATCACCGCGACGAGCGCGCCGGCGAGCAGCGAACCGGCTGCCGTACCCGCGGCCATCAGCGCGTACACCGTGCTCAGCACCCGTCCGGCGCGGTCCGGGCCGGTCTCCGCCTGGATGTGCGACAGCAGCCCCGCGCCGGCCACCACGGCGGGCGCGCCGACCGCCATGAACAGCCCGACGTACACGCCGAGCACCGTGGTCGCGCCCGGCAGATTCCAGATCGCCACCGACATCAGCCCCGCCGCGACCAGGCCCCAGCCCTGCAGCAGCACCGGCGCGACCCGGCGGGCCAGTGTCGCCACCGCGAACCCGGCCGCCAGCCCGCCGATCGCCTGCACGCCGCGCAGCAACCCGGCGTCGGCCTCGCTGCCGCGGAGGATGTCCAGCACGAACACCACGAACAGCACCAGGAACATGCCTTGGGCGAGCGAGGTCAGCAGCGCCGACACACTCGTCGCGCGGAGTCGCTTGCCCGCCAGATCGCGGACTCCGGCCAGCCAGTCCGCCTGCTCGGGCACGGATCTCCGCGCCGTCGCCCGGCGGAACGGGAACGCGAGCAGCATCCCCGCGACCGCGAGCGCGACGAGGTACCCGGCGATCACCCGGTCCAGGCCGCCCCATCCGAGCAACGCTCCCCCGGCCCAGCCGCCCGCGAGCCGAGCGACGCTGCCGTTCACGCTCATCAGCCCGTTCGCCGAGGTCACGTCCTCGACTCCGACCAGCTCCGGCACCAGCGCGCTGCGGGCCGGTTCGAACACCGACGCCAGCCCCGCTTGCGCCGCCATCACCGCGTAGACCGCCGCGACCGGCAGTTCCGTGCCGATCAGCAGCGGCAGCACCACGAGCGCCTGGCCGGCGCACACCACCGCCATCACGACCCGGCGGTCCCATCGATCGGCGACGATCCCGGCGATCGGGCTCAGCAGCACGGCGGGCAGCAGCCCGAGCACGATGCTCAACGCGGTCGTGACGGCCGAACCGGTGCGCACGAACAGGTACACCGGCAGCGCGACCTGCAGCATCCATTCGGCGGTCTCGCCGAAGAACGCCGACACCCAGAGCCGGGCGAATCCCGGCGCGGCGAGCAGGCGTCTCATACCGGTTTCCCGTCGTGGCCGATCCGGCGGAAGGCGCGCATGCCGAGGAAGACCGCGCGGGCGTCGGCGGGCGCGTCCTTGCGGATCGTGCTGACGTACGGCCGGATCAAGTCGTCGATCGCCTTCGTCAGGGCAGCGACTTCTTCCGGCGTCGCGTTCAATCCGTAGGAGAAGAAGCCGCCTGCCTCGCGCCAGTCCTCGTCGAGCTGCTCGATCGTGTCGAGGTACCGCTGGGTCAGCTCCTGCTCCTCGGCCAGCTCCGTGCCGGCGACCGCCAGCTGCGCCGCCGCGAGCGCGGGATCGCCGCCCGCGGCGCCGAGCACCAGGCCGACCTGGCAGGCCCGCCACGGCCGTTCCCGCCCGTCGCCGCCGTCGGCCCGCTCGACCAGGCCGTGTTCGGCCAGCTTGCGCAGGTGCCAGCTGCAGTTGGACGCCGTCGAGCCGACCGCGTCCGCGCATTCGCTCGCCGTCGACGGGCCGACCGCCATCAAGTGGTGCACCAGCGCCGACCTCAGCGGGTGCGCGAGCGCGCGCAGCAGCTCGACGTCGTCGACCCGCTTGCGCGGGGGCAGTTCAGTCATCGGAGGTCCGGCCTAACTCTGAAGGATTTCTTTCGAAACTGTTCTTTCAGAGTTGCAGGACGACGGTGCGGCGTCAAGCCCGGGAAAAACCAGTTGCCAAGCGGACCGCGCCCTGGGTTACGCTCCCGCCCATCATGGACAGCTGAGCCGAGCCCTCCCCGCATCGAGGCCGCTCCCGGTCGAGCCCTGCTCCCGGGAAGCCGCGCGTTGCCCGTCGGGGATTTCGCTTCCACCGCAAAGGCCCGGTGATCACTCATGTCTACCGTCCTGCACGCCTCCGACCTCGTGTTCGGCTACGGCGCCCGCACCGTCCTCAACGGGGTCTCGCTCGTCGCGTCGCCCGGCAGGCGGATCGGGCTCGTCGGCGAAAACGGCGTCGGAAAATCCACCCTGCTGCGGCTGCTCGCCGGGCTCGAAGTCCCGCGCGCGGGCGAAGTCGTACGGCACGGCGACCTCGGCTTCCTGTTCCAGGAGCTGCCGTTCGCCGGCACCGCGACGGTTTCCGACGTCCTCGACGAGGCGCTGTCGGAGATCCGCACCGCCGCGGCGACGCTCGACAAGCTGGCCGCCGTGCTCGCCGAACGCCCGGACGACCCGGAGGTGCTCAGCGAGTACGGCCACGTCCTGGAATGGGCGCAGGCACACGACCTGTGGGACGCCGACCGGCGCGCGGACCTCGTCCTCGCCGGTCTCGGGCTCGGCGACATCAAGCACGACCGGCGGCTGCACACGCTCTCCGGCGGGCAGCGGTCGCGGCTCGGGCTGGCCGCACTGCTGGTGCGGCGGCCGCGCACGCTGCTGCTCGACGAGCCCACCAACCACCTCGACGACAACGCGATGGAGTTCCTCGAGCGGCATCTCGCGGAGCTGACCGGCGTCGTCGTGCTGTCCTCGCACGATCGCGTGTTCCTCGATGCGGTCTGCACCGACATCGTGGACCTCGACCCGGTTCCGGCGGACCGGCGCGTCGGCGGCGCGACGCGGTACGGCGGCAGCTACACCGCCTACCTCGGCCAGAAAAAGGCCGAACGGGCGCGATGGGAGCAACGGTTCAGCGAAGAACAGGAGGAACTCAAGCAGCTGCGGGAATCCGTGCACGGCACCGCGCGGCGGGTGGCGCACGACCGCGCGCCCCGGGACAACGCGAAGATGCTCTACGACTTCAAGACCGGTCGCGTGCAGAAGCAGATTTCCCGCCGCGTCCGCAACGCGCAGCTCAAGCTGGACACGCTAGAGCGCGAGCAAGTCCGCAAACCGCCTGCGCCCCTTCGGTTTCGGGCCACGCTCACCGCGGACACCACCGGCGAAGGCCCGGCGGTGTCGTTGCGCGGCATCGCGGTTCCGGGCCGCGTGCAGCTGGACGAACTGGACGTGGACCGCACCGCGCGGCTCCTCGTGACCGGCGGCAACGGGGCGGGCAAATCCACCCTGCTGTCCGTGCTGGCCGGGCAGCTCACCCCTTCGGCCGGGACTGTCCACTTCGGACCCGGCGTGCGGGTGGGGCTGCTGGAGCAGGACGTCACGTTCGCCCGGCCGAAGCGGACCGCGCAGGAGGTGTACCGCGCCGCAGCCGGCGACGCGGCTCCTTCGCTGTCCACACTCGGGCTACTGCCGCCGAGGGAACACGACCGTCCGGTCGGCGAGCTTTCGGTGGGCCAGCGGCGCAGGCTGGCGCTGGCCGTGCTGCTCGCCGAGCCGCCGGACGTGCTGCTGCTGGACGAGCCGACCAACCACCTGTCGCTCAGCCTGGCCGAGGAACTGTCCGAAGCGCTCGACAGCGCGCCGGGCGCGGTCGTCCTCGCCTCGCATGATCGGTGGTTGCGCCGTCGCTGGGAAGGCGACCACCTCGCGCTGGCTGATGGCCATCGCTCGGGGGTATAGGTCGTTATACAGTCAGCGGGGCCGGACCGACGAAGGTCCGGCCCCGCTGCTGGCAGCTCAGAGCACGATGCCCAGCAAGGCGTCCACGGCTTCCTTGATCAGCCCCGGGGCGGTCTCGTCGGTGCCGTCGCGGCGCAGGGCCGAGGTGACCCACGCGTCGATCGCCGTCAGGGCCTTCGGCGTGTTCAGGTCGTCGGAGAGGTGGTCGCGCAGCCGGGCCACGGTGTCCCCCGCCTCGGGGCCGGCCGGCAGCGCGACCGCTTCGCGCCAGCGGGCCAGCCGTTCCTGGGCGTCGACCAGCAGCTGATCGGTCCAGGCGCGGTCCTCGCGGTAGTGCCCGGCGAACAGGGCGAGCCGGATCGCCGCCGGGTCGACGCCGTCGGCGCGCAGCCGCGACACGAAGACCAGGTTGCCGCGGGACTTCGACATCTTCTCGCCGTCGAGCCCGATCATCCCGGCGTGCACGTAGTGCCGGGCGAACGGGTGGTCGGCGGCGACCGCCTCGGCGTGCGCCGCGCTGTACTCGTGGTGCGGGAAGATCAGGTCGGATCCGCCGCCCTGCACGTCGAAACCGAGGCCGAGCCGGTTCACCGCGATCGCGCTGCATTCGATGTGCCAGCCGGGCCGACCCGCGCCCAGCTCCGACTCCCACGACGGCTCGCCCTCGCGCGCGACGCGCCACAGCAGCGCGTCCAGCGGGTGCCGCTTGCCGGGACGGTCCGGGTCGCCGCCGCGCTCGGCGAAGAACTTCGCCATGGTCCCGGCGTCGTAGTTCGACTCGTAGCCGAACCGGCCGGTCGCGGTGTGGTCGAAGTAGATGTCCGGGAACTCGGCGTCGTCGGCGCGGTAGGCGCTGCCGTCGGCGAGCAGCTTCGCGATCACCTCGACGATCTCCGGGATCGCCTCGACCGCGCCGACGAACTGGCGCGGCGGCAGCACCCGCAGCGCCTCCATGTCCTCGCGGAACAGCGCCGTCTCGCGCATGCCGAGCACGATCCAGTCGTCCGAATCGCGTTGCGCGCGCTCCAGCAGCGGCTCGTCGATGTCGGTGACGTTCTGGACGTAGTGCACCTCGTGCCCGTTGTCCCGCCACACCCGGTTGACCACGTCGAACGCGAGGTACGTCGCGGCGTGGCCGAGGTGCGTCGCGTCGTAGGGGGTGATGCCGCAGACGTACATCCGGGCGGCGGCTCCCGGCGCCGTCGGGCGCACCTGCCCGGTCGCGGTGTCGTGGAGCCGGAGGGGGCGGGGCGTGCCGGGCAGCCGGGGCACGGCGACGGAGGACCAAGTCTGCATACCTCCGACTGTAAGCGTGACGTCCGTCCGCTTTCCCACCCGGTGGGAGGGACCGGCGTTCTGTCCCTCCCACCGGTATGGTCAGGCCGGCTGCCGGGCGGCGTTCGCCCGGACGGCGTCGCGCACGTACGCCCCGATGCCGGGCCGCTGCTCGTCCTCCCGGACCAGGAAGGCCAGCTGCGCGGGCTCGTTCGCGTACAGGTCGGCGATCCGCTGCTGCATCTCGTACCCGCACTCCCCCATCACCGCGGCGAGCATCCCCCGGTGCTCCTCGGCGAGCGTGCCCGCCGCCAGGCTGTCCGCGGGCACGCCCTCGTCGACCAGCGCGACCAGGCGGCGTACCCAGTCCTTCCGCTGCCGCTCGGCCTCGGCCCACTCCTGCTTGGTCTCCGGCAGCTGCGTCTGCTTCCACTCCGGGCAGTCGCCCCAGCGCCGGACGGCCTCCTCCGCGTAGCCGTCCGGCTCCCGGAACCCGCCGAACACTTCGAACTTCTCCTCGGGCGTCAACGCGTTGCCCATGGCTCTCGCCTCCAGCAATCGATCGACGGCCGCGACCATGTGCGCGATCCGGTCCGCCTGCGCCACCAGCAGCTCCCGCTGCCGTTTCAGGTGGGCGTCGGCGTCGGTCCCCGGCTCCGCCAGCACGGACGCGATCGTCTCCAGGGGAAGCCCGAGCTCCCGGTAGAGCAGGACGCGCTGCAGCCGGTCGAGATCGGCGCTCTCGTAGCGCCGGTAGCCGGCCGCGGTCCGCCCGCTCGGCGACAGCAGCCCGATCTCGTCGTAGTGGTGCAGCGCGCGCACGGTGACGCCGGCCAGCGCCGCCACCTCGCCCACCCGGTAGCCCATCGCTCTCCCCCAGTGTTTCTTCGGCCGTTTGGCCCTTGCGAGAAACCACGATCACGCCTCACGCGGCGTAAGGGTCAAGTCTGGTGGACACCGGCCTCCGGCGCGAGTACGAACGGATACATGGCTCTGCGCACGCCGATCCGCGCCCATTCCGCTCTCCCACCCGGTCCCCGGCTGCCGATGGCGGTGCAAACCGTCCTTTTCGGCGCCTTCCGCAACGCGCTGCTCCCCCGGCTGCAACGGCATTACGGCGACGTCGTACGGCTGCGGCTGTTCCCGGAGCGTTCGGTGGTGCTGATCGGGGACCTCGACCTCGTCCGCGAGATCTTCGCCGGTCCGGTCGAGACGTTCCACGCCGGCGAGGGAAACATGGTGCTCAAGCCGATGCTTGGCGAGCATTCCGTGCTGCTCACCGACGAAGAAGAGCATCGACGGGCGCGGAAGCTGCTGATGCCCGCGTTCAACGGGCCGGCGATGCGCGGGTATCGCGACATGGTCACCGAGCTGACGGTCGCCGAGCTGGATCGGTGGCCGGAAGGGCGGCCGTTCCGGGCGCACGACCGGATGCGCGCGCTGACGCTGGAAGTGATCCTGCGCGTGGTGTTCGGCGTTTCGGACGGGGCCCGGCTGACGGAGCTGCGGGCGGCGCTGGAGCGGGTCGTCGACGTCAGCGCGCTCGATCTGTTCGGCTGGCACAGCCCGGCGTTCCAGAAGTTCGGGCCCTGGCGGCGGAACCGGGAGCGGCAGGAGCGGGTCGACCAGCTGCTGTACGCGGAGATCGCCGAACGGCGGGCGGCTCCGGATCTGGCGGAACGGACCGACGTGCTGTCGCGCCTGCTCACGGTGCCCGGAGACGAGCAGCTGAGCGACATCGAACTGCGGGATCAGCTGATCACGCTGCTGCTGGCCGGGCACGAGACCACGGCGACGGCGCTGGCCTGGGCGCTGCACGAGCTTGCCCGCGACCCCGCCACGGCCGCCGAGACCACTCGCGCCGCCGACGAGGGCGACGAGAAGTACCTCGAAGCGGTGGCCAAGGAAGCGATGCGGTTGCGGCCGATCATTTCCGAGGTGTCGCGGAAGCTCACGAAGGACGTGCAGGTGGGGCGGTACACGGTTCCGGCCGGGTACATGGTGCTGCCGTCGATTTCGATGATCCACGCGAGTGCGGAGCACCATCCGTCGCCGGAGGTGTTCGATCCGGCGCGGTTCCTCGGCGGCGGTCCGCCGAGCGGCAGCTGGTTCCCGTTCGGCGGCGGGGCGCGGCGGTGTCTCGGGGCGGGATTCTCGTTGCTGGAAGCCACGATCGTGCTGCGCGAGCTGTTCCGCCGCTACCGGGTGAGCACGCCTCATCCCCGGCCGGAACGCACCAAGACCCGGCACATCACGCTGGTCCCCGGCGACGGGGCGCGGATCGCGGTGCACCGGCGCTGACCGTCCGTGAAGGACTCCTTGAGGGAATCTGGTTCCCGCAAGGAGTCCTTCACGGACCGTTGTCTCAGCGGCGGCGGGTGCGGAGGTAGTCGCCTACTACCGCGGCGCCCAGGCCGTCCAGGTCCGGGGCTACGACGCGGCCGCCCGAGCGGCGGGCGATGGTGTCCACGAAGGCTTCCAGCCGCGGGTCGTCGCCGAGGCGGAACACCGTGACCGACGCGCCCAGCTTGGCGATTCTGTCCACTTCGGACAGTGTCTTGTAGATGGTCACCGGCTCCGGCGGGTAGGAGAATTCCGCTTCGCCGTCGGGTTCCAGGTGGGCGGTGGGCTCGCCGTCGGTGACCATCAGGACCACCGGCTGCGCGTCCGGGTGGCGGCGCAGGTGCCGTCCGGCCAGCAGGAGTGCGTGGTGGGCGTTGGTGCCTTGCTCCCACGTGCCTTCCAGCCCGACCAGCTCGGGCAGGTCCACCGGCATCGCGTAGCGGCCGAAGGTGATCAGCTGCAGGGCGTCGTTGCGGAACCGGGTGCTGATCAGCTGGTGCAGCGCCAGCGCGGTGCGCTTCATCGGCAGCCAGCGGCCCTCCTGGACCATCGACCACGACGTGTCGACCAGCAGCGCGACGGCCGCCCGAGACCGGTGCTCGGTCTCGATGACTTCGACGTCCTCGACATCGAGCCGCACTGCCCCCGAACCCACCGCAGTCGACCTGAGCACGGCGTTGCGCACCGTGCGCGGGACGTCCCAGGGTTGCATGTCCCCGAACCGCCAGGGGCGGCTCGAACCGGTCGGCTCGCCTGCCGCTCCGGCGGATTCGGTTTCCCGTTCCCCGGACTTGCCGCGCAGCGCGTTGACCACATCGGACAGTGCGGTTTCGCCAAGACGGCGCAAAGCCTTGGGAGACAACCGCAACGTGCCGTCCGCGGCGCGCTCGAACAAGCCCTGCTGACGCAGCTCTCGTTCCAGTTCGGACAGTCGGCGGGCATCGACGCCCGCGTCGGGACCGAGCTGGCGTTCCAGCGCCTCCAGGTCGATGTCTTCCAGGCGAGCGCCCGGGTACGACTGGCCCAGTTGCTCGGCGAGAGCGTCCAGCTCCGCCAGATCGGCCATCGCCTGCGCGCCTTCGCCAAGACCGAGCGGGTCTTGGCCGCGGAACCTCGACGACGACGTCCAGTCTTCTCCTGGCCGCAAGGCACGCAGCTGGGAGTCCAAAGCGGACAGTTGCTGCGCCAGCCTCGGATCGCCGAAAGCCTGCTGCGAAAGCTCGGCCAGCTCCGCCCGTTGCTCCTCGGACATCGAGTTCAGCATCCGCTGCGCGGCGGCGGAACGGGCGGCCAGCACGTCGATCAGCTCCTCGACGTTGCGCGGGTTCTCCGGGAAGAACTCGCCGTGCCGCCGCATGAACTCGCTGAACCGCTCGCCGATGTCGCTCGCGCCCTGTGCGTGCGCGGCCAGCAGCGCGTTGAGGTCGCCGAGCATCTGGTTGATCCGCTCGACGTCCTCCGGGCCGGCGTTCTGCATCGCCTGCTTCATGCCCTGGAAACGCGCGTCCAGCAGCTCGCGGCCGAGGAGGTCGCGGATCTGCTCGTACTTCTGCCGCGCCTCGGCCGAACGCCAGTCGTACTCGTTCAGCTCACGCACGGCCGCGGCGGTGCCCGGCGGCAGGGCGTCGAGCTGGGCCTCGCGGAAGCGGGCGTCGTCGTCCGGGTCCGGGAACAGCTCGCGGCGCTCGGCTTCAAGCGCTTCCTGCAGCAGCTGCTGGACTTCCTGCAGCGTGCCGTCCAGCCGGTGCCGCCGCTGGATTTGCGACCGGCGCTGCCACAGCTGACGGGTCAGTTCGTCAAGGCCGGCAGTGCGTTCAGTGCCGCGCCGCAGCAGTTCCTCCAGCGCCGAACGCGGGGACGCGCCGCCCATGACGTCGCGGCCGATCTCGTCAAGGGCGTCCCGCAGGTCCGCGGGCGGGGCCAGCGGATCCGGCCCGTCGTGCCACGGGCCGTAGGAGTATCCCTCCGGTAAGAGCGGCATTATTCGCCGTACACCGTCGTGCCGTCGTCGGAGTCCTTCGCCAGCCTGCGGGCGAGGAACAGCGACTCCAGGGCCAGCTCGACCGCCGCCGCGATCCGGCCCGCCGGCTCGTCCGCGGACACCCCGGCGCGCTGGGCGACCTCGTGCAGCACCGGCAGTTCCGGCAGCGCCGCGAGGACTTCCGCACCGGGAATGCGCTCGCCGGTGGCGACCAGGTGGCCGTCCGCGACCGCGTCGGACAGCGGGCGCAAATCGAGCCCGGCGAACCGTTCGCGGGCGGTTTCCGCGATCGCGCGGCGCATCAGGTGCACGAGGTGCTCGACCTCACGGCCCTCCTCGCCGGGCTCGAACTCCACCTTGCCGCGCAGCACGGCGGGCACGGCTTCGAGATCGACCGGACGCGCAACCGCCGGGTCCTCCCCCGTCACCGCCGCGCGGCGCAGGGCAGCCGCCGCGACCGTTTCGGCCGCCGCCACCGCGAACCGGGCGGACACGCCGGAACGCTGGTCGATGACCGGCGACTCGCGCAGGTTCCGCACGAACCGGGCCAGCACCTCCAGCAGCGGCTCGCCGACCTCCGCGACGAGGTTCGCCTCCTGGCGCACCACGGCGACCTCGGACTCGACGTCCAGCGGATAGTGCGTGCGGATCTCCGCGCCGAAACGGTCCTTCAGCGGCGTGATGATCCGGCCGCGGTTGGTGTAGTCCTCGGGGTTGGCGGTGGCCACGAGGAGGACGTCCAGCGGCAGCCGCAGCGTGTAGCCGCGGACCTGGATGTCGCGTTCCTCCATCACGTTCAGCAGCGCGACCTGGATCCGCTCGGCGAGGTCGGGCAGCTCGTTGATCGCGACGATGCCGCGGTGCGCGCGCGGCACGAGTCCGAAGTGGATGGTCTCCGGGTCGCCGAGGCTGCGGCCCTCGGCCACCTTCACCGGGTCGACGTCGCCGATCAGGTCGCCGACGCTGGTGTCCGGCGTGGCCAGCTTTTCGGTGTAGCGCTCGCTGCGGTGCCGCCAGGCCACCGGCAGGTCGTCGCCGAGTTCGGCGGCGCGGCGCAGCGAGGCGGGCGTGATCGGGTCGAGCGGGTGTTCGCCCAGTTCGGAGCCCTCGATGACCGGGGTCCACTCGTCGAGCAGGCCGGCCAGGGTGCGCAGCAGCCGGGTCTTGCCCTGGCCGCGCTCGCCGAGCAGGACGACGTCGTGGCCGGCCAGCAGGGCGCGTTCGAGCTGGGGCAGCACGGTGCGGGAGAAGCCGACGATGCCGGGCCAGGCGTCGCGGCCCTCGCGCAGCGCGGAGAGCAGGTTGTCGTGGATCTCGCGCGCGATGGGGCGCGGGGCGTATCCGGCGGCGCGAAGCTCGCCGGCGGTGCGGGGAAGAGCGTCGGGAACAGCGTTCACCCCTTCGACGCTACTGACCGTTTCCGCTCGCGTCGATGTGGAGCGGCTCCAGCCGGGCGGGAATCGGCGGAGCGCGGCGGAACCGGTAAAATAAGCGGTCGTGTGCCGACCCAGTGCGACCCTCGCCGTCTGGTCCTCCGCGTGGCTGAACGGGGCCGCGGCGTCCGACGACGTCCTCGACGCTTTGCAGGACTGGGCCGAGGCCCACGACGTCGTCGCGGCCGATCCCGCCGCCGCGGACGCGTTCGACCTCCCGCTGGCTTTCCACCGCGCGGCGACCCCCGTGCAACTGCTGCTGGCGTTGCGCGCGCAAGGTGCGACGAGCGTCCAGCTGGTGCTGCCGGTGCCCGGCGATGTGCGGGGTCTTGGCGGCGGCGGACCGTTCGCCGAGGCAGCACTGCGATGCGGCGAAGCGGTGGTGCTGGCCGGGCTTAGCTTCGGTTTGGTGCCGGAACCGATCGCCGAGGGCCTGATGCGGTGGACTGTGTATTCGCTCGGTGCGCCGGTTTCGCTGGAGTATCAGCCGTTGCCGGATGCCGAGCATGGGCTGACGGACGCGATCCGGGCTAGTGCGGGGGCGTTGCAGGCGTTGGACGTGGCGAGTGACCGGCCTGGGGTGCGGGCGGAGCTGTCGGCGCATTTGCGGGCCCGGCCGCAGGTCGAATGGCCTGCCGGAACGCCGGGGCGAGCGCTGCGGGTACTGCAGCGAGCGGAGGAGATCTCGGCGATTCTGGCTGTCGCGCAGACGGATGACCCGGGCGGGGCGCTGTCGGCTTCGGCGGTGAACCGGCGGGCCGAGGCGCTGCGACCGCTGGCAGACGCCGTGCGGACCGCAAGGACTGCTTCGGTCAACGAGGCGGTGCGGGTTTTTGCCGAGCAGGGAGACCGGCATCCGTGACACCCGGTGCCCGTCGTGGCAGGCACCACGCACCCAATGTGGCATTGGTTGCGTCAGATGCATCCAATGCCACATTGGGGGTTTTTCATCCTGTTGGTGCTGGTCAGGTGGGGTTGACGGTGGCGGGGG
>NZ_JBHUKS010000011.1:0-124388 GCF_042684085.1 Amycolatopsis silviterrae
TCGGAAGGGATAACCGCTGAAGGCATCTAAGCGGGAAGCCTGTTCCAAGATGAGGTATCCCACCCCATGTGGGTTAAGGCCCCCAAGAGACGATTGGGTTGATAGGCCAGAAATGGAAGCACAGTAATGTGTTGTCGAGTTGACTGGTACTAATAGGCCGAGGACTTGCCCACGAAGATGTTACGCATCCACTCTACGGTTCTGAAACACCACACCGGCTGTCACGACAGGTGACGGGTGTGTGTTGTTTCGGAGTGTTTCGGTGGTTTTAGCGTCAGGGAAACGCCCGGTCCCATTCCGAACCCGGAAGCTAAGCCTGACTGCGCCGATGGTACTGCAACCGAAGGGTTGTGGGAGAGTAGGACACCGCCGAACTCAACATGAGAAGAAGGGGCGGGGCCCCGGTCGAGAACCCGAAAAGGGTTTTCCCGGAGCCCCGCCCCTTTTCTCATACCCAAAAACAGCGAGCCGGAAGACCGGCCCGCCGCACTCACTCCGGCCGGCGCAGCAAATACGTGTCCATGATCCACCCGTGCCGCTCCCGTGCCGCGGCACGCGTCTCCCGGATCTTCGCCGCCAACGCGTCATCCAGCGGTCCCGACAGCAAAATCTCGTCCGGAGTCCCGACGTACGCGCCCCAATAGATCCACAACCCCTGGCCCGCGTACTGATCGAACGTGGTGTGGGCGTCGAGCAGCACGAAGACGTCGTCCGCGTCACTCGGCCAGCCGTCCGCCAGCCGGCGGCCCGTCGTGAGCTGCACGGCGCGGCCGATCTGGTTCATCGTCGTCCGATGTCGCGCCACCAACGCGGAAATGCTGCTGATCCCCGGCACGACCTCGTACTCGAACGCCACGTTCCCGCGCGCCAGCACGGCCTCGATCAACGCGATGGTGCTGTCGTACAGCGCCGGATCGCCCCAGACGAGAAACGCACCGGTCTCGCCGTCGGCCAGCTCGTCGCGGATCAGCCGCTCGTAGACGTCAGTGCGGAGCTGATGCCAGTCGGCGACCGCGGTGCGGTAGTCGGCGGGCGTCCGGTCGCGGTCCGGGTCCTTCGCGCTCACCACGCGGTACCCCGGCCGGTTCACGAACCGCTCCAGAATCTCCTGACGCAGCTGCACGAGGTCGGCTTTCGCACTGCCTTTGTCGAGCACGAAGAACACGTCGACGCGATTGAGCCGGTCGACGGCCTGCACCGTGAGGTGTTCCGGATCGCCGGCACCGATCCCGATCGCATAGATCTTCCGCATCCGTGCAGTCTCTCCCGGCGGGTAACCGGGTTCACGCGAGGGTCCCCTGGCATGCCGCTACCCCCTAGGGGTATAAAGGAGACATCAGCGGAGAGCACGATAGGGAGTGTGGCGATGACTGAAGCGACTTACACCGTCGAAGGCATGACGTGCGGGCACTGCGTTGGATCGGTGAAAGAGGAGGTAGGCGGTCTGACCGGCGTGCAGACAGTCGACGTCGACCTCGCCACCGGCGCAGTGAAGGTCACCAGTGCAGAGCCGCTTTCGCGCGAAGCCGTCGAGGCTGCCGTCGCTGAGGCCGGCTACCAGGTCGTCGCGTAAAAAGGAGTGACATGAGCACCACGACACCAGCCCCCGTGCAGTCAGTCGAACTCGCCATTGGCGGGATGACCTGCGCGTCGTGTGCTGCTCGGGTCGAGAGGAAGCTCAACAAGGTCGACGGCGTCACAGCGAGCGTCAACTACGCGACCGAGAAGGCGCACGTCGAATACCCCTCCACCGTTTCGGTCGACGAGCTGGTGGGCGTCGTCGAAGCGACCGGCTACACGGCGCAGGCGCCGGAACCGGAGAAGCCGGAAGCGCCCGAGCAGGACGAGACGCGCCCGCTGCGCGACCGGCTCCTCTACTCGGCGATCCTCACGGTGCCGGTGATCGTGCTGGCGATGGTCCCCGCGCTGCAGTTCACGAACTGGCAGTGGCTGTCGCTCACGCTCGCCGCACCGGTCGTGGTCTGGGGAGCGTGGCCGTTCCACCGCGCCGCGTGGACCAACCTGCGGCACGGCGCGGCGACCATGGACACGCTGATCTCGCTCGGCGTCTCGGCCGCCACGCTGTGGTCGCTGTACGCGCTGTTCTTCGGGATGGCGGGAATGCCCGGCATGCGGCACGGCTTCGAGTTCAGCGTCTCCGGCGGTTCGGGGACCGACAACATCTACCTCGAGGTCGCGGCGGGCGTCACCACGTTCATCCTGGCCGGGCGCTATTTCGAGGCGCGGTCGAAGCGTCGTTCCGGGGCCGCGCTTCGGGCTCTGCTCGAACTCGGCGCGAAGGACGTGACGGTCCTGCGTGACGGTCGCGAGCAGCGGATCCCGGTGGAACAGCTGCGCGTCGGGGACACGTTCGTGGTGCGGCCGGGCGAGAAGATCGCCACGGACGGCGTGGTTACCGAGGGTGGCTCGGCAGTCGACGTCAGCATGATTACCGGGGAATCCGTACCGGTCGAGGTCGCGGTGGGTGACGGCGTGACCGGAGCGACGGTGAATGTCGGCGGCCGGATCGCGGTGCGGGCGACCCGGGTCGGCGCGGACACCCAGCTCGCGCAGATGGCCCGGCTCGTCGAGGAGGCACAGAACGGCAAGGCCGCGGTGCAGCGGCTGGCCGACCGCGTCTCGGCGGTGTTCGTGCCGATCGTGCTGGTGCTGGCGCTGGGAACGCTGATCACCTGGCTGCTGACCAGCGGAAACGCCACCGAGGCGTTCACCGCGGCGGTCGCCGTGCTGATCATCGCCTGCCCGTGCGCGCTCGGGCTAGCGACGCCGACCGCGCTGCTGGTCGGCACCGGGCGAGGCGCGCAGCTCGGGATCCTCATCAAGGGACCGGAGGTGCTTGAGTCCACTCGCCGGGTCGACACCGTGGTGCTCGACAAGACCGGGACCGTCACGACCGGGCGAATGAGCCTGGTGGACGTCCACGTCGGCGAAGGCGTCACGGAACGCGAACTGCTGCGCTATGCGGGGGCGGTCGAGCACGCTTCGGAGCACCCGATCGCGAAAGCGATTGCGGACGGTGCTCGGGAGCGGATCGGCGACCTTCCGCCGGCGACAGAGTTCCGGAACACCGAGGGCCTGGGCGTCACCGGCCTCGTGGAGGGCGCAGCCGTCCTCGCCGGCCGGGCCGCGTTCCTGGCCGACTGGAGCGTCAAGGTCGACGACCGGCTGGCCGAGGCCAAGGCCGCCGCGGAAG
Organism: Amycolatopsis silviterrae; assembly: GCF_042684085.1. Taxonomy (NCBI): domain Bacteria; kingdom Bacillati; phylum Actinomycetota; class Actinomycetes; order Pseudonocardiales; family Pseudonocardiaceae; genus Amycolatopsis; species Amycolatopsis silviterrae. The sequence continues at coordinate 3,215 of NZ_JBHUKS010000011.1, forward strand.
AACAAGGCGCGACGGCAGTCTTCGTCGCGTGGGACGGCGTCGCACGGGGTGTGCTGGTGGTCGCGGACACGATCAAGCCGACCTCAGCACAGGCCGTCGCCGAGCTGCGCGCGCTGGGCCTGCAGCCAGTACTGCTGACCGGCGACAACGCCGGCGCGGCACGGGCGATCGCGGACGCCGCGGGCATCACCGAGGTCGTGGCCGAGGTGCTGCCCGAGGAAAAGGTGGCCGTGGTGAAGCGCCTGCAGGCCGAGGGCCGAGTGGTGGCTATGGTCGGCGACGGCGTCAACGACGCGGCCGCGCTCGCCCAAGCCGACCTCGGCCTGGCGATGGGCACCGGAACGGACGCAGCAATCGAAGCCGGCGACCTCACACTGGTCCGAGGAGACCTACGCGCGGCAGTAGACGCGATCCGCCTCGCCCGGCGCACGCTGGGCACGATCAAGGGGAACCTGTTCTGGGCGTTCGCGTACAACGTCGCGGCACTGCCGCTGGCAGCGTTCGGCCTGCTCAACCCCATGATCGCAGGCGCGGCGATGGCGTTTTCGTCGGTGTTCGTGGTGTCGAACAGCCTGCGCTTGCGCCGGTTCCGGGCGGCGTGATTCACCTGCCCAACGGGCCAGCGACGGGATTCCCCGTTGCTGGCCCGTTTTGCGTTTGCCTCAGGAACGCACCAGCCGGGCGATCGCGTCGGAGGCCTCGCGGACCTTGAGGTCCGCTTCCTCCCCGCCCGCGGCCGCGGCCTGGACGACGCAGGTCGCCAGGTGCTCGTCGAGCAGTTCCAGCGAAAAGGACTGCAACGCCTTCGTCGCCGCGGACACCTGGGTCAGGATGTCGATGCAGTACTTGTCCTCCTCGACCATGCGCTGCAGGCCGCGGATCTGCCCCTCGATCCGGCGAAGGCGCTTGAGGTAGGCCTCTCGTTCACTGCCGTAGCCGGTCATCGCACATCGTCCCTTTTTCTCGGCATCCCCGTTGGTTCAGTGCCGAGTATACCCACCCGGTGTATCCGGGGCTGGTGTGTTGAAGGGGAGCGGGGGTGGGGGGGGTGGTTGTGGTGGGAGGGGCGCGCGGCCGCGACGTGAGGGCCGCGACGTGAGGGCCTGGAGGTGCTGCTGGGCCGCGAGCCGACGACCGGGGCGGCTGGCGTGCGTGCGGCTGGGCTGGCGAGGTTGGCTTTAGTGACCGGGGGCAGGTGGCGTGAGTCGTTCGGACGCTGCTCGGCCAACAGGGTTCGGGCACTGCTCGGCCGTTAGGGATGGCCGTCGGCGAGGCCGGGTGATCGAGGGCTGTCGCCGTAAGTCGTTTCGCGCCGCCCAACCGGTGGCGGTGACGTCGGCGGCTTGTGTGAGGGGTCTCGGCGCTCGCGGACAGCTGGCGGGAGCTGTTCGAGATGATGTTCGGCTGGGAGCGGTGGCCCCGGGACAGTCGGTGCAAGTCGTTCAAGGCGATTGTCGGGTGGCGGCTCAGCGAGCGAGAGCACCTGGTGCGAGCCGTTCGAGATGGCGTTCGGCCGATAACGCTGGCCGGGGCGTCCGGTGCGAGACGATTCTCGGGCGGCGGGGTCCTTGGCGGCCAAGCGCGGTCGAGGTGAGTCGTTCGAGACGGCTCACGGGCGGCGGCGGGCTCCTCGGTGGCTGAAGTCGGCCGAGATGAGTCGTTTGGGCGCTGCTCGGCCAGCGGCGGTTACCCCGATGCCCCAGGCAGCCGAGGTCGGCTCGTTCGAGGTGCCGCTCAACCGGTCGCAGTGACCTCGGTGACGTCGGTGAGCGCGGAGGTCCGCCGCTGGTTCGGCACGGGCGTGCCGTCCGGGGCGAGGTCGGCGTTCGCGGTGGCGAGCAGTTCTCGGGCACCGCGCAGTGCGGCCTTTACCCGTTGCTGGACGGCGGTGAGTTCGGCGACTCGTCGTTCGGCGTCGGCGATCACTCTGGCGGCATGGTCGGTGGCTTGGCGGACATGCGCGTCGGCTTCGGCGCGTGCGGTGGCGGTGCGGTCGGCGATTTCGCGGAGTGCGTCAGTGCGGCGGTCGGCCAGTGTGCGGGTGAGGTGTTCTTCGAGCCGGCGACGTTCCTTCGCCGCAGCCTCGTCGGCGGCCTTGCGTTCCTCGACCGCGCGGCGCAGCAGATCCTCGTGTTCTCGCCGCTGTTGCTCGCGATCTGCGGAGACGGCCTCGACGAGCGCGTGTTCTTTTTCGGTGAGGCGGACGGCTTCCGCCTTGGCGTCGGCGATGATCCGCGCGGCGGTGTCCTCGGCGCGGGCGGTGATCTCCGCGGCTTCCTCGCGCGTCAGTTCGACCATCCGCCGGGAACGTTCCTGCAATGCGTCCGGCTCGATGGGGGTGCGGCTGATCCGGTCGACGGTCTCGCGCAGTTCGCGATTGCGCTCGGCGAGTTCGGCCGCGTGCTGCGCCGCGGCGTCGCGTTCCGCGGCCAGCCGCTGGAATTCCGCCTCGACCCACGTCACGAATTCTTCGACCTGGCCGCGCTGATAGCCGCGCCATGCCGAGTCAAAGGACGGCCGGACGGACATCAGGTCCTCGCCACCGCCGGGGGCCATGCTCTCACCTCCCATTTGGATGGTTTCTCCCCGGCGCTCGTTTTTCTTGCCGCACCGGGGTTTCCGCACTGCCTCCAGTGTGCCTGAAGTCCGCCGGTCCGGGGGAGCCTGGGGCGGGTCAATCTTCGAGCGGATCTTCCGTGCCCGTCGCGGTGCTGCGCACGCCCGGCAATTCGGCCAGTTCCGCGGTGAGTTCGGGAAGATCGCCGCGTCCCTGCAACAGCAACGTGACGACCGCGATCCGTTGTCCCTCTTCGGAAACCGTTTCGCGGTCGACCGCCACCCGGTGGACGGCCCAGCCCCGATCGGTGCAAGTGGCGAGCACGGCGCGCAGCACCCCGTGCCCGTCGGCATAACTCAACCGGAGGATCGGCGGCTGCCGCCGATGGCGCGCGACAAACCGGGAAAGCGGCGGGAATCCGCGAGTGATCACGACGAGCCCGGCGGTCGTCGCGACGGCGAGCACCGGAAGCCCGGCACCGCACGCGACTCCGACCGCCGCGGCGAGCCAGACGGTCGCGGCGGTGGTGAGGCCGCGCACCGCGTCGCGGCGCACGAAGATCAGCCCGCCGCCGACGAAGCCGATGCCGGACACGATCTGCGCGGCGATCCGCGACGGGTCGAGCGCCACGTGCTCGATGCCGAGCAAATCGGCGAACCCGTACTTGGACACCAGCATGAACACCGCCGACCCGACGCCGACCAGCGTGTGCGTGCGCAGGCCGGCCTGCTTGTTGCCGACCTCGCGCTCGATGCCGATCACCGTGCTCAGCAGCAGGGCGAGCAGCACCGGCGGCAGCAGTTCCCACTGTCCGCCGGTGGACCAGAGAGCATGCACGGACGTACCTCCTCGCCCGCCACTGTGCCCGGCCTCCGGAGAGCCCGCGCGCCCGGCCCGGCGGGCACGCCTAAGCTCGGGCAATGGCCCGTTACTTCGACGTGCACCCGCAGAACCCGCAGCGCCGCGCGATCGCCCAAGTGGTCGACCTGCTGCGCGACGACGGGCTCATCGCCTACCCGACCGATTCGTGCTTCGCGCTCGGCTGCCGCATCGGCAATCAGGAGGGGATGGAACGGATCCGCACCATCCGCAAGCTCGACCACCGGCACCACTTCACGCTCGTCTGCCAGGACTTCGCCCAGCTCGGCCAGTTCGTGCACATCGACAACGCGGTGTTCCGGGCCATCAAGGCCAGCACCCCGGGCGCGTACACGTTCATCCTCCCGGCCACCAAGGAAGTCCCGCGGCGGCTGCTGCACGCCAAGAAGAAGACCGTCGGCGTGCGGATCCCCGACCACGTGGTGACCCAGGAACTGCTCGGCGAGCTGGGCGAGCCGATCCTGTCGAGCACGCTGCTGCTGCCCGATTCCGGCGAACCGCTCACCCAGGGCTGGGAGATCAAGGAAGAACTCGACCACGTGCTGGACGCCGTCATCGACTCCGGCGACTGCGGCGTGGAACCCACCACGGTGATCGACTTCTCCGCCGGCGAGGCGGAGGTCGTGCGGCATGGGGCGGGAGACCCGTCCCGGTTCGAGTGAGCAGGGTGGTCATCGGTTTTCTTGCCTCCTGATGGGGTCTTGGCTCGGTCCTGATTCGGGCGGTGGTTTCAGGCCGCACGGCTGCCGGTTGCTTGACGAGGCGGCTCTCCATGACGGCTTCTTCACACAGCAGTCGCCGGGGCTGCGTGCGGCGATAGCTGCCGACGACTGTTCGACGTGACCGCTCTTCCACGGTGTTCGGCGAGCGAAACTCGCCTGATGCGACGGCCACGGGATCCTGCCGAGGTGAGCGCACGAAGCGTCGACTGCGGACGTCACCGGACGGCAGTGCAGGTTGCTGGCGGGTCTCCTCCTAACGCAGGTTGCTGACGGTTTTCGCGCTAGCACCTCGGCGGTGAGCAGCGCGTTGCGGTGGCGCACGTCCGGCGTTAGCTACGGCCGGGCGCTCGCTCTCCCACCGGGGACCGCGACAGTGCGGGCTGGCACGGTGACGCGGCTGGGCATGGGTAGGAGAGACGGCAGCGGATCGCACCCGGCCGGTGCCGAAGCGGGCTGGCAGGTACCGGCACCCGGATGTCCGTGCTTTCAGATATGTCTGGTCACAGCTCCTTTCTCGCGTTGATGGCCGGGCAAATCCGGTGCGCGGGGCGGGCGAACCCGGGCACCGTCGACGAGGTCACACGGTTGCCTCCACGGGAGTGCCGAGCAGGCGAGACAAGGCGTCGGCAAGTGGGATCTCCGACCTGGAGTGCCAGCCGACGACAGCGTCCGGCCGGAGCAATAGCGCGCCGTCGGCAGGCAATTCTGTCTCGGCCAGCCATGCCTCGTCCGATACCGGGATGAGCCGGAGACCCAGTTGGTCGGCTTCGGCGGACCAGCGGGCGTTGTCCGGCCCGGTGAGCAAGGCGAGCCCGGGGCCCGCCAAGTCCACTGTGGACGTCGTGGCGTCGAGCCAGGCGTGCGGCACGCGAGTCCCCGGGCGACCGGCGGGGCCGTACCGGTCTGTCGGCGCGGGACCGCGTCCGTCCGGGACGAAAGCGCCGTCCTCGTATTGCACCCCGAAGAGTGCGGCGAGCGGGTCGACGGGTGGCGCGTCTTCGCTGGTGATCGTGGCGAGCATGGTGCCGAGATGGCCGCTGGCCATGCTGGAGAACTCGGCGGTCGCGTACCCGATCGGGTGCCGCTCGGCGTGATAGCTGTCGAGCAAATCGGGCGTTGCCGAGCCGGACAGCACCGCGGCGAGCTTCCAGGCGAGGTTCGTGACGTCCGCGATCGCGGTGTTCGCGCCGGCGGCGGCCATCGGCGGCATCGCGTGCGCGGCGTCGCCGGCCAGGAAGACCCGGCCGGAGGAGAACCGGTCGGCCACGTACATTCCCGACTCCCAGTGCATCCGGCTGAGCACCTCGACTTCGAGGTCCGGCACGCCGACGACAGTGCGCAGCAGCTCGCGCCAGCCGTCCTCGCTCAGGGAATCCGAACCGGGGAAGTCGGAGGTGGAGAACAGCCACCGGTCGGTGCCGTTGACCGACACGAACGCGCCGGAAGCCGCCGGGTTCTCGATCCGGCACAGGTTGAACGGTTTGTCCCGGATGAGGTCGCCGAGGTCGGCGCGGAAACAGATATCGAGGTTGTCGGCCAGGTGCCCGTGGCCGCTGCGCGTGATGCCGAGCGCGGTGCGGATCGGGCTGCGCGCGCCGTCCGCCGCGATCAGGTAGTCCGCGCTGACCTGGTACGGATCGCCGTCGGGCGGGCGCAGTTCGGCGGCGATCCCGGCGTCGTCCTGCTCGAACGACACCAGTTCAGTGCCGAATCGGATCGCGATGCCGCGCTCGACCGCGGCCTGCCGGAGCACCGGTTCGAGCACGTCCTGCGGGCACAGCACGCTCGGCGCTGGGCTGAGATCGGGCATTTTCGCGTGCTGTTTCAGCCGTTCGCGCAGCGAGCCGGTGACCTGCGGCCATGTCGCGTCGGCCAGCGTCGTGCCGGAGAGCATTCCGGTGAAGGACGCGAGCGGCGCGCTGGCCCGCTCGACCTCGTCCATCAGGCCGAGCAGCCGGAACACCTCGGTGCTGCGCGGGTTGAACCGGCGAGCCTTCGGCTGCGGGGACGTGCCGGCGTGCTTTTCCACCAGCATCGGGGCTGCCCCCTCGCGGTGCAGCAGCAGCGCCGCGGTGAGCCCGGCGATCCCTCCGCCGCAGATCAGAACAGGAATTCGTGCAGTCATCTCGTCACTCCCAAGGGCGTGTACGTCGTACATCTTGTGTACTTTGTACATGACGATGTACTATGTACGCAAGCGGGCTGGAGACAGGGAGATGAATGGGAGATCAAGGGCCGACACCGCCGATTTGGCTGTTGCCTGAGCCGCCGAAGCGCGGATGGGGCCTCGGACGAGTCGACATCGTCAACGCGGCCGTACGCCTGGCTGACCTCGGCGGCGCGGAGGCGCTCACGATGCGGGCAGTGGCGAAGGAGATGGGCGCGTCCACTCCGATGTCGCTCTACCGCTACGTGCACAGCAAAGACGGTCTGGTGGACCTGATGCTCGACCTGGCGAACAGCGAGGTGGCCACCCCGGAGGTCCCGGGCGAGGACTGGCGGGGCGAGCTGACCTCGGTCGCGGTCGACACGTGGGCGATGACGAAGCGGCATCCGTGGTACGCGCGGCTTGTGCACCAGCGGCCTCCCGCGGGGCCGAACGTGAGCCGGCGGACCGAGTTCGTGCTGGCGACGTTCGACCGGCTGGGTCAGGACCTCTCGACGGCGCTCGGATACGCCCGGCTGCTTGACGGGTACGTCACCGGTCAGGCGCTGCAGTGGGCGGAAGAGCGGGCGATGTGGCAGCGCAACGCGTTCGTCGACGTGGTGGACGTGCAGCGGCAGGCGCGGGCCTGGTTCGGCGACCTCCCGTCGGAGGACGGGCAGTATCCGCTGCTGGTGCGGGTGCGGGAGTGCTTCCTGGCTGAACGGCACGGTGCTGCTGGCGGTGCCGCTGGCGAGGCGGCCGAGGCCGACGCGGCGGCTGCGGCGGCTGCTTCGGCTGATGCGCGGAAGGTCGCCGAGACGGCGGCCGAGGATGCGCAGTTCGAGCTAGGGCTCGAATGCCTGCTCGACGGCATCGCCGCGCGGCTTCGCTAGGTTGGTGCGCCTGGATCGGCTGCGGACGAGCATGCGGGAACGCCGATACCTGTAGCCGAAAGCGGCGGAGCTTCTTCCGCGGCGGGGATGGGAGCGGCCTCGCGGACGGGCGAACTGTGGTCCGGGGTCCCTGCTTGCCGGGGTGGCGAGGTTTCTTTTGTGGACCGGCAGGGCGCGGTTGGCCGGGTGGGGTGGGTGCACTGTGCGCGGAAGCGCCAGCACCGGCGGGGCGGCGAGGTCTCTTCCGCAGAGTGGGTAAGTGGGGCGTCGCCTCGCGAGCGGGCTGGATGAGGGAGCGGGGCGAGCCGGGGTGGTGCAGGTTCCGGTCAGGCGGCGGGGCGAGCCGGGGTGGTGCAGGTCCTGATCAGGCGGCGGGGCGAGCCGGGGTCGTGCAGGTCCCGGTCAAGCGGCGGGGTTGGCGCGCTCCAGGAGGAACACGCGGATCTCGCGGTGGGCGGCGCGTTCGGCGTAGCGGTCGTAGGCGGGCCAGTAGGAGGCGACGGCGTCCCACATTTCCTGGCGTTCGGCGTCTTTCAGGAGGCGGCCTTGGACGGGGACGGTGCGGCCGTGGACGGAGACTGTCGCGTCGGGGTGGGACAGGAGGTTCGCGGTCCAGGCGGGGTGGTGTTCGCCGCCCCAGTTGGAGCCGATTACTACGTATCCGCCGGAGCGTTCGACGTACAGCAGCGGGACCTGGCGTGGTTCGCCGGTGGTTCGGCCGATGGTGGTGAGCAGGAGGGTGCGCAGTCCGACTGCCGCGCCTACGCCCAGGCGGCCGCCGCTGATGCGGAGGAGCAGGCGGTCGGCGGGCATCATCGCTTGGCCGAAGGCGGCGAAGGCCTTGCTGCGGCCTACACCGGCGAACATCCTGCGCAGTTCCATGGTCGGCAGCCTACGGGGCTGTGGAGGGGGAGCTTGCGGCGGCGAGGCATGGTCGGGTGCTGCGGGGACGGTGCCGGGGCATGGGCGAGTGTCGGGAGAGGGCAGTGGCGAGGCGCGACCGAGTGCCAGAGGAAGGCGAGGCACAGTCGAGCACCGGACGGGGCGAGGCACAGGGCACCAGAAGGAAGGCAGTGACTTGCGGCGGAGCAGCTCGTGAAGAGGAACGACCAGCGGGAAGGGGTTAGACCCCGCTCGTGGTCAGCTTCAGCAGTGCGTCCGTGATCGCCGGGACGTGGTTGATCAAGTAGAAGTGGCCCCCGGGGTAGGTGGTCAGGGTGAAGTCTCCTCGGGTGTGGGACGACCAGGCCTGAACGTCCTCCACCGGGGCGTGGGGGTCGGCGTCTCCGGTGTGGGCGTGGATCGGTGCGGTGAGCGGGCCTGGGCTGGGGCGGTAGGTCTCGATGGCCGTGTAGTCCGCTCGCAGCGCGGGGAGGAACAGTTCTCGCAGTTCCGGGTCGCGCAGCACCTTCGGGTCGGTGCCTTCCAGGCCTTCGATCTCGGAGACCAGACCGTCGTCGTCTCGGAGGTGGACTTTTTCGTTTACCTGGCGGGACGGGGCTCGGCGGCCGGAGATCACTACTGCTTCCGGCGGTGTTCCCCTGGACTCCAGGCGCAGGCCTACCTCGTACGCGAGCGTCGCGCCCATGCTGTGGCCGAACAAGACTACCGGGAGGTCCAGCCACGCCAGCAGGGCCTGGGTGACGCCGTCGGCCAGTTCTTCGATGGTGCGCAGGGCCGGTTCGCCCATGCGGTCCTGCCTGCCGGGGTATTGCACGGCCAGTACGTCGACGGCGGGGGCCAGTGCCTTCGACACCGGGTGGAAGAACGGCGCCGCGCCGCCCGCGTGTGGCAGGCACACCAAACGGGCGGGGGCGTCGTCGGCGGGGTGGAAACGGCGTAGCCACAGGTCCGTCATGCGGCCGATTTTACGGGGGCGGCCGGGGTCACCGGGGCAGGCGGCGGAAATCGATCCTCTCGTACGCGCTGGTTTCGCCGGTTTCGTAGAGGACGCCGACCGTCGAGCGATCTGGTTGTACCAGGTCGGAGTAGCCGGCGGGGGCGTCGGCCAGCACGGTGGCCGGGTGCCAGGTTTGGCCGTGGTCTGGGCTGATCCTCAGCTGCATGGTGTGGCGGGTGGCGGGGTCGGAGGGGCCGGAGTACAGGAGGGCTCGCGGGGTTTGCAGGACGGAGCCTTCTACCTTGGGGCCGGTGATGGTCGGCTGCGGCTGGTAGGGGCGGGTCAGGGTGCGGCCGCCGTCGCGGCTGTACGCGTCCAGGCGGTGTGCTGGGGCGGAACCCTGGTTGCGGCTGGAGAAATAGACGGTGCCGTCCGGCAGTTCGGTGGCGGTGGTTTCGTTGGGGGCGAGCACACCGTCGGTCGGGTCGTCGGTGAAGCCGATGTGCCAGGTGCGGCCGTTGTCGTCGCTGTAGAGATCGTGGCCGCCGTAGTACTTGGCTTCGGTGCCGACGTCGGATGAACCGGCCGGCGGAGCGCTGGAGTGGTTGGCGGGCACGATGATCCGGCCGGCGTAGCGACCGTGTTGCAGCAGGGTGGCGTGGCCGGGGGCGGTGGCGTACCAGCGCCAGGACGGCAGTTTCGTGGTGGCGGTGATGTCGCGGGCGGGGGTCCAGGTGCGGCCGTTGTCGGGGCTGCGCTGGACGAAGACCCGGCGGGTGTCTTGCGGGGACACGGTGCCGGACATGATGGCTTTTTCGCTGACGGGTCCGTTGTGGACAGTCAGCAGAACCAGGTCGCCGTTGCGGGCTACGACGGGGGTTGGGTTTCCGGCGGTGGCTTCGCCGTTGCTGTCGACTACGCGCAGGGCGCCCCACGTGCAGCCGCTGTCTCGGGAGGTTTTGGCGACGGTGTGGATGGCTCCGGAATCGCCGGGGGAGTCGCGGCGGCCTTCGGCGAAGGCGATCAGCGAGCCGTTCGCGGTGCGGATCGCGGCCGGGATGCGGAAGGTGTGGTAGCCCTCGGTGCCTGAGGTGTACGGGGTGGACGACGTGCAGCTGGGGGTCGCGGCGGCTGGTGGGGCTGGGGTGAGGGCCAGGACTGTCGCGGTTAGCGCGAGCATGACTGTTTTCGGGAGCACCGGTGGGGACCGCCTCTCGCTCCGGACATGGGATGTCCCACGTCCTATGTCCGGAGAATTTAGAGAGGCGGTCGCTCGGCGTCAAGACTCCGGATCGGTGGCGGTCGCGCGGATCGTTTCGGACGCGGCGGTCGCGGTGATTCGGAGCGGGGCGGTGCCGGTGGGGCGTACGCGCATGATTTCGGCGGCTACTGGGGCGGCTAGGTGGGTGCGCAGGGTGCGGCGCAGGCCGCGGGCTCCATATACGGGGTCGAAGCCCTGGTCGGCTAGGAGGAGGACGGCGGATTCGGTTACGTGGAGGTCGACGCCTCGGCGGCGGAGCCTGGTGCGCAGCAGGTCGGTTTCCAGGCGGGCGACTTGTTCGATGGTGGTGCGGTCTAACTCGTCGAAGATCACTGTTTCGTCGATGCGGTTCAGGAATTCCGGGTCGAAGAAGGACTGGAGGGCTTTGTCGACTACGGCTCGTCGGGTGTGGCCGCGGTCTAGGAGGGAGCGCCAGCGGGAGCCGCGGCGGCGGGCCAGTTCTTTCGAGCCCAGGTTCGAGGTGAGGAAGACGTAGCTGTTGCGGAAGGAGATTTTCTCCTGACCGTTCGCCAGGCGCAGGATTCCGTTGTCCAGTACGCCTAGGAGGGCGCGCAGAACGGTGGGGTGGGCTTTTTCGACCTCGTCGAAGAGGACGATGCCGGGGGTGTAGGGGTCACCCTCCACTGTGGATCGGTCGAAGACGGTGAAGGCTTCTTTGCTTCCGGCGTATCCGGGCGGGGCACCGTTGAAGGACGCCGCGTAATGCTCTTGGGCGAGGGAGTTCATGTCCACTCGGCACAGATCGTCCGGGCCGGAGCGGAGGGCGGCGGCGACCTGGCGGACGAGTTCGGTTTTGCCTACGCCGGTGGGGCCCAGCAGCAGGACTGTCGCGGGTGGACGGTCGGGTTCGGTGGCTCCGGCGCGGGCAAGGGTGATCGCCCGGACTACCGCGTCGATGGCGGGGTCTTGGCCAAGGACGCGGCCGCGCAGGCGTTCGGCCAGCGCGTCGGGGGTGTCCGGAGTGGACACTGCGGCGGGGGTAGGGGCCGGGGCGGCTGGTTGCCGGTTCCGGTTCTGGTCGTGGTACCTGTCGGTGATGAACGGCATGGTGTCCTTTCCCTGAACCGAAACCGGCCCTCAACAGCGAAAAATCAGGCCTGTTTGGTCTTTTCGACCGGCAGTTCGCCTACCGGGCATTCGGCGACGCCGACGGTGCTGCGCGTGATGGCTTCCACGTTCTCCTGCGCCTTCTGCGCGTCGGTGACCCAGGTGCGGTAGAACTCGAACGGGCAGTCCGCGACGCCCTTGTCGCCGTCGCCGGCCGCGTGCACGCCGGAGTAGCCGCGGTGCAGCAGTTTGAACAGGTGGTTCTGCGACTGGTCGTACTCGCGCGCGTCGCGAATCGCCGACAGGGACAGCTGCGCGAACTGGATTCCGTACTCTTCTTCGCCGGTTTCGCCGAGGGTCCGGCCGTCGAAACCGATGATCGAGGAGTGGCCGAAGTACGAGTACACGCCGTCGAAGCCGGCCGCGTTGGCGACCGCGACGTAGCAATTGTTGGCCCACGCCATGGCTTTCGCCATCAGCACCTGCTGGTCCTTCGCCGGGTACATGTAGCCCTGGCAGCGGACGATCAGTTCGGCGCCCTTCATCGAGCAGTCCCGCCAGATTTCCGGGTAATTGCCGTCGTCGCAGATGATCAGCGAGATCTTGAGACCCTTCGGGCCGTCCGTGACGTACGTCGTGTCGCCCGGGTACCAGCCCTCGATCGGGCACCACGGCAGGATTTTCCGGTACTTCTGCACGATTTCGCCGTGGTTGTCGATCAGCACCAAGGTGTTGTACGGCGGTTTGTTCGGGTGGTCCTCGTGCTGTTCGCCGGTGATCGAGAAAACACCCCAGGTGTCGGCTTCGCGGCAGGCCGCGGAGAAGATCGCGGTCTCCTCGCCGGGGACGGTCGCCGCGGTGTCGAACATTTCCTGCTCGTCGTACATGATCCCCTGCGTCGAGTATTCGGGGAAGACGACGAGGTCCATTCCGGGAAGGCCGCTCTTCATGCCGACCACCATGTCGGCGATCTTGCGCGCGTTGTCCAGCACCTCGGCCTTCGAATGCAGCCGCGGCATCTTGTAGTTCACGACCGCGATGCCGACCGTGTCCGGGCTCGAGGAAATGTCTCCGTGTCGCATGGGATTTCTCCTTCAGATGGATGGGTCAGGCCGCGGCCGCGGCGCGGTCGTGGACGGAACGGGGCTGGCCGCGGAAGCCGAGCACCGCGGCGAGGACGACGAGCAGGACGGCGACCGCGCCCGCGACGATCGCGGTGGCCGTGGTGGAGCGGTAGCCGCCGGTGAGCGCGAGGAACGCGGGCAGCGTGCAGGTCGGCTGGCTCAACAGGACAGTCGCCCAGCCGGTGAACCGGGTCAGCTCCTCGCGGCCGAGCCCGAGCACGAGGAAGAACAGGCCCCACAGCAGAGCCCAGGCGAGCCAGATGACGCCGAACACCGGATCGTCCTGCCGCCAGAACGCCAAGCCGGCGTACACGATCGCGGCGCCCGCGACGAACAGCGAGAACCAGCCGATGCCCTCGGGTTCGAGCCCGGCGAGGTTCGCGATCCCGACGTACAGGTAGGTGAAGCCGAACAGGAACAGCCCGGACGCGCCGAGGATCGCTTCGGAATCCCCGTGCGCCTGGATGATCAGCACCGTCGGCGTCACGCACTGCAGCCCGCCCACGAACAGATTCAGCGCGGCGGCCGACCGCGCGGGCACGCGCCCGAGCAGCATCAGCCCGTTGACCAGCAGTACCGCCCCGACGTAGAGCAGGCCGACGTTGTTCATCGCACGCTCCTCAGTTGGTACCAGATGAAATACTGTCAAGTGAAAATAAGTGCGCGCGGCGATGCCGTCAAGACCGGAACGGGACGGGTCAGAGCCGGGTGATCGGATCGAAGTCGCAGCCGCGGGCGGCGGCGAGGTGCACGTGCTGGGCGGCTTGCTGGCCGTGGAATTCGACGGTGCCGCGCGGCCCGTCGTAGGCGACGCCGTCGATGGCGGCGTTCAGCGCGCGCATGTCCGGGGTGCCCGCGCGGCGGGCGAGTTCGGCGAGCGTGTGCAGGCCCTCGTAACAGGATTCGGCCGCGTTGTTGAGCGGCGGAGCGGTCGGGCCGTGCAGATGGACGTAGCGGCCGAGCAGGTCCATCGCGTCCGCCGTGACGAGCGAACGGAAGTACGCGGCGGACACGAAGAGGTTTCGCGTCGCCTCGGCTCCGCTGGCCAGCAGCATGTTTTCTTCCATCAGCGGGCTGAAGCGCAGCATCTGCTCGTGGAGGCCGCGCGCGGCGAACTTGCGGTTGAACCGCACCGCGTCCTGCCCGACGAACAGCATCAGCACGCCGTCGCACGCCGACGTTTCCACCCGCCGGACGAGCCGCGTCATGTCTCCGGAACCGAGCCCGACGAACGCTTCGCCGACGATCTGGAGATCGAGTTCCCTTGCGTAGCGCCGGATCGCGTCCGCGGAACCGCGCGGCCACACGTAGTCGTCGCCCGCCACGAACCAGGTGCGCGCGCCGCAGTTGTCACGCAGCCACCGCAGCGCGGGCTGGATCTGCACCCGCGGGACTTCGCCGGAACAGTAGATGCCAGAACGACTTTCGCCGCCTTCGTACAGTGACGTGTACACGTACGGCACGCGGTCGGCGAGGACCGGCGCGAGCGCGTTGCGGACTGACGAGATGTGCCAGCCGGTGACCGCGTCGATCTCGCCTGCGTCGACCAGGCGGCGTACCGAGGAAGCGACCTGGGCCGGGGCCGCGCCGCCGTCGACGACCTCCAGCGTCACCTCGCGGCCGAGGATTCCGCCCGCGTCGTTGAGTTCCCGGACCGCGAGTTCGCTGATCGCCTCGCACGAAGGCCCGAAAAGGCCGGCCGGTCCCTGCAGCGGGACGACCAGCGCGACGCGCAGCGCGCTCGCGCGGCTGGCGACTCCGAGTCCCATGCCGGCTCCGGGCTTCTTTGCCGGTTGACTTGCTTCCATTTGGAAGTCTTACAATGCGAAGGCATTTGCGCAAGGGCGGAACGAGGGCGGGCGGATGAGGCAGGCACAGGCGGCCGAGGCGTCGTTGATCCGCGCGCTCACCCGCACCGCACGGGCGGTCACGCTGCGGATCGAGCCGCTGCTCAAAACCGAGGGGCTGACCCTCGACGGCTGGCTGGTGCTGGACGCGCTCGCGGCCGGTGACGGGCTGACGATGACCGAGCTGGCCGGGCGCACGCTCGTTACCGGGCCGACGTTGACCCGGGTGGTGGACCGGCTGGTGACCACGGCGGCGGCGTATCGCGAGGTGGATGCGGAGGACCGGCGGCGGGTGCGGGTGTATCTCGCGCCGCGCGGGCGCAGTGCGCATCAGCGGGCCTCGGCGAAGCTGGCCGAGGTGGAGCGCGAAATGGATGCGGACGGCCGGGTGCTGGCGGCGCTCGTGAGTGTTGATCCCGGTTAGAACCGCGATTGCCACTCACGACGGTGCCGGCCCAGCACCTCGATCAGTTCGGCTTTGCGCTCGGCTACTTCGGTGTGGCTGCCCATGATTCCGACGGCGGCGACCGTCCGGCCGTCCTCGACCACGGCGACTGACACGCCGTCGGCCTCGGTGGAAGCGCTCGGCGCGGCGACCAGGCCCTCGGCGCGGATCCGGGTCAGGTCCTGCACGAAGCGTTCGACCAGTTCGGCGTCCGCGGGCGGCAACGCGCCGATCTGCGGCCACAGATCGCGGTTTTCCATGGCTCCCAACAAGATCCAGCCGGTCGACGTCCGGATCGGGGAGCGGCGCACGAAACCTTCGGCGAGGTAGGCGTAGCGCGGGTCGTGCGAGGCGTAGTCGACGTAGTAGAGGTCGCTGCCCACCATGATCGCCAGCACCGCGGTCATCCCGGTTTCCGTGTGCAGCGCTTCGAGGTCCTCGTGCGACACCGTGGTGACGGTGGGGCGGCCGACCAGCCGGATGAGCAGGAACGGAGCGGGACCGAGGGAGTAGCGGCGGTCGTGCTCGTCGAGGTATCCGGTGGCGACGAGGCCGTTGACCAGGCCCTGGATCGAACTCATCGGCGCGTCGAGTTCGCGGGCGAATTCGGTGAGCGTGACCCCGTTCCGGGAGCGCGCGGCCCGGTCGAGGATGGTCGACACCCGGTCGATCATCCGGTGGTGCGGCCTCGGGCGGCCGTCCGGCGTGGGGTGCGTCGGCATCGGGTGCTCTCTCCTCGGGTGATCGGGAACTCTACCCGGACCTGCAGGTTGCGTAAATACGTATTTTGATGCCAGTATGCGTAGCGAGGAGGTGCGCTCGTGAGCATGCCACTGGACGGTGTCGTCGTCGCGGACTTCAGCCGGGTGCTGGCCGGTCCGCTGGCGTGCGTGAACCTGGCCGACCTCGGGGCGACGGTGATCAAGGTCGAGCGGCCCGGTTCCGGGGACGACACCCGCGGGTGGGGGCCGCCGTGGACCGCGCACTCCAGTTCGTACTTCGAATGCGCGAACCGGTCCAAGCAGTCGGTAGTGCTCGATCTCGGCGATCCGGGCGACCAGGTGCTGGCGCGCGAACTCGCCCAGCGTGCCGACGTGTTCGTGGAGAACTTCCGGACCGGCGCGTTGCAGCGGCGCGGGCTCGACTACGAATCCGTCCGCGTGGGTAATCCCGGCGTTGTGTACTGCTCAATTTCCGGCTTCGGTGGCGACGCGGACCTGCCCGGCTACGACTTCCTCGTGCAGGCAATGGGTGGCCTGATGAGCGTCACCGGCGAGGCGGACGGTGAACCGGCGAAGGTCGGCGTCGCGCTGGTCGACGTGCTCGCGGCGAAGGACGCCACCATCGGCATTCTCGCCGCGTTGCGGGCCCGCGAGAAAACCGGACGTGGGCAGCGGGTCGAGGTGAATCTGTTGTCCACTTTGCTCGGTTCGATGGCCAACCAGGCTTCCTCGTACCTCACGACCGGACGCGCGCCGCGCCGGATGGGCAACTCGCATCCGTCGATCGCGCCGTACGAAACGTTGCGCTGCAAGGACGACGTGCTCGCGCTGGCGTGCGGCAACGACGGGCAGTTCCGCCGGCTCGCCGAGGTGCTGGGCGTTCCGGAGCTGGCCGACGACGAGCGGTTCGCGACGAATGCCGAACGCGTGCGCAACCGTCCGGAGCTGAGAGCTGCGCTCGAACAGCGGCTCGGTACCGACACCGTGGTCGTCTGGGCCGCGAAGCTGACCGAAGCCGGCGTGCCTGCCGGGCCGGTGGGCGATCTCGCGGACGGGTTCAAGCTCGCGGAATCGCTCGGGCTCGCGCCCACCGTGCCGGTCGGCGACTCTCCGCCCCAGGTCCGTCATCCGATCGGCTATTCGGACACGCCGGTCACCCGCTACACCGCCCCGCCCCGGCTGGGGCAGCACAGCGACGAGATTCGCCGCTGGCTCGCAGAGGAGAAGAAATGAGCGCCACGAAGTCCCTGCCGCCGCTGGATCCGCGCGACCCCGCCGGGCTCGGCGACCTGTTCACCGAGGACGAGAAGGCGATCGCGGCCGCGGTCCGCCGGGTCTGCGCCGAGCGGATCGACCCGTACGTCGGCGACTGGTTCGAACGCGGCGAGCTGCCCGACGTCCGCGGGCTGGCCAAGGACCTCGGGTCGCTCGGGGTGCTCGGCATGCACCTGGAGGGCTACGGCTGCGCCGGGATGTCGGCGACCGAGTACGGGCTCGCCTGCCTGGAGCTGGAGGCGACCGACTCGGGCATCCGCTCGCTGGTGTCGGTGCAGGGGTCGCTGGCGATGTTCGCGATCTGGAAGTGGGGTTCGGAGGAGCAGAAGCAGCAGTGGCTGCCGTCGATGGCGGCGGGCGAGGCGATCGGCTGCTTCGGGCTGACCGAACCGGACGCCGGCTCGGACCCGGCCAGCATGCGCACCCGCGCGCGGCGCGACGGCGGCGACTGGGTCCTCGACGGCCGGAAGATGTGGATTACCAACGGAAGCGTCGCCGATGTCGCCGTCGTGTGGGCACAGACCGACGAGGGCGTGCGCGGATTCGTGGTGCCCACGGACACCCCGGGCTTCTCCGCGCCGGAGATCAAGCACAAGCTTTCGCTGCGCGCTTCGATCACGAGCGAACTCGTGCTGGACGGCGTGCGTCTGCCCGCGGACGCGGTGCTGCCGGAGGTCACCGGGCTGAAGGGACCGTTGAGCTGCCTCAACGAAGCCCGTTTCGGCATCGTGTGGGGTTCGGTCGGCGCGGCACGGTCGTGCTTGCAGGCGGCGATGTCCTACGCCGAGGACCGTACGCAGTTCGGGAAGCCGATCTCCGCGTTCCAGCTGACGCAGCAGAAACTTGTCGACATGACGCTGGAGTACACGAAGGCGTTGCTGCTGGCGATCCACTTGGGACGGCGCAAGGACGCCGGGGTGCTGCGGCCGGAACAGGTCAGCCTCGGCAAGCTGAACAACGTCCGCGAGGCGATCGAGATCTGCCGCACCGCGCGCACGATCCTCGGCGCGAACGGGATTTCGCTGGAGTACCCGGTGATCCGGCACATGAACAACCTCGAGTCGGTGCTCACTTACGAGGGCACCGTCGAGATGCACACGCTGGTGATCGGTCAGGCGATCACCGGGCAGTCCGCTTTCCGCTGAGGGACGGCCATGACCGCCAGCGCGGCGGCCGCGGCCAGCATGCCGAGCCCGGCGAGCGTCCAGCCGAGGAAGCCGAACGTCAGCACGAGCGGGACCAGCACGATCGGCCCGGTGATGCGGGCGAGTGCGGTGCTGGTGGCGAACAGGGCTTGGTACTGGCCCTGATGTCCTTCTGGGGCAAGGCTGAACGCCAGATGCCAGGAGCCGGCGGACGCGGTTGTTTCGGCGAGGGTGAGCAGGAGCGCGCCGGCCAGCGCCAGGACGACCGGATGTGCGGAAGCACCGAGCGAGCCGAACACGGTACACGCGGCGATCAGGAAGATTCCGGCTGCGGCGAGGGATCGGCGGGCGGTGCGGGCGTCGCGGACCCGTCGGCTGATCGGCAGTTGGAGGAGTACGACGAGGACGGTGTTGGCCAGCAGTACTGCCGCGGAGGTCCATTGTGGAGCGCTGCTGCGCGTGACTATCCACAGTGGAAGGGTGACGCTGAGGATCGGCATGGTCAGCTGGGTGATGGCGGCCAGCACGGTGAGCGTGACGTAGCGGCGGTCGCGCAGGGCGGGCCAACCGGGCTGGCGTACGGCGGGGGCGTCCGGTCCGGCGTGCAGGTACAGCGCGGCGGCGAGGACGAACAATCCGGCGTCTGCCACGAAAACGGTGACCGCGTTGGTGCCTGCGGCGAGGACCAGCGCGCCTAAACCGGATCCGGTGCCGATGCCGATGTTGACAGCGGTGTGCAGCAGCGCGCGAGCCTGGACACGGCCTTCGGGAGCGACGACGGTCGCGACTACGGCTTGGCGGCCCGCCGCGAGCGCGCTCTGCCCGCAGGCGAAGAGCGCGCACGCGGCGATGTACAGCGGAACAGTGTGCGCGACGGCGAACAACAGCAGGCCCGCGACCGCGGCGACGGTCGCTGCGGCGAGTGCTCGACGCGCGCCGATCCGGTCCAGCAGCGTCCCGAACGGAACGGTGGTGGTCAGGCTCGTCGCGGCGCCGAGCGACAGCCCGAGCGCCACGATTCCCGCCGGCAGGCCGACCCGGGTGGTGAAGTGGACGGCGGACACGGCCAGCACCGCGCCGTCGCCCGCCGAGGTCAGTGCTTGCGCGGTGGCGAGCCGCCGGATCGCGGTGTTCATGCCGGGCTGACTGACCAGCAGCGGGTCGTCACGCCGACCGTGTTCCACATGTTGATGGCGGTGATGAGCGAGATCAACGCCGCCGCGCCTTCTTCGCCGAAGGCGGCGACCGCGGCGGAGACGGTCGGCTCGGGCACGTGCGTTTCGGAGAGGCGCGTGGCGTCTTCGGTGAGCGCGAACGCGGCCCGCTCGGCGGCGGTGAACAGGCCGGATTCCGCCCAGACGGCGAGCGCGTCGACCCGCTGTGCGGCGACGCCTTCCTTGCGGGCGGCCTGCGAGTGCATGTCGACGCAGTAGGCGCAGCCGTTGAGCTGGGAGGCGCGGAGGCGGACCAGTTCGCGCAGGCCTGGGTCGATGCCGGCGTGGTCGAGCTGCTGGGTCGCGGCGTCGTCCAAAGTGCTCATCGCACGGGAGAAAATCGGGGCCAGCGCGTCGAAATCGAGGCGTTGGGGGATCGGGATCGTCGGTGTCATGGACCTAGGCTAGGTCGCGAATGGACCGGATTCCCGGCCAATTCAGCTCGGTAAACTCAGTCCATTTGCCAGTGCGTCGGCGGCCAGGGTGAGCGCGCGGGTGGCTCGGGCGGACGACACCGCGCCGTAGCCGATGACGACCCCGGCGCGGTCCGCGTTGCCGCCGGGTGCGCGGTAGTCAGCGAGTCCTTCGAGGGCGACGCCGAACTGGCGCGCGGCGGCGAGCGTACGTTCTTCGGCGGCCTGGTCCGGGAGTTCGACCAGGCATTGCAGGCCTGCGGCGAGGCCGCCGGGCCGCAGCTCCGGGGTGCGTTCGGCGAGGAGCCGGGCGAACAGTTCGCGGCGGGTCCGGAAGGTGGCCCGGCGTCGGCGGACGGCGCGGTCGTATTCGTGCGAGTCGAGGAAACGGGCGAGGACCTGCTGGTGCAGCCCGCTTGGCGTGACACCGCTGAGACTCCGTTGCCGGAGCAGTTCGGGGCGAAGCCCGGTCGGGGCCACCGCCCACGCGACGCCGACGGCCGGGGCGAGGGCTTTGCTCGACGTGCCCAGGTACACGACCCGGTCCGGCGCAAGGGCTTGCAGCGCGCCGATACTGCGGCGGTCGTAACGGAATTCGCCGTCGTAGTCGTCTTCCAGGAGCAGCGCGTCGTGGCTGTTCGCCCATTCGACGGCGGCTCGGCGGCGTTCCGGCGAGAGCGGTACTCCGGTCGGGAATTGGTGGGCTGGCGTGAGGAAGGCTGCGTCGGCCTTGGTGTCCGCGAGGTCGGCACCCTCCGCGTCGACCGGGATCGGGACGATCTCCAGCCCCGACTCGGCGATGATGCGCCGGTGCCGTTCGTGTCCGTACTCCTCGACGGCGATCCGCCTGCCGCCGCGGGCGCGGATGCTTCGGCAGGTCAAGGAAAGGAGATCGCCGAAGCCGCTGCCGATCAGGACGCTCGTCGCGGTGACCCCGCGCGTGCGGGCGAGGTAGCCGGCGAGGGTGTCGCGGAGTTCGGGCACGCCCTCGGGCGGCGCGTAGCTGAACGCCGAGACCGGCATTTCCGACAGCGTCCGCCGGGTTTGCGCGCTCCACTGGCTGCGCGGGAAGTCGCCAGCGTCGGCGAGACCGCCGCGAAGTTCGTACTCCGGCGGCGATTGTTGTTGCGCGGCAGCCGGTTGCGCTTGCTGAGGGAAGCCGGCGATCCACGTTCCGGCTCCGACGCGGCTCTCCAGCCAGCCTTCGGCGGCGAGTCGCGAGTAGACCTCGGAAACGGTGCTGCGGGCGATGCCGAGATCGGTGGCCAGCGCGCGTGAGGCGGGTAGGCGGGTGCCGACCGGAAGCCGGCCGTCGACGACTGCGGCGCGCAATGCCGTTTCGAGCGCGTGTGCCGGGCGGGTGGT
This sequence comes from Amycolatopsis silviterrae, assembly GCF_042684085.1. Classification (NCBI taxonomy): domain Bacteria; kingdom Bacillati; phylum Actinomycetota; class Actinomycetes; order Pseudonocardiales; family Pseudonocardiaceae; genus Amycolatopsis; species Amycolatopsis silviterrae. Next base: position 24,131 of record NZ_JBHUKS010000011.1, read on the forward strand.
GGATACGGGCAGGTAGAGGTCGAGCCCGTCGGCCACCGATGCGCGCTTCATGCGCCGGACTTTAACCCGATGCGTTAGCTGAGCAGCGCTTCGACTTCGCGGTACCCGCTCCGGCGGGACGGTCTTCCGCCCAGCCGCGACCAGCGGGACCGCGCGGATCTCCGTGCCGCGCAACGCGACCATGACGCCGGACTCGCCCGCGTGCAACGCGTCGACTGCGCGCAGACCGAACCGGGTGTGTCGTCCGTGAAGGTTCCCCTCACGGACAAACCCTGCTCCCGCCCCGCTGACCTGCAAGAGCGGCCCCGACCTGAGCAGACGTCGGCGAGATGCCAGCCGGGCACCTGAATGCCTTTGCGGGCGAAGGCCCGGACCACCGCGTTCGATCCGGGGCAGTCGAGGTCGCCGGCACGCATGCACCGGCCGTGACACGACTGAATCGATGAAGCAAGCGGGCCGCGAAAACGCCCGGCGGGAACCACCCGGCCGGGCGTTTTCGTTGTCCCGGACGGGGTTACCGGCGCGGGCCGGGGTCGCTGAAGCTGGGCCGTCCGGTCTCGTTGTGCCCGGCGAACCGGCGCAGGTACCCGGGTGCGGCCGGGTCGGTCAGCGAGAGGTCGTACCAGCCGAACGAGGACGCCGTTTCGCACGGGACCCGCCGGGTTTCGCCGGGGCCGAGCACGATCGTCCGGGCGGCGCCGTGGCTGTAATCGTTGCGCAGCTTGAGTTTCCGGCGCTGGCGGCCAGGGTTCGTGATGGTGAGCGTCAGCAGGGGAGCGCCGTAGTTGTTCGTGGACACCGAAACCTCGGGCTCGCTGGTGTCCGCGGTGACGCCGGTGAACTGCGCCAGGTAACCGTTCGCGCCGGTCACGCGCAGGTCGTAGTTGCCGTGCTCGTCGGTGCCCGGGGCGCCTTCCCAGATGTCGGTGACGGTGTCGTGCGCGGCGACCGTGTAGCGGCGGGGCGAATCGCCGTGCGCGTAGGCGTAGAAGTGCGCGCCGGCGGTGCCGTTGTTGGTGAACTGCACCGAAATCGAGCGGCCGTCGCGCTTGCCGGAGACCCCCGTAGCGAACCGGTACGGCAGCGCTCGCGCGGGGCGGACGCCCGGCTCCTGCTTCGGCATCGTCTGCGGCAGCTTCACCGAGAACGGCTGGTTCTTGCTCGGCAGCGGGGCGGGAGTGGGCGGCACGACCGGTTTGGCCTGAGGGCGGGAGAAGTCGAACGCCGAGGTCAGGTCGCCGGAGACGGAACGGCGCCACGCGCTGATGTTCGGCTCCGCCACGCCGAACCGGGCTTCCAGGAACCGCAGCACCGAGGTGTGGTCGAAGGTTTCCGAGCAGACCCAGCCGCCGCGCGACCACGGCGACACGACGAACATCGGCACCCGCGAACCCAGCCCGGCCGGGTGCTTGCCGGTCAGCCGGTGCCCGCTGGGGCCGGTGCCGGTGCTCGGGCGCAGCTTGTCGAAGTCGAGGAACTCGTCGGCGAGGCTCGCCGTGAGCGACCGCGACACCAGGCCGTCCGTGCCCGGCTGGTTCAGCAGCGGCGGCATCGGCGGGACGACGTGGTCGAACAGGCCGTCGTTCTCGTCGTAGTTGATGAAGAAGACGGTCTTGCTCCACACCGCGGGGTTCGAGACCAGCGCGTCGAGGACGAGGTTCAGGTAGTACGCGCCGTCGCTGGCGGACGCGGCGGCGTGCTCGCTGTACTTGTACGGCGGGACGATCCAGGTGACCTGCGGCAGCTTCCCGGCCTGCACGTCGGCGCGGAACTCCTTGAGCGTGTGCGTCGAAACGCCCTGCTCGACCAGCGGGCCGGACGCGCCTTCCTGGCGGTGGTACTGCGCGAAGAACTCGAGCGAGTTGTCCGTGTAGTTGTCCGTCGGCTCGCCGGGGATGCCGCTGCCGCCCTGGTAGAGCTTCCAGGTGACGCCCGCCTTCTGCAGCCGCTCGGGGTAGGTGGTCCAGGTGTAGCCGTTGGTGTCCGCCCGCTCGTCGAGGCCGGGGCCGTTCGGTTTGGTGCCGAGCCGGTTCTGCGCGTCGATGGTGCCGGACCAGAGCATGATCCGGTTCGGCGCGGTGTCGGCGGGGACCGAGCAGTGGTAGGCGTCGCAGATGGTGAACGCCTCGGCCAGCGCGTAGTGGTAGGGCAGCTCGGAACGCTGCTGGTAGCACATGGTGAACACGTCCTGCTTCTCGTTCACCCAGCCGTCGTAGCGCCCGCCGTTCCACAGCGGTTCGCCGCTGCCCCAGCTGTGGTCGGTGCCGGCGATGTGCTCGCTGGTGCGCAGCGCGTCGAGCGGGAACGGCAGCACGTGCTCGGCGTCGTCGGGAAGACCGCGGCCGTTGTAGCGGGAGGTGCGCACCTTCGCGGGCGGCTGGTAGAAGACCGGCCGTCCGCCGGGCAGCAGGTGCGGCCGGGGGTCGCCGTAGCCGCGCACGCCACGCATAGTGCCGAAGTAGTGGTCGAAGGAGCGATTCTCCTGCATGAGCACCACGACGTGCTCGACGTCCTCGATGGTGCCCGACCGGCGGGCCGGTTCGACCGCGAGCGCCTTCCCGATGGATCCGGGCAGCAGCCCTCCGGCCGCTGCCCCGGCGAGCGAAGCGCCCGCCATGCCGAGAAAGTTCCGGCGACTCGTACCCGCCATGGTGCTGTCCTCCACGTGTCCGCGGCGAGACAGCGGTCGCCCGGATTTACCGGCCGCCGCTCGCCCGGAGGAGAGCATGGACGACCTGGGTGTCCCGGATCTGGCGGCCGGGTGAATACTCGCGCCGTCCGTCGAAGCAGAGGAACCCCGTGGTGCGTATCGCGATCGCCTACGACTGCCTGTTCCCCTGGTCAACGGGCGGCGGCGAACGCCAGTACCGCCGCTTCGCCGAGGAGTTCGCCGCCGCGGGCCACGAGGTGACCTACCTGACAAGACAGTTCTGGCCGGATGCCGAGCCGCCGTCCATCGACGGAATCCGCATCGTGGCAGTCAGCGCCGCGTTTGACCTCTACGACGCCAACGGCACCCGCCGCCCCGGCCCAGCACTCCGCTATGCCCGCGGACTCTTCACCCACCTGCGCCACCACCGAACCACCTACGACGCGATCCTGGTAAGCGCCTTGCCAACCACCAACGCGCTAGCGACAAGAGCAGCACTGGCAGGCAGCAACGTCACGATCGCCGCGGACTGGCTAGAAGTATGGGAACCAGCACAATGGCGCGAATACGCAGGCCCAATCACCGGCCGAATCGCCACCGCACTACAACGCCTAGCCGCCCGCCTAAGCCCCATCGCCACCTGCCACTCCCAACTTTCCGCTAACCGCCTAAAAAACGCAGGCCTGCGCACGGACCCGTTGATCAGCCCAGGCCTAATCGACCTCGCAGACACAGCGCCCCCGACCTTCACCGCCCCACCACGAGCGATCTTCATCGGCCGTCACATCCCAGACAAGCGAGTAGAAACCCTCCCGGCAGCCATCGCCGCCGCAAGAATCCACCTACCGGCCCTAACGGCCACCATCTACGGCGACGGCCCCACGAAAGCCCTAGTACAAGCCGAAATCAACCGCCTCGGCCTAGCTGCCGTCATCGACCTACCCGGCTTCGTCAGCCAACCCGAACTAAACGCCGCCATCCGCAGCGCAGCCTGCGTAGTAAACCCATCCGCGAGAGAAGGCTACGGCCTAGTCGTTGTAGAAGCGTGCGCCGCAGGCACCCCACTGCGAAAAACAACCTACGCCTGGTTCACTCAAGCAAGCCAAACAAAAACCATCACCGCCACCGCCGAGGCCATCCTGACCCGCCTAACGGAAGCAAAACAAACCTGAACCCGCCCACCAAACGAAGCCGCAATGCCAGGGTGCGGTTGCCGTTGAAGCTCGCCTGTCCCCGTCGAAGCAGCCGACACGGCCAGCGCCGCTCTTGGCGCACCAACTGCCCGGCGGGCGTGGGGTCGAGTTGTCCGTGAGGGGAACCTTCACGGACTCTGATTCCCTCAGGGTTCCCTTCACGGACCTTCGGATAGGGTCACGTGGGCATCAATCGGGCAATTCGGCGCGCCTGGGGTCCTTTGTGGATGGTCCAGCCGGAACGGAACCGAGGCCGGGGGGTCCGGGGGGCGAAGCCCCGCCGGGCGGGGTCTGGGGGTTGCACCCCCAGAAAACACTTCGAGGCGAGCTGGCCCGCGTGTTCCGCGGGCATAGCTCGCCCCGAGAATCGGTGGGCGATACTGGGATCGAACCAGTGACCTCTTCGGTGTGAACGAAGCGCTCTCCCCCTGAGCTAATCGCCCGTTGTGCAACGCACCAGCCTGGGGTGGACTGGAGTGCGCGATACTGGGATTGAACCAGTGACCTCTTCCGTGTCAGGGAAGCGCTCTCCCGCTGAGCTAATCGCGCTTGCTGCTGTGCAACGTGTCGTAAACATTAGCGGACGCCTCGGCGACGCCGCACGGGGGGCCTGGTTTCCGCGACGCCGCTGGTCACTGTCCTGCGTGGACAGTCATCCGGACGCCGTCGGCCAGGCGGTAGGGGCGGGTGTCGACGATGGCGCCGAGCAGGCGGCGCAGGCGGGAGACCTCGGCGCGGACGGTGACCAGGTGGTCGGCGTCGCCGTAGAGGGCGTGGCTCAGCGCGACCGCGGACAGGCCTTCGCGGCCTGCCTTGTGGAGGCGGACGAGGATTTCCGCGTGCCGTTTGGTGACTGGGCGCCGCCAGCCGGTGTCGCCTGCTTGGAGGCTCAGCAGGGGCGCGGGGGTGAGGTCGAGTTCGAGCCGGACGGCGCGGGCGGTGCTGGCGGGGCGGACGAGCCAGCCGTCGGAGATCGGTTCGGGGAGGCAGGCGCCGAGGCCGGGGACGGCGACGACTTGACCCGCCTTCGGGGCGGCGATGCGTTCGCCGGCGGAGACGCCGACGCTGTGTGCGACCCAGCCGTCCTCGTCCACGACCAGCGCGGGTCCGGAAACGAGGACAGGTTCAGCCATTTGGCGCAGTCGTTCGAGGCGCTGGCGGTGGGTGCGCCAGAGTTCGGACTCGGCCAGCCGCCTGCCGGTTTCGACGAGGGCGCCGATCGCCGGGTGCAGGGTGAGGGCGGGGCCGCTGACGTCGATGACGCCGAGCAGTTCGCCGGTGCGCGGGTCGTGGATCGGCGAGGCGGTGCAGTACCACGGGTGCTGGTTCTGCTCGAAGTGTTCGCCGGCGAGCAGTTCGATCGGCGCGGCCTCGGCGAGCGCGGTGCCGATCGCGTTGGTGCCGACGCGGGATTCGGTCCACTCGGACCCTTCGGTGAAGCCGAGCGTGTCCGCCTTCCGCCGGACGGCGGAGGAGCCTTCGCGCCACAGGATGATGCCGTCCGCGTCGGTGACCACCAGCAGCATGTGCGCCGAATCGGACGTCGCGCCGACGACCTGGCGGAGGTCCTCGATGATGTGCCGCAGCGGCGAGCCGTGCCTGCGGCGTTCGACCTCTTCGCCGGGTACTGAATCGCGGGCGTTCATCCCGTCGGCGGTGAGGCCGAGGCTCAGCACTCGGGACCAGGAGCGCGACACGAGCGGGCGCGGCGGCACGGCGGGACGGCTGCCGCCGATGACCGCTTCGTGCATCCGGACGAGGTCGCGGGCGTGGGTGGGCAGGTTGCGGCCCGGAGGCACCGCACTGTGCACCACCACAGTCACCTCCCGCACCGTCGCGTTAGCCGCCCAGCATAGGTGACCTGCGCCGATGTTTCCATGCACCGGCGGCGTGCAACTCGCTGCAACCCTTGCCGCGCCCTTCGCGGGAGGAGTGTGATCGGCGCTACACCACGACAGCGACGTCCGAGGAGTAGCGATGACACAGACAGTCGACCGGATCGCGGAGGCGAGTACGCCGCAGGCCCGGGTCGAGGACTGGCTGGCCCGGTTCGAGGCCGCGCTGACCGCCCGCGACGTCGAGGCCGCCGCGGCGCTGTTCGCCGTCGATTCCTATTGGCGCGACTTGGTTTCGTTCACCTGGAACCTCAAGACCGTCGAGGGTCGCGACGGGGTGGCCGGCCTGCTCGGCGGCTGTCTGGAGACGACTGACCCGAGCGGATTCCGCACCTCCGAACCGGCGACCGAGGCCAATGGCGTCACCGAAGCGTGGATCGAGTTCGAGACCGCCGCCGGACGCGCGAAGGGGCATCTGCGGCTGAAGGACGAAGGTGCCTGGACGCTGCTGACCAGCCTGCGCGAGCTGAAGGGTTTCGAGGAGTCTCAGCGGGAACGGCGGCCGAAGGGCGTCGAGCACGGGGTGGTCCGCGGCCGTCGGTCGTGGGCGGAGAAACGGGCCGAGGAGCAGGAGACGCTCGGGTATGACCAGCAGCCCTACGTCGTCGTGATCGGCGGCGGGCAGGGCGGGATCGCGCTCGGCGCCCGGCTGCGCCAGCTCGGGGTGCCGTCGCTGGTGGTGGAGCGCAACGACCGGCCCGGCGATTCGTGGCGCAAGCGGTACAAGAACCTCTGCCTGCACGACCCGGTCTGGTACGACCACCTGCCGTATCTGCCGTTCCCGGAGAACTGGCCGGTGTTCGCGCCGAAGGACAAGATCGCGGACTGGCTGGAGATGTACACGCGCCTGATGGAGGTGCCGTACTGGACGCGCTCGGCGGTCACCTCGGCGGCGTGGGACGACGGCGCGAAGCAGTGGCACGTCACGGTGGACCGCGACGGCGAGCAGGTGGTGCTGACGCCGCGGCACGTCGTGTTCGCGACCGGGATGTCCGGCAAGCCGAATGTGCCGTCGTTCCCCGGAATGGACGAGTTCGAGGGCGACCAGCACCACTCGTCGCAACACCCGGGGCCGGATGCGTATGCGGGCAAGAAGGCGGTCGTCGTCGGGTCGAACAACTCGGCGCACGACATCTGCGCGGCGCTGTGGGAGCACGGTGCGGACGTGACGATGGTGCAGCGCTCGTCCACGCACATCGTGAAGTCGGATTCGCTGATGGACCTCGGCCTCGGGGACCTGTATTCGGAGCGCGCGCTGGCCGCGGGCGTGACCACCGAGAAGGCCGATTTGATCTTCGCGTCGATCCCGTACCGGATCATGCCGGAGTTCCAGATCCCGGTGTACCAAGCGATCCACGAGCGCGACGCGGACTTCTACGCGCGGCTCGAAGCGGCCGGGTTCAAGCACGACTGGGGCGACGACGGCTCCGGTCTGTTCATGAAATACCTGCGTCGCGGCTCCGGCTACTACATCGATGTCGGCGCTTCGGAACTTGTCGCGAACGGGAGCATCAAGCTCGCGCACGGCCAGGTCGACCATCTGACCGCGGGTTCGGTGGTGCTGTCGGACGGCACTGAACTGGAGGCCGATGTCGTCGTCTACGCGACCGGCTACGGCTCGATGAACGGCTGGGTCGCCGATCTGGTCGGGCAGGAAACCGCGGACCGGGTCGGCAAATGCTGGGGCCTCGGGTCGGAGACGACGAAGGACCCGGGCCCGTGGGAGGGCGAGCAGCGCAACATGTGGAAGCCCACCCAGCAGGAGGGGTTGTGGTTCCACGGCGGGAATCTGCACCAGTCCCGGCACTACTCGCTGTATCTGGCGTTGCAGCTGAAGGCGCGGTTCGAGGGCTTGGAGACGCCGGTGTACGGGCTGCAGGACGTGCATCACCTGTCTTGAGCGACGCGGGAAACCCGGCCCGGCTCCCGCCGGGACCAGCGGCGGAGGCGGGGTTCGTCGTCTGTGAGGGGAACCCTGAGGGAATCTGATTCCCTCAGGGTTCCCCTCACAGACGGCTGTCTCGTTCCCGCCGTCATGAGTGGTGTTAGCGTCGCCGGTCTCTTTGGCCTGGGCGGGCGCCTCGGGCGGTCACCGGGTTTTTTCTTGCAGCCCGGCCAGCACGATGTGCATTCCGGCGGCGAACTCGGCTTCCGGATCGCTCGTCGCGGCTGCCTTGGCGACTTCGAGGAGCCCGGCGAACTCGGCTTCGTCCAGGTCTTCGATCCGGTCGGTGGTCTCGGTGACGTCCGCGTCGCGCGAGAGCGGGCCGGCCAGTTCGGCCTGGGCGGAGCCGGTGACGAAGGCGGACACGGTGCGGAACGCGACCAGCAGTTCGGTCCCGGAGCGGCCGCTGCGGGCCAGCGCCCGCACCAGCGCCTCGGCCGGGCGCAGCGTCGGCAGGTCGAAGCTGCGTCGGGTCAGGATCAGCGGGATGGCGTGCGGATGCGCCCGCACCGCCCGCCACATTCCTTCGGCGACCGCGCGGACGTCGTCGCGCCAGTCTTCCGACGGGTCCGGCCAGGTCGCCTCCGCCATCACCGCTTCGGTGACGAGCTGTTCCAGCCCGTCCCGGCCGTCGACGTAGTTGTAGATCGTCATCGGCCCGGTGCCCAGTTCGGTCGCGAGGCTGCGCATCGTGAGCCCGTCCAGTCCGGCGGCGTCGACCAGGGCGAGTGCGGCGGTCTGCAGCCGGGCGCGCGTGAACTTCCGCGGTGCGGGCATGATTCTCCTTGATTAAGTACAAGGTACGTGTTTAGCTGAGTTCACGTACACAGTACTTGATGGGAGACCGGGATGACCCTCCGCACCGCGTTCCGTTCCGGCCGCGACCAGTGCGCGGCTTGGCTGACCCTTCCGGACCGGCCGGGGCCGCATCCGGCGGTCGTGCTCGTGCACGGCGGCGGCGCGACGCACGAGATGATGCTCGGCCAGTACGAAACCTGGTTCGCCGCGGCGGGTTTCGCCGTGCTGGCGTTCGACTTCCGGCATCTCGGCGAGTCCGGCGGCCTGCCCCGGCAGCTGGTCAGCCAGCGCCGCTACGCCGAGGACGTCGACGCGGCGCTGGCGTTCGCCCGGTCGCGGCCCGAGATCGACGCCGCCCGGATCGCGTTGTGGGGGACGTCTTTCGGTGCGAGTCACGTGCTCGCGGCGGCGGCCCGGCATCCGTCGCTGGCGGCGGCGGTCGTGCAGTGCCCGGTGTTCAGCGGGCGGGCCGTCGTCGCGCGAGCCGGGCTGCGGCACCTCGCGCGGTTCACCTGGCCGATCGTCTCCGACCTGCTGCGGTCGGCGGTGCGCTTGCCGCGCCGGTACGTCGCGCTGGTCGGCAGGCCCGGCGAGCTGGCGTTCGTCAACCAGCCCGGCGCGCTGGAAGGCTGGGCGTCGGTCACGCCGGACGGGTACGAGTTCGACAACCGGATCACTGCCGCCTCCGGGTTGGACATGGTGTTCTACAACGCCGCCGCGCAGGCCTCGCGGGTGCGCTGCCCGTTGCTGATCTGCGCGTGCGATCGCGAGAACCTCATCGACCCGTCGATCGCCGCCGCCGTGGCCGGAGACGCGCCGCGGGCCGTGCTGAAGCATTACGACGCGGATCACTTCACCGTCTACCATCCGCCTGTGGTCGACAAGGTCGTCGCGGATCAGCTCGGCTTCCTCGCCGCCCACCTGACCAGTGAGGACGAGTGATGACGCGTATTCACGACCTGCTCCGCACCGCCGCCGCGGACGCCGTCGGCTGGACGGCCGGCTCCCGCGACCTCCGGTTCTCCGAGATGGACGCGTGGTCGGACCGGATCGCCGCGGATTTCCTGCGGCGGGGCGTGCGGCGCGGCGACCGGATCGCGGTCAACGGGCGGACGACGCCGGAGTGGCTCGCGGTGTACTTCGCCGCCGCGAAAATCGGCGCGGCGGTGGTGGGGTTGAGCCCGCGGTACCGGGAGACGGAATTCGCGCACATCCTCACCGATTCCGGTGCACGTCTGGTGGTCACCGAACCTTCGGCGGGCGACGTCGATTTCCTTGCCCTGCTGGGAGATCTGCGGCTGCCCGGGGTGTCCGTCGTGACGTTCGCCGATCTGGGCTCGGCGGAGCCGGATCGCGAGGCGCTGGACGAGGCTTCGGCGGCGGTGGTCGAGGACGACCCGGTGATGATCATCTACACCTCCGGCACCACCGGCCGTCCCAAGGGGGCGACGCTGACCCATCGCGGCCAATTGGCTTCCGCCGCAATGGAAGCCGATCATCTGCAGTTGAGTGCCGCGGACGTGCTGCCGGTGGCTGTTCCGCTGAACCACGTCAGCGGGATTACCTGCTGCATCCTGGCCGCTTTGGTCGCCGGGAGCCGGTCGGTGCTGTTGCCGTCCTTCGACGCCGGTGCCGCCGCCGACCTGTTCCGGACGGCTGGTCTGACGATGTGGGTCGGCGTGCCGACGATGCACACCTTGCTGTTGAACCACGAGCGTTTCGCGGGCGTCGACACTTCAGCGATCCGCGTGGTGGTCACCGGAGGCGCGAACGCGGAACCGGCTCTGCTGCACCGTCTTACCGCGGCTTTTCCGAACGCGACGGTGATGAATCTGTACGGGCTGAGCGAGGTGTCCGGTGCCGTCGTGATGACGCCGTGGGGTGCGAGCACGGAAGCCACTGAACGGTCGATCGGAGTTCCTTTTCCGGACGTGGAAGCGAAAATCGCCTCGTCGGCTGGTGCTGCGCTGCCGGCTGGCGAAACCGGCGAGCTGTTGTTCCGGACGCCGTCGATCATGGCTGGCTACCACAATCTGCCAGCGGAGACCGCGGCCGCGATCGACGCGGACGGCTGGCTGCACACCGGCGACATGGCTCAGACGGACGAGGCTGGTTACCTGACGTTGCACGGCCGGGCCAAGGACATGTTCGTCCAGGGCGGGTTCAACATCTATCCCGTTGAGGTGGAGAACGTTCTGGCCGCGCATCCCGGAGTCCTGATGGCGGCGGGGGTGGGTGTTCCGGATCCGGTGCTGGGCGAGATCGGGCGGTATTACGTTGTCCCGGCTCAGGATTCGGCGGTGACGGAGGCGGAGCTGAAGGAGTACTGCGCGGGGAAGGTGGCCGATTACAAGGTGCCGCGGCAGATTGTGCTTCGGGCCAGCCTGCCGTTGACGCCGTCGGGGAAGGTGCAGAAGGCGGCGCTCCGGGAGTAGTCCTTTGTGGACTATCCTTCGGTGTTCGTGTCGACTGCTTCCTGGATCACCCGTGCGGCGTCGGCGAACGCGCCGGGGTTCGGGCCGGCGTAGTTGAGGCGGATGAACCGGCCGGTCGGTTCGGCGGGGAACCATTCGTCGCCGGAGCCGATGACCACGCCGGCGGACTCGCAGTCGCGGACGACGTGGGCCAGGTCGACCGTTCCGGGCAGGCGCGCCCAGAGGTTCAGGCCGCCTTGCGGCACGGATTCCACGTGCACCGAGGGCGCGTGGTCGCGGAGGCCGGCGAGGAGCAGGTCGCGGCGGGTCTTGAGCTGGTGGCGGACCCGGCGCAGGTGGGTGCGCCACGCGGGCTGGGTCACGATGTCGAGTGCGACGGTCTGCAGCACGGTGCTGACGTACATCGACTCCGCCAGCGTGTCGACGAGAATCCGGTCGCGCGCCGGGCCGCGGGCGATGAGCGCGGCGACGCGGATCGCGGGGGAGACGCTCTTGGAGAGGGACCGAAGGTAGACCACGTGGCCGTCGTCGTCGCGTCCCGCTAACGGCTGGGGTTCCGCGGTGATGCCGAAATCGTGCGCGGAATCGTCCTCGATCAGGAACGCGCCGTGCTGGCGGACGGTGTCGAGGACGCGGCTGGCCAGGTCGGGATGCCACAGCGCGCCGGTCGGGCTGGCGAAACTGGGCTGCGCGTAGAACGCCCGCGCGCCGGTTTGCTCGAACGTCCTGGCCAGCACGTCGGGGTCCGGTCCGTTCGGGCCGCTCGGCACCGGCACGACCGCGACGCCCGCTTTCGTCGCCGCGAGGATGGCTCCCCAGTACGTCGGCGACTCCAGCAGGAGCGGCTGTCCCGGCCCGGCCAGTGCGCGGAATGCGGTGACCAGGCCGCTCTGGCTGCCCGGCGTGATCACGACGTCCCGGAGCGTGACCGGGGCGATCCCGGCCGGCGTCACGGCGCGGAGTTCGGCGGCGAACCAGGCCTGCAGTTCGGGGATGCCCGCGGTCGGCGGCCGTCCGACGAGCGCGGCGGTCCGGGCCGCCCGGGAAAACGCGCTGCGGACGAGGCGCTCCGGCAGCAGTTCCGGGTCGGGATAACCGGAGTGAAGCGCTACTGAGTTAGTGGATACCGGCTGCAGGGCCGCGGGCGGTTTGAGCAGCCGGTGGCTGGGCGTGCCGAGCGCGGCGGTCTGCCAGCCGTAGTCGCCGGATCCGGTGGCGGGCGCCGCGCGGACGAAGGTGCCGACGCCCGGCACGCTTTCCACCAGGCCCTGGGAAGACAGGCTGCGCAGTGCTTTCTGGACAGTCACCGGACTGGCCGAATACCGCGCGACCAGTTCCCTCGACGACGGCAGCTTCGCCCCCGGCGGCGCGGTGCCGATCCACGTGCGCAGGGTCGAAGCGATCCGGGAGCTGCTATCGTCGGACATGAAACTGAAGGATAGCGCTACTCTCCCGGCAGCACCGGCGCTACCCCGGACCGGCCTCTGGTGGGGCCTGCTCGGCGTCGTGGCCTTCTCGTTCACGATGCCGTTCACCCGGGTCGCGGTGGAAAACGACGGCTTCTCGGCGATGTTCATCGGCGCGGCACGGGCGGTGGTCGCCGCGGTGCTCGCCACCGTCGCGCTGATCGTCACCAAGCAACGTCTTCCGCGCGGCGCCCAGTGGTTCCGCCTCGCGGTCGTCGCGGGCGGAGTGGTGATCGGGTTCCCGGTGCTCACCTCCTACGCCCTCACCACGGCCTCCGCCAGCCACGGCGCCGTCGTCATCGCGCTGCTCCCCGCCGCGACGGCTGTGGTGGCGGTCCTCCGCACCCGCGAACGTCCGCCCGCGACGTTCTGGGTCCTGGCCGTCGTCGGCGCCGCTGCCGCGATCGGCTTCGCTGTCCTGCAGGGCGGCGGCCTCAGCGGAGTGCAATGGTCGGACGCGCTTTTCTTCGGTGCCGTCTTGGCCGCCGCGGTCGGTTACGCGGAGGGCGGCTTGCTCGCGCGGGAATTGGGCGCGTGGCAAACCGTCTCGTGGGCGCTGGTGGTCGCTTCGCCGCTGATGGTCGCGCTGACCGTGATGTCGATGGCTAGCCACCCTCCACACGCGACAGTGGGCGAGTGGGCCGCGTTCGCGTACCTGGCGGTGGTGAGCATGTATCTGGGCTTTTTCGCGTGGTACCGGGGATTGGGCCTCGGCCCGATGACTCAGGTCAGCCAGGTGCAGTTGGTGCAGCCGGTGCTGAGCCTCGCGTGGGCGGCGGTGTTCCTGGGCGAACAGCTGACCTGGCAGACGATTCTGGGCGGGGTGGCGGTGATCGCTTGCGCGGGCAGTGCGGTGCGGGTGCGGGCCGCGCGGCCAGCCAGTTGATTGAGGTCGCCTGGGCACGGATCTCGTCTGGTCGGGCAGCGTTTGCCGTGGCTGGTCCGCTGCGCGAGCTAAAAAGGAGAGGTGACCTCCCTCGCCGAACAGACCCGTTGGCTCGACGTGACCGAGCAGGCCGCGCTGGTCGCGTCGGGGGAGGTGAAGGCAGGCGAACTCGTCGAGGCGGCGATCGAACGCGTCGAGCGGTTCGATGCCGCCCTCGGCGCGGTCCCGCTGCGGTATTTCGACCAGGCGCGCGAGGCGGATCCGGTGGGACCGCTCGCCGGGGTTCCGTTCCTGGTCAAGGATTTGTTCACCGACGTCGCCGGGCAGGTGTGCACCAACGGGAACGTCGCGCTCAAGGCACAGGCCCGGCCCGCCTCGGCGGACAGCCCGCTGGTGGCGCGTTTCCGCGCGGCCGGGCTGGTCTTCGCCGGGCGGACGGCGTGCAGCGAGTTCGGCACGGTTCCCGCCGCGGACTCCGCGGCGTGGGGAGCGACCCGGAACCCGTGGGACACCGCGCTTTCGCCCGGCGGATCCAGCGGTGGCGCCGCGGCCGCGGTGGCAGCGGGCATGGTGCCCGCCGCGCACGGCACCGATGCCGCCGGATCGATCCGTATTCCGGCGTCCTGCTGCGGGCTGGTCGGGTTCAAGCCGTCGCGGACGAGCGGGCAGGGCGCGAGTGCGGTGTGGGACTTGATCGGCGAACTGGCCGTGACGCGGTCGGTGCGCGACACCGCGCTGCTGCTGGGCATCGCGCGTGACGACACGCCTGTCGAGCTGGGCGTCGATCCGGGACGGCTGCGCGTCGGCCTGCTCGACACCCGGCCGGACGGTGCGCCGGTGCACGCGGACTGCGCCGAGGCCGCGCGTTCGGCCGCGCGGCTGCTGGAATCGCTGGGACACCACGTCGATCCCGGTTTTCCGGCCGCGCTGGGCGACTCGACGCTGGACGGGCTGTTCGCGGCGTTCTGGACGTCGGGCATGGCTTCGGTGCTCGGCGAACTCGGGCACCAGCTGGGCCGCGAGGTCACCGAAGCGGACGTCGAACCGCTCAACTGGACTCTCGGCGTGCTGGGCGCCGAGGTGGCCGCGGCGGACCGGCAGGCCGCGATCGAGGGCGTCGCCGGGTTCGCCCGGTCCGTTGTGGACTGGTGGGCGGACCACGACCTGCTGCTCACCCCGACGCTGGCCGAACCGCCGCTGCCGTCCGGCGCGCTCGGCTCCGACCCGGCGGACCCGCTCGCTTCGCTGGGCCGTGCTCAGCAGTTCGCGCCGTTCACGCCGTTCGCCAACTTCACCGGCCAGCCCGCGATTTCCCTTCCGCTGCACACCAGTTCCGCGGGGCTGCCGATCGGCGTGCAGCTCGTCGCCGCGCCCGGCCGGGAGGACCTGCTGTTGCGGGTCGCGGCGCAAGTGGAGGCCGCTGCGCCGGGGACATTCAGGCGGGTGCCCGGAACTCGCGGCTGAGGTGCTCCTGCAGCCGCGCATGGCGGAACTGGTACACCGCCCCGGCTTGTCGCAGCACCCCGCGCTGGTACGCGTCGTCCAGGAAAGTCGTTACCGCCCAGGGCAACCGGCCGGTCAGCGGCAGCCAGAGGCGTGACAGCAGCACCCACTGTCCCCAGGCGGTGAACGCCAGCACGTAGGAGAGTCCGCCGCCGAGACCGCCGACCGCGCCGATCAGCAGGCCCGACGACAGCGGCCATCGGAGCGGGCCCAGTGGTCGTTGCAGGAGATCGACCAGCAGCCAGCCGCCGAAGGCGATGGTGAGCGCGACGGTCGGCACGAGAATGAGCAGCTGCCGCAGCGCGGTCGTGCGGTTGGTGGCCAGCAGGCCGAGCGGGGTGGCGGCCGAGCCGACGTCCAGCGGGATTTCCAGCGCGGCGATCAGTCCGAACACGAGGCCGGCGGCCAGCCCGAAGATGAGTCCGTAGACGAGCGTCGGGACGAGCATCTGCCCGACGATTGTCCTGCCGTCCGAGGGAAAACCGAAGAGCAGCCCGTGCAGCGCCGTGTTCACCGGGCCATAGCCGAGCCCGATCACGAACCCGCCCAGCAGGGCGGCACCGAGCCGGGTGGCGTACGCGTGGACGAACTGCCTGCCGGTTCGGTGCCGCCCGCGCAACCGGATCTGCACGCGCGAGGGTTCGACCGTTCGTCCTCGGCACACGATCACGAGGCCGTAGACCAGACCGAAGGCGAGGCCGACCATCGGGCCGATCAGGAGCCCGTCCATCAGCCCGGCGCGGAGGGTGAACGCGGTCCCTTGGCTGACGAGGTCGAGCGGGACGAAGACGAGCCAGTTCAGCACGGCGATGGCCAGCGTCGAAGCCAGGACGACGGCGAGGATGCGCGACGAACGGCGCAGCGAACCGCCCAGCCGCCACCAGGCCAGGTCTTGGCCGCCGTCGAGCTGGCCCACGTGCTGGGCGAGAAAACCCAGCCACCGCTGGGCGCGTTCGGGATCCCAGTTCCGGTGCGGGCGGGCCGGGTGCGGGGGCCGGTGCTGGTAGACGGTGGGCACGAAGCTGGCGAGCAGATGGTCTTCGAGGGCGTCCGAGGTGGGGAATCGGGTGCGGTCGAGGAGGGCGGCTGGGTCGTGGCCGGGGGCATCGCTGTAGACGGTCCGGGCGAGAACCAGCATCAACGGCGTTCTCAGCGCGGTGGCCAGGTGCCCGTCCGGACAGGCGCGCACCTCGGCGAGCACCGGGTCCCACCGGTTTCCGGTGCGGGTGGTGCGGGGCAGATAGTGGGCGACGTCGGCGGGAGTGAGGTCGAGCAGTTCCACGCCGGCGGCCGCGGTCGGCACGTCGGTCGCGGCGACCGCTCGCGCGTATTCGTCCGGGCGGCTGGTCAGCAGGAACGGCAGCGAGGTGGCGCTGAGCGCGGCCAGCGCGGCGGCGTGCAAGCCGGTGGCGATCTCGTCGAACCCGTCCAGCACCGGGAGGATGCTTCCGGATTCGACCAGTTCGGCGGCCACCGAAGCGGTCAGGCCGGGATAGTCGGGGTAGTCCTGGGGCAGCCGTTCGATCAGCCAGTCCCGCAGGGTGCGCGCCGCCGGGTCCCACGAGCCGAGGTCGAAGATCGCCGGCACCGGGTCGGCGGCGGTGCGGGTCCGGAGACGGGCCAGCACGAACCGCAGCGTCAGGATGGTCTTGCCGGAACCGGCGCGGCCCAGCACCACCAGCCGTCCGGACGGGATGCGCTGGTAGACCTCGGCGATGTCGTCCAGTTCGCCGGTCAGGTCCAGCGGTTCGGACACGCCGCCCGGCCGGACGCCGCGGACGTTGTCCCAGCGGTCGGTCAGCCGCGCCGGGGCGTGCTGCCAGCGCACCGGCAGCGGGTACGGATCGTGGACGCGGCGTTGCTCTTCCTCGCGTTGCCAGCGAGACGCGACCACCTGTGCGAACTGCGCGGCGGCCGCGGGCAGCGCGTTCCGGGTTCGCGGCGGCTCGATCTCCTCCGGCTCGGGGGACGCGCCGAACTCGGACAGCAGCGCGCGGCGTTCGGCCGTCGTGGTGCCCAGCGCGTCGGCGAGCAGCTTCACGGTGCCCATCCGCGGATCGATGGGTTTGCCGTTCTCCAGCCGCCGGATGGTGCTCACGCTGACCTCGGAGCGTTCCGCCAGCTGCTCCTGGGTCAACCCCGCCTGGCGGCGCATTTCGCGCAGCAGAACGCCGGCCCGGCTCGTCACCGCGGAGACCCCTCACTCTGCTTTCGCTTGCCTTGCGGCGAGCTTACCGCGCGGACCGGTCATGACTGACCGGCTTGTGCTCTGGTGTGGTGACCTGCGCGAACGCCAGGATCAGCGGTACCGGATCCCCTCGTCCCCGGAGAGACATGGCCGCCGATTTCCGCTACTGGTGCGGCGAATGCGGCTACCGGACGCCCTGGCTCACCCGGTCGCAGGCCGCCGAAGAGCGGGCGCGGCACTACGCCGAGTGCCATCCCGGCGTTCCGCCAGTGGGGCAGGCGGAGCGCCGTCCGGCCGGCGGCGGGGCCGGGTGCCTGGTGCTGGCGGGCGTGCTGCTGCTGCTTCTGGTGGCGGTGGCCGTCTGCCGGTACCAGGCACCGTGAAGGCTGCGAACTCGACAAACCAAAGGAGCGTGCGTGCGCACCCGACGAAACAGTTTCCTCCTCGCCGTGATCGCGGTGCTCATCCTGGCGGTCACCGGGACGGCCACCGCGTCGGCCGCGGCGGCGAAACGGGTCTTCAACTCGATGCAGATCCTGTTCGACCCGAACAGCCCCGACCACTTCTGCACGATCGGGGCGGTCGGCACCGACAAGTACGACCGGAAGATCGCCGTCTCGGCGGGGCACTGCCTGGCCGACGCGCCCGGGCAGAAGTACTCCGACCGGGACATCCCGGAGAACATCGCACCGGTGTACGACCGGGGCGACGTCGCGTTCGGCCCGATCGGCTACGTGCGGTACTTCAAGGACCGGGAAGGCTCGATGACCGGCCACCCGACCAAGGACTACATGATCATCGAGCTGGTGGCGTCGGTGACGCTCTCCTCGCAGGGGCCGTACCTGAAGCAGACCGGCGAGCTGGAGGTCCCCGGCGGGCAGGCCAGCCCCAACGCGCTGAACCCGGCGCTGGACAACGAACGCCTCCTCGGCGCCGCGCTGAACAACAACAACGAGCTGGTGGTTTCGGGCCAGCTCGGCGTCTGGTACGGCCGCGTCACCAGCAACTCCAACGGCATCTACCAGTCGTGGGCCAAGCACCAGGGCGGCGATTCGGGCGGCCCGACGATCTGGCACGTGCCCGGCACCGCATACCCCGGCCAGGGCAACAACTTCCAGGCGGCCGGTCCGTGGGCGGGCATCACGAAGGCCGTCATCCTGGGCGTTCCGCAGTACGTCTACACCAGCTCGGCGAACATCCTCGCCGACCTGCGCGCCCGCGACGCCGCGCACCCCGGCACCTACGGCGCCGGTTTCCACGTGACCCAGAACCCGTGAACCGTCCCGCTACCGAGAAAGTGACCATGAGACCGTTGCTTACGCGTACGCGCGCCCTGGTGTCCGCCGCCGCGGCGGTGCTGGCCGTCGCCTTCACCGGCCCCGCCGCGCACGCCGACCCTGCCGTCCCGCCGACCTTGACCGACGGCTACGGCCTCACCCAGGTCGGGACGGCTCAGGGCACTGCCACCAACTTCGTTCTCACCGTGACGACTCCGGCGGTCGCGGGACAGCACCACATCCGCGTCATCGTCCCGAGCAGCTACTACACCGACACCAGCACGCGCTACCCGGTGTTCTACTTCCTGCACGGGGTCGGGGACGATCCGAGCAACCCGCATCTGGCGTACCCCGCGATGCTGGCCAGCCAGAAAGTGATCACCGTGGTGCCGGACGGCGGGCTGCGCGGCTGGTACACCGACTGGGTCCGGCAGGACACCGCGGCCGGGGCGCAGAACTGGGAAACCTTCCATCTCAACCAGGTGATCCCGTTTATCGACGCCAACTTCCGCACCGTCGCGGCCAAGTCCGGCCGGGCGGTCGGCGGGCTTTCCATGGGCGGCTTCGGGGCTTTGCACTACGCCGAGGACCGGCCCGAGTTGTTCAGCCAAGCCGTTTCGCTGTCCGGCGCGATCGACTTCAACCTGTACTGGGTCCGCACGGCGATCCGCGGCACGCTGTCCAATGTCGGCTTCGCCATGTCGGGTACTTCGGGCTCCGGCGAGGGGACCGGTGGCAGCGGGTTCGGCCCGGCCGTGCCGACCGACTCCGCCTTCGGGCCGCTCAACGAGGCCGGCGACATGTCCGCGGCGCTGGCACACGGCCCGGTCGTGAACGCGGGGAAGCTCGCCGGTGTCGGCGTTTCGCTCTACACCGGTGCGGGTGACGGCAACCCGATCAACGTCGTGCTGGACGAACCGGCGTTCGCCGAGTCGGTCACCGAGGTCGCACAGAAGAACATGAAAGCGGCTCTCGACAAGGCCGGACATCCTTACTACGCCGTGGATTACGGCAACGGTAAGGCGTGGGGGCCGAACTGTCAGGGCAAGCACACGGCTGGTTGCTGGGGGCAGGATTTGGTGGATTACCTGCCGCGGCTGGAGCAGGCTTTCGCTGCTGCCGGGTAGGAAGTGCCCAGAACCTGGCGCACGGTCAGGCCCGGCAACGGCGGCAGCATCGCCCAGTGGGTGACGTGCTCCTTGCCGGGCCGGCCGTGCGGCAGGCGGACGACGAGGTCGGAGTCGACGAAGCAGTCGCGGTATTCGGTCCCGTCCGCCGCGACGTAATGTGCCGCGAAACGCATCGGGAGCACGATCCAGAATGCCTCGCCGGCCGGATAGGTGCCCGACGTTGCCGCAGCTACCGGAATACCGTCCTCCGGCAGCCTTTCGCGTGCATCCACCCACTCGACCGTTGCGTCCACATTCGCTCCCGTGCTCTGTCGGAAGCGCCATTGTCTCGTGCTAGAGGCTCAGCCGGCCAGTGTGGTCCGAGACCGCCAGCTCAGCCGGGCGCAGCTCGACTGTTTCCGGTGCGCCGTCGAGCAATTCGAGCAGCTTCGGCAGGTACGTGGTCAGCACGCCGGTGTTGTGCGCGTCGAGGGCCGCTCGCGTCGGGTACTTCTCGACTACTGTCACGCGCAACGGCTCCGAATCGGGTTCGACGTAAAAGGCGTACCGCAGCGTTTCCGGCTCAGTGCGCAGCACTTCGGGCACCAGTTCGGAAAACAGCGCGAGCAGTTCGGTACCGAGCCCCGGCTTGGCCTGGAGACGGGCGAGGACAACGATTTCGGGCAAGGAAAGCTCCTGACTGGTCATGCGCCGAGCACCGGAAGGCGCAGCGTGGAAGGGGACTTTTCGTTGTGGTGCAGGGTGTGCTGCGCGACGACCGCCTCGTCGAGGGTGCCGAACTCCGGCACTGTGCGAGTGTGCAGATTGCGGCTGTAGCGCGGGAAACTGAACCCGGCGACCTGGATCCGGATGCGATGGCCGGGGTCGAATCGGTGGGCGACGTCGTGGAGAGTGACCGTTATCCGGCTGGGCTTTTCGGGGTCGAGCCAGTCCGTGTCGCCGCCGTTGCGGTAGCGGGCTCGTTGCGCGCCTTCGGCAACGTTGAGCGCGAAACCGTCGGGTTCGACGTCCACCAGCGTGACGCACACATCCGCGTCCGGTGCGGTGCTGGTGACGAAGGCGATCAGCTCTGCTTGTCCGGCGATCGTCACCGCCTCGGTCAGCGGAGCGCTGGTGTAGACGAGCACGTCCTCGCGTCCGTCGACTGTACGCTGATCCTGAATTCCGCCTGGCACGGCGGCGGAATCTCCCTCGAACGCGATCACCCCGCCGTGCGTGGGAAACGGGTCGTGCGGGTCCGCAGTGAAGGTGTCGGAGCCGTGGCCGCCGTCGCGGGTCAGCTTGCCGGAGGAGAGCGTCCATTCCTCGACAGTCGAGGCCGGCGGCCACGCGGGTGCGTGCGCCCAGGTATTCGACCCGCCGACGAAATAGCTGACCCGTTCGGACAGATAAGGCGCGGCAGCCGGGTAATCCGAGCCGTCGCCGCCGCGGAGATGCCGGTCGAAGAACGCGGCTAGCACTGGGCTCCACGTCGGCACCCCGGCCGCCGCGTTCGGCAGCACTCGCGCGCCGACGTCGCCGAACGCGCTGTAAGTGCCCGCGTGCGTCCACGGTCCGGCGATCAGGCTCGCCTGCGGATTGCCCGCCAGCCGGGCGGCGAGCCGGAACTGGGTGGGGCTGGTGAAGTCCCGGTACCCGCTGATCTGCAGGAACGGAATGCCGACCCGCTCCGGTTCGGTGAGCAGGGTGGGCCGGTCCCAGAACGGATCGTGCGGCGAACGCAGCCAATCCGCCCAGAACGGCGCGACCCGGCGGTCGGCCAGCGGGGCGATCCGGTCCAGCGGCAACTGGCTCACCGCGGCGCGCCGATCCGCGAAGGCCTCGTTGAGCGACTTGCGCACCTGCTCCCGTTCGGCGGTGCTCAACGAGGTGTGGTCCAGACCTTCCTGCGCCATTTCGAGGGCGTACAGGGTCAGAAAGCCCAACTCGAACAGCCCGCCCGGGCGCGCGGTGTGCCGCATGTCGGCAGTCCCGATCAGCCCGACCGCGGCCTTGAGCCGCGGATTCCGCGCGGCGACCGCCTGCAGCACCGTCATGCCCAGGTACGACGAGCCGTAAATCCCGATATTGCCGTCGCTCCAAGGCTGTTCCGCGGCCCAGTCGACGACGTCGGAGGAGTCGTTGTACTCCTGCGTGACGAAGTCGAACTGGCCGCCGGACCCGAACCGCCCGCGGCTGTCCTGGACCAGCACCGCGAAGCCCTGCCGGGCCAGCCACACCGGATCGGCGACGAGCCCGGAAACGCGGAACACGCCCGCGCGGTCGTAAGGGGTGCGGTGCAGCAGCACGGGCCAGCGGCCGTCCTCGGCCGGCCGGTACAGATCGCCGACGAGGGTGACGCCGTCGCGGGTCGTCATTTCGATGCCAGCGTCGATGCGGGGGTGATGCACGGTGAACTCCCATTCGGATGAGCGCTGTGCTCGCTGCGGCCGACCGTAGCACTAACGGTTGCAAAACACTAACCGTTGTTGTTACGTTCGGCGGCATGAAAGCAGTGCGCTTCGCCGAATACGGCGGCCCCGACGTCCTTCACCTGGCAGAAGTGCCCGAACCGCACGCCGGCCCTGGCCAAATCCGCGTCGCCGTGCGCGCGGCGGGGGTGAACCCGCACGACTGGCGGACCCGGGAAGGCCAGTTCCGGCGGATCCGCCCGATCGAACTGCCCGCCGGCGTCGGGCAGGACGCGTCCGGCGTCGTCGACGAGGTGGGCGAGGGCGTCACCGGGATCGCGGTCGGCGACGAGGTGCTGGGCCGAGGCTCGAACACCTACGCCGAGTTCGCCGTCCTGTCGTCCTGGGCGCCGTTGCCCGCCGGGCTGAGCTTCGCCGAAGCGGCCGGGTACCCGTCGGTGGTCGAGACCGCGCTCCGGACCATCCGGCTCTCCGGTGTCCACTCTGGACAGACGTTGCTGGTGAGCGGCGCGGCGGGCGGTGTCGGATCCGCGGTCCTGCAGATCGCTCGCGACAAGGGAATCAAGGTGATCGGCACCGCCGGGCCTTCGAATCAGGAGTATGTGCGAAGCCTGGGCGCGCTCGCGACCACGTACGACGAGGGATGGGTCGAACGGGTGCGGCGGCTGGGCAAGGTCGACGCTGCCCTGGATCTCAACGGCGCGGGCGTGATCCGCGGGCTCCTCGACCTGACCGGAGACCCGGACAAGGTGCTCACCATCGCCGACCTGGAGGCGCCCATGCTCGGCATCCGATTCGCCGGGGTGGGCGGCACCATGCCGGAGGCACTGGCCGAGGCGGTGCGCCTGATCGGGCTCGGAAAGCTCCACATCCCGGTCGACAAGTCCTACCCGCTGGCCGAAGCGCCGGCGGCGCACGCAGACAGCCAGGCCGGGCACACCCGCGGCCGCCGGGTGCTGCTGGTCTGACCCGCCGGTGATCGTCCTCGCCGCCCGGCGAGGGCGGTCACCTCGGTTTCCGAAGGCCTGCTTCGGTTTCTTGGTCCTGGCCCGCGAGATCTGGAGGCCGCGTCAGGCAGCCGATCTACTTCGGGCAAGCCTGCCGGAACTGCGGCTGCCGCCGGGGCACCGGTGCTTCGCGCCGTCCGGCCGCTCGTTGCCCGGGGACCGCGAGCGGCGAGTCGTCGCGCATTCCGTTCACCAGGATGTCCTGGTGGAGGCGTTGCAAAGCGATCGAAGGAGTCAACCCCAGTTCGTCGGCCAGCAGGGTCCGGACCTGGCGGTAGGCCTCGAGCGCCTCGTAGCGGCGGCCGCCCGCGTTCAGCGCCGTGATGAGCTGGCTGTGAAACCATTCGTTGAACGGGTGCAGCGCGACCAGCGTGCGCAGTTCGGACACCAGTTCCCGATGCCGGCCGAGCAGCATTTCCGCCTCGATGCGCAGCTCCAGCGCCATGAGCCGCTTGTCCTCCAGATGCGTGGCGAAGTTCTGCAGCAATTCCCCTTTTTCGACGTTGGCCAGCGCGGGCCCGGACCACAGCGAAAGCGCCCGCCGGGCACGGTTCGCGCATTCCTCCGGGCGGCCTGCCGCGCGGAAGCGCTGGGCCTCGCCGACCAGCTGATCGAAAAGCGTGACGTCCAGCTCGTTTTCCCCGCCGAAAACGTAGCCGGGGGGAATGGTCCGGATGACCAGCTCGCCCGCCTTGCGGCCGAGTTCGTTGATGAAGGTCTTCCGCATTTGGTAGATGTAGGTCTGCGCCGTCGTGACCGCGCTCCGCGGCGGGTTCTCCTGCCACAGTTCCTCGACGATCGTGTCGACCCCGACCACCTGTCTGGCGTGCATCAGCAAAAGCGCGAGGACGGGCCTGATCTTCGGCGCGTGCGGGGTGATGTCTCGCTCGTTGTGTATTAGCCGCAAGGGGCCTAATACTCTCGACTCCATTAAGCCGGCCTTTCCTGGGGGAGCATTGTGCCGTCGAATCGAGGCTAACGGCGGCGCGCGGGCACCGGCAAGGATGCCTTTCGGCGTACCACCGGGCGCGCCGGGCATGTCACTTTCGGGCCATTCGCCGGGGAAAAGAAGCGCTCCGGCCCGCGGCGGCGGACCGGAGCGCCGGGAACGCGATCACGCGACAGGCAAAACGAGCGTCGCTTTGTTCACCGCGTCGATCCGGGACACCGCACCCAGTTTCGCGAAGATGTTCCGCAGGTGCCGCTTGACGGTGCCCTCGGCGATGGATAACCTGATGGCGATCTGATTGTTGCTCAGTCCGGCCGAAACCTGTTCGAGGACTTCGAGTTCACGACGCGACAGCTGATTCGCCGGCGAGGCCGACAGCGATCCGGGATGGTCGCCGCGGGCGGCGAGGCTTTCCCTCGGCACCGACAGCACGAACCAGTCCTCGCGCGCGATGACCGAGCGGATCGCGATCACCAGTTCCTGTCTCGTGGTGTTCGTGGCCAGGCAGCCGTTCACGCCCATGGCCAGGATGTCGGCGGCGGGAAAGGGCTGCTCGGCCACGGTCAGGACGATGACCGGGCAGCCGGGATGCGCCGTGTGCAGCCGGTCGATGATGCCGGACAGCCCGCCCAGGTCCCGCAGGGACACCAGGACCACGTCCGGACGGCTTTGCGCAATGGCGGAAAATGCGGATTCTTCGTCCGCCGCGTCGCCGATGATCTGAATATCGTTTTCGATGGAGAGAACTTCTTGCAGCATTTCGCGGAAAAGTGTCTGTCTCTCGATCAGGAGCACCTTCGCGGTATCCAGGTCGAGTTTCACGGCCCACCCCCAGGGGCTCGGCTGCTGGCCTGCGACGATCGCCCAGGAATGGCCTGGCGGTCGGTCGCGGCCATGGCTAAGTCCGACCCAGTCAAGGGTAGCAGGCGAACAAGCCCTTCACTACCGCGGCAAGCGGGCGTACGGGTGTTTCGCTCGCCACCCCTGATCGAAGAAAAACTTATGATTGCGGCCAGCAGCATCACAGCGGACAGGAATTGCGGAGAGAATATTCCAACCCTGGGGGAACGGCGAAACGTCCCAGGCCGAACTTCCGCTCTGCCGGTATCCGGCCTGGCTTCGCGCTTGTCTCCGGTAATCGTGGGTGCTCGCGGTGCCGAGTGCGGTTCCTCGGTCGAAGTCCTCTCTCTCGGCGAGTTCGCCCGGAACACTCGGCATCCGGCGCGAATCCCGGCCACGGACAGCGGGGCTGGTGGTGACTTGTTCCCCCAGGCTGGTTTCGGAACACGGCCCGCCGGATTGTTTCCCGCGCGAGAGCGCTGGTTCCGGCGACGGCCTCGACGGTGGTCGCGGTCGAGGACACGATTGCCCTTCCGATGCCCGAACCCTAACAAACTCGACAAGACCTTGTCAAGGTTGCGGTCTTCCGATACCGTCTATATCGACAAGGTCTTGTCGATGACGGAGTGGGTGCCGGGGGTGGGGAAGGTGCGTACTTCGTTGCCAGGCAAGGCATTGGCGACGAAATCGCTCCTCGGCGGGCGGTCGCGCTGCTGGCGACCGGCGGTTGCGGAGGAGTGGTGCTCCTGGCCGGGTTCGTCTTCCCGCGGGAGCGGGAAAGACGCGCGCGACGGCTTCTCGGGTGCGAGAAAGCGGCTGTCCGGTAAGGAGAAAAGAGAAGGCGCGGTGGCGGCGGAGTGCGCCGGCGCCGGCCGAACCTGAGCCCCGCTACCCCCTCGGGGGCGCTTGTGCCCGGTCGCCCGTCGGGGAGACCGGGCACGAGCGTTGTGCCTGGTTTCCGTCGCTCGCCTACGACAGGCGGAAGACGAAGAAGTTGATGTCCAGGCCCTCGACGACCCGGCTGACCTGGGAGACGACTTCCTGCCGGAACCCCTCGGTGTCGATGAGCTGCTGCAGATAGGCGAGATCGCCGGCGTTGCTGAAGAAAATGATCATCCGGCCCTGCTTGGCCAAATACTGGCGCGCTTCGCGGAAAAATCTGGTCAATGCCTGGTAGTTCTCGTCCGAGGTGGCGGCTTCCAGCATGGTGTTCGGGGCGAACCACCGGAACGGCGGATTGAAGATGATCAGGTCGAAGGTGCCGTCGACATTGCTGAAAATATCGCTCTCGCGCACCTCGACGCGATCGTCGAGTCCGTTGCGGAGCGCGTTTTCGTGCGTCGTCTTCATCGAATGCGGGTTGATGTCGACGGCCAGGACGTCGGTCGCCTTGGTGGCGGCGATGACGGCGTTGACGCCGCATCCGGTTCCCATGTCCAGCACCCGGTCCGCGCGCTTGACCTCGGCCAGCACGGCTTCGCCGAGCAGTTTGGAGAGCGGGCCGATCCGCTTGACCTCCGGCGGCACCACGAAGGTCAGCCCGAACAGCGAGGTCGTCTCGATGTCCTCGGCCTTCGTGGTGTTCACCATGGCTTCGTGAAATTGCCGGATGCGTTCGGCGCGCTCGGGTGACATCAGCGGGCGGTAAGCGTCGGTGCTTGCTTCGCCGACGGCGTTCTGTGGGTCGCTCATGGCATGACGGTAAATGCCGGTAATCGAGGTCGATTCGAGTCGCGGTGGGGGTCAGCGCCGGGCGACGATCAGATTCCACGGCGACGGGGGACCGAACGCGGAACCGGCGGAGAATTCCGGGATCACCTGGTCGATCCGGAATCCCGCGCCGGTGAGGGCCGTGCGGAATTCCCGCTGCGAGCGCACCCGGCCGCCGAAGAGGGTGCGCAGGAAGAGATTGCGGAAAATGGACTCGTCGGAGGAGAGTTCCGTCGGCGAGCGGTCGGGGCCGAACCAGTCGATCACCAGCAGGGCGGTTCCTTCGGGGACAGCGCGATAGCAGTTCCGGAGAATCCGGCCGACCTCGTGGTCGCCCCAGTCGCAGAAGATGCTCTTGAGAAGGTACAGATCGCCGTCGGCGGGCACCTTTTCCAGGAAGCTGCCCGCGACGAATTCGATGCGCCGCGAGATCGTCGGCTCGATCGACGCCCGCGCCATCTCGATGACGCTGGGCGTCTCGTAAAGCAGCCCGTCCGGGCCAGGGGTGTGGTGCAGGATGCTGCTCAGCAGCACCCCCTTGCCGCCGCCGAGGTCGACGATCTTCCGGTGCCGGGAGAAATCGTAGGCGGCGAGCAGGCCCTCGACGCATCCGCCGGAGAGTTCCGTCATCACGTCCTGGAACGCTTCTCCCGCGGTCAGGTCCTCCTCGAAGTGCTGGTACAGGTTCCGGCCGGAGGGGCCGCGCGCCGGGGCGCCGCTGAGGACCAGGCTGGGCAGCTGTTCGTACATCCGGTTCGTTCCCGGCGCGGTCAGGAATTGCGCGAATTTGGCGTCGAAAGCGTTGAAGCGCAGCAGCCGTCCGCGTTCGGTCAGGCGGACCGTGTCGTCCTCGCCTGCCTGGACCAGGTCGAGGTTCGCGCACACCGAAAGGAAGCTGGACAGATTCACGGGGTCGGCCCCGAGCACGGCGCACAGCTCGCTGATCGACATCGGCCCGCCGTGGAGGACGTCGGCGATGCGGATTTCGACGAAGGTATTGATGATGTGGCCGGTGAAACTTCCGAACAGCTGTCCGTGAAGCTGGTAGCTCAGGTCAGTCAGCGGATCGTCTGACCAGTGTCTCTGCTGCATGGTTCCCCTGCCTGTCGTCAGTCAATGAGCGGTCATGCCGCGGTGAGCCGCTGGGCGGCGGCGTCGATGCGCTCGTCGGTCGCGGTGAACGCGACTCGCACGTGCTTGGCGCCCGCCCGGCCGTAGAATTCGCCTGGGGCGACGAGAATGCCGAGTTCGGCCAGTTCCTTGAGGGTGACCCAGCAGGATTGGCCGCGGGTCGCCCACAGGAAAAGCGAAGCCTCCGAGCAGTCGATCCGGAAGCCCGCCGACTCCAGCGCCGAACGCAGCACGGCACGCCGCCGCTGGTAGCGCGTGCGCTGGAGGTCCACATGGCTGTCGTCGCCGAGCGCGGCGATCATCGCGGCCTGCACCGGCGCCGGTACGACGTGTCCTGCCTGCCTTCGTACTGTGAGCAGCCTTTCGATCAGCTGCGGATCTCCGGTGGCGAAGCCCGCGCGGTACCCGGCCAGATTGGACCGTTTGGACAGCGAATGGACCGCGATCAGCCCCTCGTGGTCGTCCCCGCACACCTCGGGCGCGAGAATCGACGCCGGCTCGGTTGCCCAGCTGTGCTCGAGATAGCACTCGTCGTTGACCACAATGGACCCGCGTTCCCGCGCCCAGCAGACGATTTCCCGGAGCTTCGCGGCCGGAAGCACCCGGCCTTCCGGATTGGACGGCGAGTTGAGCCAGACGATCCGGGGCGGGCTTCCCGCGATCTCCATGGGCGTCGCGGCGACGACGGTCGAAGCGCCGGCGAGCCGCGCGCTGACCTCGTAGGTCGGAAAGGACAGCTCCGGCAGCGCGACCACGTCGCCGGGCCCGGTGCCCAGCATCGCGGGCAGCCAGGCGATCAGTTCCTTCGCGCCGGCCGCGGCGATGACGTGGGCGGGATCGACCGGGACCCGGTGCCTGCGCGCGAGCCAGTCCGCGGCCGCTTTCCGCAGCTCCGGGATGCCCTCGCACGGCGGGTAGCCCGGGGTGTCGGTCGTCGAGCGCAGTGCGTTTTGCACGACGTCCGGAACCGGGTCGACCGGCTCTCCGAGAGCGAGGTTGACGATTCCGTCCTCGTGTTCCGACGCTCGCTTGCGGTGTTCGGCAATGGCGTGCCATGGGAATGCGGGAAGGGTGCCGATCATGGCGCACACTCCGTTCCGCGAGCGTTCGGCGCGGCGAAAAATGGCATGGCGAAGTCCTCTCTTTTATCGGAGAGTTTTCCGGACATGGCTTCCTGGTGACTCCGTCCCGAACGTAGCCGCGGATGTTCGAGACGGAGTCGAGCGGAATGGGTCAGGCTTCCGCGCGCGAGGGCTCGGCTGCCTGCTTCTCGTGGTCCTCGATGCGCATTTCCTTGAGGAACCAGGTCATGCAGAAGCCGACCCAGAGCACGAAACTGGCGACCAGGAACATCGACTGGCAGCCCGCGGCGAACGAGTCCACCACCGGACGGGCCAGCTGCGGGTCGAGCTGGTGCAGGAACGAGGTGTCGTTCAGGTCGATGCCGGTGCCGTTCGCGTTCTGCGCGACTTCGTGCAGCTTGCTGTTGGCTGGCTTGCTCATCACGTCCGGGTCGCGCAGTGCCTGATGGAACGGATCGTTGCCGGTGGTGTCGCTGAACAGCGCGCCGACCCGGGCGGCGGTCACTGTGAACATGACGGTCAGCAGCGCGGAAACCCCGATGCTGGCGCCCAGCTGGCGGAACAGGCTCACCGACGCGTTCGCCACTCCCAGCTCGCTCTTGGGCGCGGCGTTCTGCACCGCCAGCATGATGGTCGTGATGGCGACGCCGATGCCGAGCCCGACCCACGCGACCAGGAGGATGGTCACCCACAGCGGGGTGTCGGGTCCGGTGAAGGACAGGCCGAGCAGTCCGCCCGCCATCGAGCCGAGCCCGGCCAGCGCGATCGGCTTGTACCGGCCGGTGGCCTTGATGACCGCGCCCGCGGTCCCCTGCGAGACGACCGCGCCCGCCATCAGCGGGATGATCAGCAGGCCGGCCGAGGTCGGGCTCATGCCCTGCACCAGTTGCAGGTACAGCGGAAGCGTCGTGACGGTGCCGAACATGCCCACGCCGATGGTGAAGGCGACCGCGAGGCACAGCGTGATGCCGCCCCGGCGGAACATGTGCAGCGGAAGGATCCCCTCCTCTCCCATGCGCCGCTCCTGCAGGACGAACAGCACGGTGCCCACGGCGGCGAGCGCGTACATCGTGATCGAGATGCCGGAACCCCAGCCCCAGGTCATGCCCTGTTCGGCGACGACGAGCAACGGGATGACGGCCAGCGCCAGCGTCGCGCCGCCCCAGTAGTCGATGCGGTGGTCGACTCGCTGATGCCGCAGCTTGAGCAGCTTGTACACGGTCAGCAGCGCGAGCAGGCCGAGCGGGACGTTGATGAGGAACGCCCAGCGCCAGCCGCTGATCCCGGCGATGGACGCGGTGCCGGCGAAGACGCCCCCGACGATCGGGCCGATCACGCTTGCCCCGACCCAGACCACGGTGGAGTAGGTGAAATAGCGGGCGCGATCGCGGATCGGCGCCATGTCGCCGATGATCGCGGTGGGCAGCGACATCAGCCCGGCCCCGCCGAGACCCTGGACGATCCGGGCGACGGCGAGCATCACCATCGAGGTGGACAGGGCGCAGCCGATGGAGCCGACGATGAAGACGGCGATCGCGACCAGGTACATCGGTTTTCGGCCGTAGATGTCGGACAGCTTGCCGTAGAGCGGCATCGCGATGGTCGAGGCGACCAGATATCCGGTGGTCGCCCACGCCTGCACGGTCTGCCCGTGCAGCTGGTCGGCGATGGTCCGCATGGCGGTGGACACGATCGTCTGGTCCAGCGCCCCCAGGAGGATGGCGAGGAGCAGGCCGGACAGCGCGGTGAGGATCTGCCGATGGGTGAATCCCCCGGAGTCCTCGCGCGCCGTGGCCTGTCCGGCTTGCGCGGAGTTCGTCATTGCTTGCCCAACTTCGTGTTCGAGGGCCGCGGCCCGTGCGTGGTTCCCGGTGCCGGTGCACCGGAGGGATCGACTCGAGCCCGTTCCGGTCGCCGCCGTCCGGTGGGCGGCTCCGGCAGATTGACAAGCCCTTGTCGTTTACGACGGTAGCGACCCCGGCGAAATCTGACAAGCCCTTGTCGATTTCTCGGGCCGGGGAGGCTAGAGTGTGGCCATGCACGGGCTCACGCCAGACGCACAGCTGCTCAACGACATCGCGGTCGAGGTCTTCGCGGTGAACGGCCGGTTCATCCGCACGGGTGACGCGGTCTCCGGGAAGGTCGGCCTGACCTCGGCGCGGTGGCAGGTGATGGGTCTGCTGCAGGACGGCCCGTCCCCGGTGGCCCACCTGGCCAGGGAGCGCGGGCTGCGCAGGCAGGCCGTGCAGCAGACGGTGGGCAGGCTGGAGGCCGAGGGGATGGTGGAGGTCGGGGCGAATCCGCGCGACCGCCGCGCGCCGCTGGTGCATCTGACCCCGCAGGGCAAGCAGGCGCTCGACGACCTCGACCCGATCGAACGGGAGTGGATGGAAGGGCTGGCCAAGCCGATTCCCAGCGCGGACCTCAAGGCGACGCTGCGGGTGCTGCGCGCGCTGCGCGGCCAGCTCGACGAGCAGCTGCAAGCGGCGGACGACGACGGGCACGCCTGAGGGATAAATCTCCGGCTTTTTTCCGCGGTAATTCGGCGCGCTTCTCCGCAGTGTGAAAATGGTCAGCCGCGCGAATTCTGCCGTGCGTTGAACGGCTCTTCGTAGACTTCCCGGCGTCATCCGGGTCCTCGTCCGCGAAGGGAAATGCCGCCGTGAAGAAGACGTTCACCACCGATGTCCGGATCGAGATCGCGGCCGCGGCCGGCCAGGTGCGGGCGGCCCTGCTGGACATGGCCGCGTGGCCGTCGGTCCACCGCCGGACCGTGCACGCGGAATACCGGGAAAGGCACGACCGCGAGGATCTTGTCGAGGTCTGGGCGGCCAATGGAGACGGTCTGGTCAATTCCCGGCTGATTCGCCGGAAGTGGGAACCGGGCTCGTCCCGGATCGAATTCGCCAGCGAAACCGACGACGCGCGGACCGGCAGATGGACAGTCGAGCCGCAACCGGACGGGACGACGCTGGTCGGCATGCTGCATGAGTTCGCTGTCGCCGAGGAGGACCTGCCGAAGACCGGTGCCCTCGTGACCGGTTTGGAACGCGGCAGCCGGGACTACCTCGGCACTCTCAAGCGGGCGGTGGAGAACCGCGCCGAGATCGCTCGGCTGACCACGACGGTCGAGACCTCGCAGTTTGTCGCGGGACCGGCTGGAGCGGTCTATGCGTTCCTGAGCCGCCGGGCGGCCGACGTCGGTCCGGCGATCGAAGGGGGAGCGCCCGGCCCGGTGCTGGCTCGGGTTCTCTTGCCGCCGAACGAAATCGCGTACAAACAGCTGCGGTTGCCGGACTCCGTCGAGGCGCATCTCGGCCGGTGGACGCTCACTGAGCACCGGGACGGCGTACTGGTTCGCGCCAGTCAGCTTGTGCGGCTCGCCCCGGGTGACCTGGACGCGGCCGGGATCGTGGCGGCGCAGGAGAAGCTGCGGGTGGCCCTTTCGGCGGAGCAGGCGGACCGGTTGCGCGCGGTCAAAGCCCACGTGGAGTGACGGATCGGGGCACGGTCTCGACTCACGTGCCCCGGTCCGCGTCTGGGGTCAATACGGGGTCAATGCGACAGCAGGTCCGCCCGCAGCTGGATCCCCCGGTTGCCGAACGCGATCTGCCGCAGCACCGCGCGGTACACCGGGGTCCGGGACACCAGCATCGCCAGCTTGGGCCGGACCGCGGCCGCCACGGTGCCGGTGGAGAACATGGTTTTGCTTTGCACCCGCTGGATTTTCGTCATCGTCTCGATGTCCCGTCGCCGGTTGTCGGCGTAGCGGCGCAGGAATCCGGCGCTCGCGTCGTTCGCGCGCAACGACGCGAGCAGGACGGGGTGGGCCGCGACGGCGTCCTGGATGGCCAGGTTGATGCCCTGCGCGCCGATCGGGCCCTGGGTGTGGGCGCTGTCGCCGATCAGCAGCAGGCCGTCGAGCACCCATTGCTGTGCTTTGGCGGTGAACACGTCCAGCAGCGAGAGGTCCTTGAAACCGGTGATCTCGGCGTCGATCTGGTCGGCGTAGCGGGGGACCGCCGCGCGCAGCCGATCCTTGACGTATCCCAGCCCGTGCGCGGCCAGCTCGCGATAACCGTTGTGAGGCAACGTCCAGCCGAGCTGAATGCGGTCCGGCACCGAGGCGTAGGCCAGCAGCGGGTTGCCGCCGGCCCGGAAGATCCGGACGTCGCGGGGAGCGTCGCCGAGGCTGCGCAGCCGGAACCACAGGACGTCTTGCGCGAAGTGGTCGCGCCGGTCGTTTTCGATGCCGGCCAGTTGCCGCACCTTCGAGAAGCGGCCGTCCGCGCCCACGACGCAATGGGAGTGGACAGTCCGCTCGCCGCCGCGCGTCCGGGCGACCACCCCGTGGATCGTGCTGCCGTCGCGGACGAGGCCGGTTACCTTGGCCCCGCCGAGATAGCTGAACCGGTTCTCCCGGTGGCAGTGGTCGAGCAGTTCGGCGAGCAGATGCCGCTGCGGAATGCTGAGCAGGCAGTTGTACGGTCCGGGCAGCCGCCGGTAATCGCCGTTGATCAGCACCCGGCCGTGTTCTTCGAGCAGGAAGCGGTCGTGCTCGTGACAGCCGCGGGCGCGGGCCCCGTCGAGCACCCCGAGCCCGGCGAGCAGCGCCTGTCCGCCGGGTTGCAGGATCTCGCCCCGGTACTCGCGCTCCAGCGACGTGGACCGCTCGACCACGGTCACCTTCGCACCGGAACGGGCCAGCAGCAGCGCGAGGGTCAGCCCGGCCGGGCCGCCGCCGACGACGCAGAAGTCCGTCCGCTCGTCGGTCACAGGTCGAGGGTGACGTCGTAGGCGGTGAGCCATTTGTTCAGCCATAGCGCCATTTCCAGACTGCCGCGGTCGTAGGGGCGGCTGACCTCGCCCAGCGGGCGGTCGAGTGCTTTCCGGACCTTGGCCAGGTCGAGCAGCGGCCGGACCGGTGCGTCGGCGTCTTCGGCGACGCACCGGAGTTCGGCGCGCAGTGCTTGCGCGTAAGCCGGATTCTGGGTCGCCGGGTAGGGGCTCTTCACGCGGTTCACCACCGATTCCGGCAGCAGGTCCGCGGTCGCGGCGCGCAGCAGGCTCTTTTCCCTGCCGTCGAACGACTTCATCGCCCAGGGAACGTTGAAGACGTAGTCCACCAGCCGGTGGTCGCAGAACGGGACCCGGCCTTCGACGCCGGTGGCCATGCTCATCCGGTCCTTGCGGTCGAGCAGGGTCGGCAGGAACCGGGTCAGGTTCAGGTAGGTGATCTCGCGCATCCGCCGGTCCACCGGGGCCTCGCCGGGCAGCCGGGGCACCTCGGCCAGCGCCGCGCGGTAGCTGTCCTGCCGGTTGCCGGGGATGTCCAGCTTTTCCCGGAACCAGGTGTCCAGCAGGCCAAGCCCGCCGAAGTACCGCGAGGAGCCGGACGTCAGCCACGGGAAGGTGTCGGCGTGCACCGCGCCGGGGTTGCGGAACCAGCGGTAGCCGCCGAACAGCTCGTCCGCGCCCTCGCCGGACAACGCCACCGTCGACCGTTGCCGGACCGCCTTGAACAGCAGGTACAGCGAGGGCCACATGTCGCCCCAGTACGCCGGGGGCAGGTCTGTCGCCCGGAGCACGGCCGCGCGGACGGCCGGATCCGCGAGGTCGTCGCTGTCGAGGAGAATGTCGGTGTGGTCGGTCGGAACGGACCGGGCGAGGTCGTGGACGAACGGCGCATCGCTCGCCCCGCGTACGGCGTCTGGCTGGAATCCGTTCGCGGGAGCGGTAAAATCCACTGAATACGAACGGATCCGGCCCCGGCCCGCCTCGGCGAGCGCCCGGCCGGCCAGCGCGGTGACCGCGGACGAGTCGAGTCCGCCGGAAAGCAGCACGCACACCGGCACGTCGGCGACCAGCTGCCGTTCGACGGTGTCCGCCAGGAGTTCCCGCACGTGCTGGACCGTGGCGGGGAGATCGTCGAGGTGCTCGGTGGCGCTCAGGCTCCAGTACCGCGACGGGGTGAGGCCGGCGCTCGTGACCCGCAGGAGCTGACCCGGCCGTACTTCGCGCATCCCGGAGAACACCGCGTGCTCCGGGGTGCGCACCATGTCGAGCACTTCTCGCAGACCGTCCGCGCTCACCCGTCGCGGCACCTTGGGGTGCGCCAGCACCGCCTTGGGTTCCGAGCCGAACAGCAGGCCGTGCGGCGTCGGGAAGTAGTACAGCGGTTTGACGCCGAGCCGGTCGCGGCCGAGGAGCAGTTCTTCGCGGCGTGCGTTCCAGACCGCGAAGGCGAACATTCCGTTCAGCCGTTGTGCGGCGTCTTCGCCCCACTGCAGGTAAGCGCGCAGGAGCACTTCGGTGTCGCTTCGGGTGCGGAACCGGTGCCCGAAGGAGACGAGTTGCTCCCGCAGTTCGCGGAAGTTGTAGATCTCGCCGCAGAAACTCAGCACGGCGACGGCCTCGCCGTCCTCCTCGGCCACCATCGGCTGGGCGCCGCCCTCGAGGTCGATGACCGACAGCCGCCGGTGGCCCAGCACCGCTCGCCGGCTCAGCCACCAGCCCTCCGCGTCCGGTCCCCGGCAGGCCAAGGTGTCCGTCATCGCGCGCGCGACGTGCTGTTCCGCCGAAAGATCAGCCTCGAAATCCACCCATCCGGTGATTCCGCACATAGGTGCCGTCCCTTCTCCGAGTCACGAGTCACGGGTCACGCGGATTCGCCGAGGCACACGTTGATCTCGTCCAGGAGCTGGCGCGGGGTCTTGGCGTTGACCACCACGTCTTCGGGCAGGGACACCGAACGCTCCCGTTCGATCCGGCCGACGGTGTTGAACAGGGCGAGGGAGTCGTACCCGAGGTCCTCGAACGCCGTGTCCAGGATTTCGCCGTCCAGGCCGGTGGTTTCGTCCTCGCCCGCGCATTCGCGAAGCAGCACGGTGAGGTCTTCGAGGGTGAAGCGGGTCATGACTGGGTTCCTTTCCGGAATTCGTCGGCCGTTCTGACCACGAGAGCCGAGTTGTGGCCGCGGTAGCCGCGCGCGACGACGAGCGCGGTGCGGAGATTCGCCTGCCGAGGGGAATCCGTGACGAGGTCGATCGCTTCGGCGAAGCTGTTGTGTCCATTGTGGATTGTCGGGGGAATGACGCTGTCCCGGATCGCCAGCAGCGCGGTGGCGAGGTCCAGTGCCGCACCGCCGCCGAGCAGCCGGCCGGTCATCGTTTTCGGCGCGGTCACCGGCACTCCGCGCGGGCCGAAGACCGCGGCCAGCGTTTCGGCCTCCAGCCGGTCGGACTCGGGCTCGCCGACCGCGTCGGCGAACACCACGTCCACCTCGGCCGGGCCGATCCCGGCGTCGGCGAGCGCCGTTTCGATCGCGCGGCGCAAGCCGGGTTCGCCGCCCCGTCCCGGTGCCGGGTCGAAAGTGGCCGCGTAACCGGCGATCTCGCCGTACGGATCGGTGACGCCGCGTTCGCGGGCGGCCACCGGGTCCTCGATCACCAGCAGCGCGCCGCCTTCGCCGGGAACGTAACCGTCGGCGCGCAGGTCGAACGGGCGGTAAGCCAGCTTCGGGTCCTCGGTCCGGCTCAGCCGCCCGGACCGCGTCATGCACAGCAGCGACCACGGGCACAGCGAGCCGTCGACCCCGCCGGTCAGCATCAGCGCCGTGCCGTCGCGGACGCGGCGTCGGGCCTTGGCCACCGCGTCCAGCCCGCCCGCTTGCTCGGCGACCAGCGCGGAACCGGGCCCGCGCATTCCGTGCCGGATCGCGATCTGCCCGGTGTTGACCGGATAGAACCAGGCGAACGACTGGTACGCGCTCACGTAGGAGCCGCCTTGGCTCCAGAGCGCCTGCAGTTCCTTCTGCCCGAACTCGAAACCCCCGCCGGACGCGGCCGTGACCACGCCCGCCGCGTACTCGGCCATGTTCGCGGGATCCGCGTGTGCGTCGGCGAGCGCCTCGTCCGAGGCCAGCAGCGACAGCCGGGTCATGTGGTCGGTCTGCGGCAGCATCCGCCCGGACAGCCGCTCGCCGACCGCGGCGTCGACCTCCCCGGCGATCCGGGTGGAGTATCCCGCCGGGTCGAACCGGCTGATCCGGCCGAGCCCGCTTCGCCCGCGCAGGGTCGCTGTCCAGTACTCGGCGGTGCCGACCCCGTTCGGGGCCACCACGCCGATTCCCGTGACCACTGGCGTCACTGTCGAGCGGCCCCGCGCCGGGCCGGTCCGTGCGGTCGCGGCGGTCATGTCCTCGACCGTTCGGGCTTGGTGAGGATGATCGCGCTCTGGAAGCCGCCGAAGCCGCTCGCGACGCTGAGCGCGACGTCGACCCGCTGTTCCCGGGCGACCAGTGGCACGTAGTCCAGGTCGCACTCCGGGTCCGGCTCGTGCAGGTTCGCGGTGGGCGGGATCAGGGACTGGTCGATCGTGAGCGCGCAGGCGGCGACCTCCAGCGAGCAGATCGCGCCGAGCGAATGGCCGATCATCGACTTGATGGAGCTGACCGGCGTCCGGTACGCGTGCGCGCCCAGGCTCGCTTTCAGCGCCGCGGTTTCGTGCCGGTCGTTCTGCTTGGTCGCCGAGCCGTGCGCGTTGACGTAGTCGACGTCGCCGGGTTCGAGCCCGGCGTTGCCGATCGCGTGCGTGATCGCCTCGGCCATTTCCCGGCCGTCCGCGCGCAGTCCGGTCATGCTGTGCGCGTTGCTCCGCCCGGCGTGCCCGGCGATCTCGGCGTAGGCGCGCGCACCGCGACGGCGAGCGTGTCCCAGTTCTTCGAGCACGAAGACCGCGGATCCCTCGCCGAGTGCGAAACCGTTGCGGGTGCGGTCGAACGGGCGCGAGGCGGTGGCGGGTTCGTCGTTGCGCGGGGTGGTCGCCTTGATCGCGTCGAAGCACGCGACCGTGATCGGGGAGATCGCCGCGTCCGAGGCGCCGGCGATCATCACGTCCGCCTCGCCGTCGGCGATGAGATCGGTCGCGTGGCCCACCACGTCGATGCCCGAGGTGCAGCCGGTGGACACGATCCCGACCGGTCCCTCCGCCTCGGCCAGCCAGGCGATCTCGGCGGCCATCGAGGACGGCAGGAAGTAGTCGTAGAGGTAGGGGACGCCGTGCTTGTCGTCCACCAGCCAGTTCCGGCCGCTGTCGCTCACCACCGCGTACTCGCGGTCGAGGCTCGCGGTCATCCCGCACGCGGTGCCGAGCATCACCCCGGTCCGGTGCGGCTCCGCTTCGCCGCTGATGCCGCTGTCGGCCATGGCTTCCCGCGTCGCGACGACGGCGAATTGCGTCGTGCGGTCCCACTTCCGGATCTGCTGCTGACTCAGCCCCGAGGCGACCGGGTCGAAATCGCATTCGGCGGCCACGTGCGAGCGGAACGGGGCGGGGTCGAACGCCGTGATCGTGCGGGTGGCCGTGCGGCCGTTCGCGAGCAGGTCCCAGAACCGCTTGACGCCCACCCCTCCCGGCGCGACCACGCCGATTCCGGTCAGCAGCACTCGCCTGCCGCCGTCTGGTCCAGACACTGGCTTTCCTCTTCTCGTTCGGAGATTGGCGAACTTGTCCTCGGGCGGGTCACTCGAGCATCGCGACCGCTCTGGTCCAGCCCGCGCCCGCGCCGGAGATCTTGACCGGGAAGCAGCTCACGGCGAACCCGGTCGCCGCGGGCAGCGCGCCGAGGTTCGCGAGCCGTTCGATCTGGCAGTACTCCCGTTCGCGGCCGGCGAAGTGCGCGGGCCACAGCACGCCGCGGTCCCCGGTCTCGGCGTACTGGGCGATCATGTGCGCGAACGGCGCGTCGAGGCTGAACGCGTCTGTGCCGATCACGCGGATTCCCAAGTCCAGCAACAGGTTCGTGGCGCTGCCGTCGAGGCCGGTGAAGTCGGTGAAGTACTTCGGCGAGCCCACCAGTGCGTCGGCTCCGGTGCGCAGGAGCACGATGTCGCCCGGCCGCGGCTGGTAACCGATGACGTCGAACTGGCCGCGCAAGTCGTCCGCGTTCACCGTCCCGGTCGGTGCCCAGGTCAGGTCGAGCACCACTCCGGGGCCATGGAACCACTCCAGCGGCAGCTCGTCGATGTGTCGCGGGGTGCCGGCGGAGGTTTTCCAGCCGTAGTGCGACGGAGCGTCCACGTGCGTGCCGGTGTGCGTGGTCAAGGTGAGCGTGTCCAGCGACAGCATTTCGCCCATCGGGAGCACCGCCGGGTCGAAGTCGATGCCCCAGTTCTCCCGCAGCTGCGCGGCCATGTGCTCGGCCCCCTCCGCGGGGGAGAGGATCGTGTGCTCGACGGGATTGGCTTCCCACTCCGCGGAAGCGTCCACTGTGGACGAGAGATCGAGGTACCGCATCGCTTTCCTCACTTCGGACTCGTCTCGGAAGCAGGCACCGAGGGACGGAAACCGGCCGCACGCAACACGGACGCGAGTGCGCCGATCCGGCCGGACGCGCACAGGTACCCGTCCGGGCGCACCAGCGCGAAGTCGTCCGGACCGAGGCCGAAGCCACGCCGCAGCGCCGCACCCGGATCGGCCAGCGGACCCGGGCCGCTGTCCCCGTGCTCGGACACCGTGCGCACGCTGATCGCGTCGCTGACGGTGCCAACTTCGCCGGTGCACAGCAGCGTCCACCGGGGATCGGTCGCTTCTTCGGCGTACAGCGTGCGCCAGCCGGCGGAAGCGCGCTCGGTCTCCTCCGAGCAGCCGATCCGGTCGCCGGAGGAGAACCCGGCGCGGGCCGGCGCGCCCACGGACAGCGGGCTTTCCCGGTAGTGCAGGCCGAGCCCGCAGAACCCGCGGATCATCTTGCCCTCGATGGCCTGCTTCAGCGCCGGGACCCGGTTCACCACCGCCAGTCCCACCGGCATCGCGATCGGGGCCAGCGCGTTGCGCAAGGCCACCAGCCCGGTCGCCTTCCGGGTCGAGGCGAGCAGCGCCTTGCCGACCGGCACCCGTTCCGCGTCGTAGCTGTCCAGCAGCGACGGATCGCTGTGCCCCTTGACGACCGAGGCGAGCTTCCACGCGAGATTGTGGCCGTCCTGGATGCCGGTGTTCATGCCCTGCCCGGACGCGGGGCTGTGCACGTGGGCAGCGTCGCCCGCCAGGAAGCACCGGCCGGAGTGCATCCGCTCGATCCGGCGCTGCTGCACGGTGAACACCGAGATCCAGGTCGGCTCGGACACCTCGACCGGACGGCCGAGCGCCTTCGAGATCCGCCGGGTGACCCTGGCGCGGACCCGGACCGGGTCGTCGTCGTGCGCGGTGTCCTCGGTGTCCACGACCCGCCACTTGCCCGGTTCGGGAAACGGCACGCACAGCAGGGTCCCGGAGCCGTCGTGCACGAGGTGGTGGCTGTCGGACGGCAGATCCACGTCGAGCGTGACGTCGGCGTTGAGCCACGTTTCGGTCGAGTCGCCGAGCAGCGGGAACCCGAGCGTCCGGCGCACGACGCTGTGCGCGCCGTCCGCGCCGACCATCCACGGCGCGGCCTGCCGGTGCTCTCCGGTCCGGTCGCGGAGAACGGCCTGCACCCCGTCGGCGGAGTGGGTGAACGACACCAGCTCGGTGTTCCACTCGACCTCGACCCCTTGCGCGGCAAGGCTTTCCCGGAGGGTCTGTTCGGTGAGCACCTGGTCGACCATGATGCTGTAGGGATACCGGGTGGGCAGTTCGGCGTAGTTGGTGTCGAAGCGGGCCAGCGTCCGGCCGCGCAGGTGCAGCGTGAAGTGCACGATCTGCCGTCCCCGGGGGAGCAGGGCGTCGACCAGTCCCATCTGATGGCAGATCTCCAGCGTGCGCGCGTGCACCGACAGCGCCCGGCTGGTGGTGGCGGGACCGGCCGCCTGGTCGACCAGGCGGACCCGCACGGACCGCCGGACCAGTTCGTGCGCGACGGTCAGCCCGACCGGCCCGGCGCCCACGACCAGCACCTCCGGGTCACGCATGAGCGGTCTCCGCGGACGATTCGGCGAATGCCTTCGCCAAGCCCAGCGTGTCCCTGCTGTTGCCGCCCGCCGCGTTGCGCACGAATTCGCGCGCGGTGGCGACGGTCGCGTCCGGGCCGAGCACCGGGTGGATGTTCTCCTCGTTGATCGTGACGCGGTGCCAGGAGGTCACCCGGACGCCGTCGCTCTCCGGGGTGAACGACCACCGGCCGAGGTGCGCGGTCATCAGCGACGGCGGCTGGGTCTGCTTGTAGACGATGTCCTTGCCGGTGCGGCAGAGCCGGATCGACTCGGTGGTGTGCGTCGAGCCGTCCTTAGCGGAGGTGTCCATGGACATTTCCTGGACGTGCTCGACCGGCTCGCGCAGTTCGAGCCTGGACACGTGCGGGAGGCGCGACGGCCATTCGGCGGCCCGGTAGAAGAAGTCGTAGACGTCCGCCAGCGGCGCCCGGACCAGCACGCTGTCGTCGAACTCGAAGAGCAATTCGCCGAGCCGGTCCCAGCTTTCGGCGAGTGCTTTGATGTTGCCGAGTTCCGCGGTGCTGTTGCGGTCGGTCGCCTGCCGGATCCACTCGGCCGACTCCGCCTCGTCGTCGATCGCCGAGAAGTCGTGCTCCAGCGTCAGCCGGGCGCCGTCGCCGTGTTCGCGGACGGTCCATTCCCCGCTCATCGAG
This sequence comes from Amycolatopsis silviterrae, assembly GCF_042684085.1. Lineage (NCBI taxonomy): Bacteria > Bacillati > Actinomycetota > Actinomycetes > Pseudonocardiales > Pseudonocardiaceae > Amycolatopsis > Amycolatopsis silviterrae. The sequence goes on from NZ_JBHUKS010000011.1 coordinate 65,189, forward strand.
GCCACCGGCGGCGCGGACACGGTCTGGCGGAAGCGCACGCGGCCCGCCCCGGGGTCGAGTTCGCGCCGCGACGTCCAGTTCTTCACCGTGCCGTTCGCCGTCGCCCAGATGACCAGCTGCTCGGTTTTCGCGTCCACTTGGGACTGTTCGACGTGGATCGTCGGCGCGAAGTGCTGCGGCCACGACGCGGCGTCGGCGATGATCCGGTAAACGACCTCGGCCGGCGCGCGGACGTCGATGTGATGTTCGGTGTGGTGTCGCATTTTCGGCTCCCGGAGAGGTTGCGGAGGTCAGTAGATGCCAAGGCCGCCGCAGACGTTGAGCGCCTGCGCGGTGACGGAGGCCGCGGTTTCGGTGGTCAGGTAGCAGACCATCCCGGCTACCTCCTCGGCGCTGGAGTAGCGGCCGAGCGGGATCTTCGCGTTGAACCGGGAAAGCACCTCGTCCTCGGATATTCCCCAGGTGCCGGCGTAGGCCTGGCGCACCCGCACGGCCATCGGGGTTTCGACGTAGCCGGGACACACCGCGTTGACGGTGACCCCGGTGAGCGCCAGCTCCTTCGCCAGTGCCTTGGTGAACCCGATGACGCCCGCCTTCGCGGCCGAATAGGGCGCGCCGAGCGGGACCCCTTGCTTGCCGCCGGTGGAGGCGACGTTGACGATCCGGCCGCGCGTGCCCGCCTCGGGCAGCCGCCCGATGGTCAGCGCCGCGCGGGTCATCAGGAAAACGCTGTTGAGGTTGGTGTCCACGACGTCGTACCACAGTTCGTCGGGGATCTCGGCCGTGACGCCGCCGCCGTTGCGGCCCGCGTTGTTCACCAGCACGGTGACCGGGCCGAATCTGTCCACAGCGGACTGGACGAACCGGCGGACCGAGTCCGCGGACCGGACGTCGCAGTCGGTGCCGTCCACGTCGAAGCCGTTGTCCTGCAGCCGTTTGACCGTGTCGCTCACGTTCGCCGCGGTCCGCGCGCAGAAGTAGACCTTGGTGCCCTGCGCGACCAGCTGCTCGACCACGGCCAAGCCGATCCCGCTCGTGGCGCCGGTGACCAGTGCGACCGGCGCGGTACTGGAGGTGCTCATGCGTTGCCCTTCGCCTGCTGGGTCTGGGATCGCCACCCACCTTGTCGCCCTCGGTTCGAAACTCGTCGCAAGCCGCTTAGAGACGGCGGTTCCAGCGATCCTCGAAGCACCGGCGCCAGGCTCGCCGGGCAACCGCGAGTACGCCGCACCGATTGGGAGGGGCACATGACGCGCACGGCGCAAGAGGCCGGCCAGGAGCACGATTTCCGGCTCTACACCGAGGTTCAGCATTTCTACGGGCGGCAGATGCGCTTCCTCGACGAAGGCGCGGTCGAAAAGTGGGCCGGCACCTTCGCCGAGGACGGCGTGTTCGAGGCGAACACGCTGCTGCAGACGGGACGGCCCGCGATCGAGAACGGCGCCCGCGAGACCACAGCGAAACTCGAGGCATCCGGGCTCCAGCGCCGGCACTGGCTCGGGATGCTTGAAGTGCGGGAACAGCCGGACGGGTCGGTGCTCGCGAAGACCTACGCCATCGTGTACACCACGCCGCGCGGCGGGAAACCGGCCGCCGACTTCAGCTGCAGCTGCGAGGACGTCCTGGTGCGGGGCGACGGGGAATTCCGCGTCCTGCGCCGCGAAGTCCGCCGCGACGACCTGTCCGCGGCGTGAATTCCCGGAAAGACGCGGAGCAGACCATGGCAGCACCCGGCACGAGCCTGACCAGCGGTCCGCCGATGACCGCTCTCGACGGGCTGCTCGGCGGCCCGCTGGTGGACGATCTGCTGCTGCGTGCGGTCCGGCGGGCGCCGGACGACGTGGCGGTGCGGTCCCGGGACACCGCGCGGACCTATGCCGAACTCAACGAGGAGGTCACCCGGTTCGCCGCGGCGGTCCACGAGAGCGTGGAGCCGGGCGAGGTGGTGGCGCTGGCGTCGGTGCTCGACCCGGCCTTTCCGCTCGCGTTCTTCGGGCTCTGCCGGGCCGGGGCGATTCCGGCGCTGGTCAACCCGCTGCTGCGGGAGGAGGCGCTGGCGCACGTGCTGGCCACCTGCGCCGCCACGGTCGCGATCATCCCGCCGGAGCTGTACCCGCGCCTCGCCGCGGTCCGCGACCGGCTGCCGCGGCTGCGGTCGGTGCTCCTGACGCATCGGGGCCACGGAACCGATCCCGCCGCCCGCGCGCTGCCGACCGTCGCCGATCTCGTGGCGGCAGGCAGCGGCACGCCGCCACCCACGCCCGCCACCAGCCACGACATCGCCTGTCTGCAATTCACCAGCGGCACTACGGGGCCGGCGAAAGTGGTGCGCCTGTCGCACCACAACCTGGTGGTCAACGCGGCGCAGACGGCGCACGCGCAGCGGCTGACGGCGACCTCGGTGGTGTTCAACTACCTGCCGACGTTCCACCTCATGCACCTCACCATCAGCGTTACCGCGGGTGCGTCCCTGGTGCTCTGGACCGGCGACGACGTCGCGGAGGCGGTCGAGGCGGCAGACCGGTTCGGCGCGACGCACTTCTACAGCCTTCCGGTGCGGCTTTCGCGGCTCGCGGCCGACGAACGGCTGCCCAAGCTGCGGGCGCGAGCGCTGCGAACGGTGTTGTGCGGCGGGTCGGCGTTGCCGCTCTTCGCCACGAACGCGCTGAGCCAGCAGTTCGGCGTGCCGGTCGCCCAAGGCTACGGGCTGCAGGAGACGTCGCCGTCGACCCACTTCGACGACCTCGACGCACCGACCCTGTTGTCGTCCGGGAGGCCGGTCGCCGGGACCGACTGCCGGATCGTGCGCATCGGAGAAGGGGTGGACCGGGAAGTGCTCCCGGTCGGCGAGAAAGGCGAGATCCAGGTCCGCGGTCCTCAGCTGATGCTGGGCTATCACGACCGGGACCGCGCCAGGGTGGTGGACGCCGAAGGCTGGTTTTCGACCGGCGACGTCGGCTACGTCGACAGCAGCGGCAGATTGTTCGTCTCGGACCGGATCAAAGACGTTTTCAAATGCGACAACTGGCTGGTCTCGCCGACGGAGATCGAACGGGTGCTGCGCCGGCACCCCCAGGTGGCGGACTGCGCCGTCTTCGACTTCCCGGACACCTTCAGCGGCGCCGTCGCCTACGCGCTCGTGGTTCCGCGACGCGTCGGGGGAGGAGAACCACCCGATCCGGCCGGTTTCGCCGCCTATATCGCCGAACGGCTGCCCTACTACGAACACCTGCGCGACGTCGAGCTGATCGACGCGATCCCCCGTTCGCCCACCGGCAAGGTCCAGCGGCGCGAATTGCGGGCGCGGGCGGTCGCGCGCACCTCCCCGAAACCCGACTCCGAGAACAGGAGCGCATCATGTTCACCTTCATCAACCGGTTCACCGTCTCCGGCGACACCGCCGAATTCGAACGGCTGATCGGCGAGATCACCGACCACATGCAAACGCAGCCGGGGTTCGGGTCGCACGCGCTGTACCGCTCCGGCCGGGACGCCAACGTCTATGTCGAGGTCGCCCTCTGGGACAGCGCCGCCGCCCACCAGGCGGCCACCGGCAGCCCCGAGTTCCGCAGCCGCGTCCAGCGGGTGATCGGGCTCGCCGCGGCCGACCCCGCCCCGTTCGACCTGGTCTCCGAGCACGCCGCGGGCAAGGTCGGCTGAACCCCGGCCCGTCGTTTCCGAGAAAGGCATGACCCTTGATGACCAGTGACCAGAACACGATCCCCCAAGCCGTGATGCGCCTGCGCGAGCTGGCGCTGAGCAGCGCGTGCGCCGCCGCGGTCCGTGCCGCGGCCCGGCTCGGCCTCCCCGACGCGCTCGGCGATCAACCGTCCACAGTGGAAGACCTGGCCTCGGCGCTCGGGGCCGACGCGGACGCGCTCGGCCGCCTGATGCGGATGCTGGAGTGCTACTACGTTTTCGAGAAGACCGACACCGGCTACGTGCACACGCCCATGTCCCGGTTGCTGCGCGAGGACAACCCGCGCAGCCTCAAGTACATCGTATTGTGGGGCACGGAGCCGTGGACGTGGGAACTCTGGCCGCACCTCGACGAGTCGGTCCGGAGCGGCGACGAGGCTTTCCAGAAACTCCACGGCACGGATTTCTTCGCGCATTTGCACGACGAATGGCCTGATTCCGCGGCGGTATTCGACAAAGCGATGACGCAGTCGAGCAAACTGTCCGCCGCCGCCATCGCCGACCGGCTGGACCTGACCGGAGTGCGGAGCCTCGCCGACATCGCCGGCGGGCAAGGGCACGTGCTGGCCACGCTGCTGGAAAAGAACCCGGGCCTGCAGGGAGTGCTGGTAGACCTGCCCGCCGTCGTCGCGGACGCCGACCCCCGCCTGCGCGCCGGCGGCCCGCTGGCCTCGCGCGCCCAGCTGGTGGCGGGCGACTGCCTCGCCGAGATCCCCGTCGACGCCGAGGTCTACCTGTTCAAGAACATTCTCGAATGGGACGACGCGAGCACGATCACCGCACTGGGCAACGCCGCCCGCGCGGCCCGGGCAGGCAGCCGGGTGCTCATCATCGAAAACCTCGTCGACGGAAGCCCGGAGCTGAAGTTCACCACGGCGATGGACCTGCTCCTGCTGCTCAACGTGGGCGGACGGAAACACACCAGGGACGGGCTCGTCGCGCTGATCGAAGAGGCCGGCCTGCACGTCGACGACGTCCGCCCGATCAACTCCTATCTGCACCTGATCGAGGCTTCGGTCCCGCAGGAATCGCCGTGACCGCACCGCCGGTCGCCCTGCTGCTGCCCGGACAGGGCTCCCAACACCACGGGATGGCGGTGCCGTTGTACGGGTACGAACCGGTGTTCAGCGAGCACATGGACGCCTTCTTCACCGACCTCGGCACCGTCGGCAGCCGGTTGCGTTCGGCCTGGCTGAGCGACGATCCCGCCACCCCCATCGACGACGCCGCACTCGCTCAGCCGTTGCTGTTCGCCATCGGGCACGCGCTCGGCCGGACCCTGCTCGCACACGGGGTCCGGCTGGCCGCTTTGCTGGGCCACAGCATCGGCGAGCTAGCGGCGGCCGCTCTCGCCGGAGTGTTCGACCGGCATGCGGCCGCGTCGATCATGCGCGGCCGACTGGCGGCGATGGCCGACGCGGCACCGGGCGAGATGTACGCGGCGGGCGCGTCGGCCGAGCAGGTTGAACCCTACCTCGGCGAGACCGCTGGCGTGGTGGCGATCGGCGCGATCAACGCACCCACCGTCACTGTCCTTTCTGGACCGCGGCCACAGCTGGCGGCAGTCGCGGATCGCCTGGCGAGTGAAGGCATCCGCGGCCTTTCGGTACCCGCGGACCGACCGTTCCACAGCCCGAAGATGGCGGCGGTGGTGCCCCGGTTCGAGCAGGCATTCGACCGGGTGCCGCTGCGTGCTCCGGCGGTCACGATTTATTCGACGCGAACCGCTGCACCGATCGGGCCGGACGAGGCCAAGACTCCCGGGTTCTGGGCTGGGCAGCTCGCGACGCCGGTGCTGTATTGGCCTGCGTTGTGTGCGTTGCTGCGGTCTGGCGATTACACGCTGGTGGAGGCGGGGCCGGGCGGGATGTTGTCCGTGCTGGCCCGACGCCATCCGGCTGTGCGGCGGGGGACCAGCGCCGTGGTGCCGCTTCTGCCGCCGACCGCGGACGCGACCCGGGAGACTTGGCGCGCGGCGCTGGCTCGGCTTACTGGCGGGTGACCGGTTGGTGTGTTCTGGCTGCCCAGGTTCCGGGCATCCGGTAGGTCCGGCTGGTCCAGCCCGGCCGGAGCGGTGTGCTGGCTGGCCGGTCCGCGTCCCGGCCGACCGCCAGCCACAGCGCCGCGATCACCGCGGCGATTTCGTCGTCCTCGGGAGCACCCCGCAGGACGACCACCTCCGGCCCGTTCATGACGGCGGGTTCCCGTGTTTGCGCGCGGGGAGTTCGGAATGCTTGGCACGCAACATCTCCAGCGCGTCAATGAGCACCCGCCGGGTGTTGGCCGGATCGATCACGTCGTCCACGAGACCGCGTTCGGCGGCGTAGAACGGATGCATCAGCTCCCGCACGTACTCCTTGACCAGGTGCTCGCGCGCCGCTTCGGGATCGGCGGCGTGCGCGATCTCCCGGCGGAACACGATGTTCGCCGCGCCGTCCGCGCCCATGACGGCGATCTCGTTGGAGGGCCAGGCGAACGAGACGTCCGCGCCGATCGAACGCGAGTCCATCACGATGTACGCCCCGCCGTAGGCCTTGCGCACGACGAGTTGGATGCGGGGCACGGTGGCGTTGCAGTAGGCGTAGAGCAGCTTCGCGCCGTGCCGGATGATGCCGCCGTGTTCCTGGCTGCGGCCGGGGAGGAACCCGGGCACGTCCACGAGTGTCACGAGCGGGATGCTGAACGCGTCGCAGGTCTGCACGAACCGCGCCGCCTTCTCCGAGGCGTGGATGTCCAGCACCCCGGCGAACGACGCGGGCTGATTCGCCACGATCCCGACCACGTGGCCGGCCATTCTCGCGAAGCCGCAGATGACGTTCTGCGCCCAAGACGCGTGCACCTCGAACAGATCTCCGTCGTCGATGACCTCCTCGATCACCTTGCGCATGTCGTAGGCCTGATTCGGATCGCCCGGGACGAGGTCCAGCAGCGCCGGGCAATACCGGTCCGGATCGTCGCCGGGCTCGACGGCCGGAGGCAGTTCACGGTTGTTCGCGGGCAGCATCGACAACAGATGGCGCACTTCGGCGAGGCAATCGTCCTCGGTGTCGTACACGAACCCGGCGGCCCCGGAGACCGCCGCGTGCACGTCGGCGCCGCCGAGGTCCTCGTGCGAGATGTCCTCGCCGGTCACCGACCGCACCACGTCCGGGCCGGTGATGTACATCTGCGCGATTCCCCGCACCATGAAGACGAAATCGGTCAGCGCGGGCGAATAGGTCGCACCGCCGGCGCACGGTCCCAGCATGACGCTGATCTGCGGGATCACCCCGGAAGCCTTCACATTCCGGCGAAAAATCCCGCCGTATCCGGCGAGCGCGGTCACCCCCTCCTGGATCCGCGCCCCCGCGCCGTCCGACAACGCCACCAGCGGCGCCCCGGCGGTCTCGGCCAGATCCATCACCTTGTGGATTTTCTCCGCGTGCGCCTCGCCGAGGGAACCGCCGAAAATCCGGAAATCGTGCGCGTAGGCGAACACCTTCCGCCCGTACACCGTCCCCCATCCGGTCACCACCCCGTCCGAATACGGACGGCGGTCCTCCAGCCCGAACCCGAACGCCCGATGCCGCCGGAACCCCTCCACCTCCCGAAACGAACCGGCGTCGAACAGCAGCTCCAGCCGCTGCCGCACGGTAAGCTTCCCCTTGGCGCGCTGCCGCTCCGTCGCCGCGGCCGACGGGCCCTCGAGCACCTCTTCCCGGGCCGCCCCCAGCTCTTCGACACGTGCCCGCAAATCGTGCGGGCTTCCCAGGCTTGGCTTATTCGTCGCAGTCACGCCTCTTACGAAACTCCAGGCCGTTAAAGAATGCTTCGAACAGCCGCGCCCGGAAGTCTGGGGATCGAGCCAGGGACTTAAACCGGGCGGCCTCACTCCGCCGACCATCCATTAAGGACGCCCAGACCAGAGAAATGCCTGGTTAGCGGCGGAATGCCCGTTTCTTCAAGTCTGTGAGGGACTCCCTGAGGGAATCAGATTCCCTCAGGGAGTCCCTCACAGACGGCGCGCCCGCCTCCGCCCGCGCGTGTCGCCTCCGACGCAGGCCAGCTTCGGTCCGCCAGCCGCTCCGGCCTGGGCGGACACCGCTCGGCCGCACCCATAACGCCGCCTTAAGCCCCCGGCACCGGAATCTGATTCCCTCAAGGAGTCCTTCACGGACGCCGCACCCGGTTCCCGCCGCCTGCGTCGGCCCCCGACGCAGGCCAGCCCGGTCCGCCAGCCGCTCCGGCCTTGGGCGGACACCGCTCGGTCGCAACCCATAACGCTGCCGTAAGTCCCTGGCATTGAGCCTGGGGATTGATGAGGGCAACCGGACGTTCGAAGCGCACGGCGAACACCTGACGCGGGCACACCCCTCAGCGAAGACGGCTAGCGAAGAACGACACAATCTCGCGCGCAGCACCGCCCCGCTGCTGCGCCGGAGTCAATGCGCCCACACAGCCCGGCGTCGTGTCATCCTCACCGCCGATCTTCCCGGGCGACCATTCGGTGTTGTAGAAGTTGTGGTTCGCCCCGACAAGCGTCACCGCGCTCGCGTCGGGATTGCGCCCCACCACATCCTTGACGTACTGCTGTCCCACAATGCCGACAGCTCCGTCGCAGCTGCTGAGGACCACCTTGAACGGCACCCGGGTCACGAGCACGTCGCTGTTGTCGTCCTCGGTGGAGTTGAAGTAGACCGGCGCGAGCGGGACCACCGCGCGGATCCGGACACCGGCCGGCCATTCGGGCGTGTGCTTGTCCGAGGCCTGCCACATCACGCCCTTGCCGCCGCGGGAATGGCCCATCGTGCCGACGCGGGAGAGGTCGACGTGCCCGCGGAACCGCGAGAGGCTGGCCGCCAGCGGGCCCTCGCCGCGGGCGAGGTCGCGCCACAGCTCCAGGTGCTTGTTGACCAGATGGGCGCGCGAGAAGTACCCCTCGTCGCCGAGGAGGTGCGCGTTGATGGCGTTGGCGCTGATCGATACGACGATGAACCCCCGTTCGGCCAGTTTCTCGCCGAGGTAGTCGTAGCCGCGGTAGCTCGGCAGCGTGCGCTGGCCCGGCGGGCAGGGCCAGTCGCCGCCCGGGGTCTTCGCGACCGGGTCCAGGCAGCTCCACCAGCTGCCGTGCTCCTGCACGATCAGCGGATGCGGGCGGCCGCCGAGGTCGCGCGGATAGTGCACGACCGCGGCCAGCTCCATTGGCACGGACACGGTGGGATCGTGGAAGGCCTGGTCGCCGAGGTTGTACTCGACGACGCCGACCCTCTGTGCGGCGGTCGCTTGCGGCGCCAGGACGGTTGCCAGCACCAGCGCCAGCACGGCGACGGCGGTGCGAAGGAAAGTCATGGCGGAAAGAGTGCCGAAGAAGTGTCAAGGACTCATGAGCGTTGCCCGACGAACTCGGCGTCCTGCACCAACGAGCCCCGGAACCGTCGCGCAAGGAGCACCGCCGTCGCGGCGAAACCGACGCAAAGCCCAGTCCACACCCCCCATCCGCCCCAGCCGAACACGTACGCGCACACCACCATCGCCGGAACACCCACCGCCCAATAGCCCACAAGAGTGCAGCGCAGCCCCGAAACGGTGTCCCCGAGCCCACGGAGCAACCCGACCAGAATGTTCTGCGTACCCTTGCTGTATTGCTGCGCGATCGCGAACAAGAGCAGAGTCGACGCCGTCGCGAGCACCGCCGTGCCCGTCTCGTCGTGCAGGAACGGCCACAACATCGCCTGCGGGATCACGACATAGCCCAGGCTCACGATCGCCATCAACGTCCACGACAGGGTCAGCGCGTGGCGCGCGATCGACGGAGCCAGCTGCGGCTTGCCCTGCCCGACCGCGCGGCTGAGCAGGATCGAAGAACCTTGCGACAGCCCGATATTGCACTGATAGACGATGTACGCGAGCTGATTCGCGACGTTCGACGCGGCGAGCATCGCGGGGCCGAACGCGCCCATGAGGAGCGTGGCGATCGAGGTGATCGCGGCCTCCGACCCGTAGGTGAAGCAGATCGGCGTCCCGTGCCGGAGGATGCGCCGGACCACCGCGGGGTCGGCGCGCCACGCGGCGAGCGAAACCATCGGCCGCAGGGCTGGGTCCCGGCGGATGGTCGAGGCGAAAACCGCGAGAGTGAAGAACTGGACGACCGTGGTCGCCAGGCCGACCCCCGCGACGCCCAGCCGGGGCAGCCCCGCCCAGCCGTAGATGAAAGCGCCGTTGCAGGCCGCGTTCACCGCGATGGACACGCATGTCACCGCCAGGAGCGAGCCGGGGCGGCGCAGCCCGACCGCGAATTGCCGCAGCACGTTGAGCCACACCATCGGGAACAGCCCGCCCGCGAGCGCGAACATCATCGACTGGGCCAGCGCGGCGATCTCGGGCTTCTGCCCCAGCAGCGGCAACGCCAGCGCGAGTCCACAAAGGACCCCCGCACCCACCGCGGCCGTCAGCGTCGCCACCAGGAGTGCCGACCGGAGCAGCGAGCGGATTTCGTCGCGCGCCCGGTCGTCCGGGTCGCCGGTTCCGGTGCGCTGTTCGCCCGCCCCGGCCGCGGTCGCCACCAGGTTCCCGATCCCGGTGACCATGCCGACGCACATCGTCCGGATCTGGTTGTAGAGCAGGATCGCCAGCCCGCCCGCGGCGACCGCGGGCACGCCGAGCAGCCCGAGCATGGCCAGGTCGACGCTGGTCAGCGCGACCTGGGCGAGCTGCACCCCGGCGATCGGGGCGGCCAGCGCCACGAGGGTCCGGTAGCCGGTCCGGTTCACGCGCCCACCGCCACTGGTTCCGGCACGGACCAGGCGTCGCGGGCGGCCATGCCGACGGACGCGTCGTAGGCGGTGAACCAGCGTTCGACCCGGCGGTGCGCGAGTTCGTCCAGCACCCCGCGTTCGCGCAGCCACTCGTCGTCGTACACCGAGTCCAGGTACTTCTCCCCGGCGTCGTTGCACAGCACCACGACGGTGCTCCCGGCCGGATAGCCGAGCAGGCTGCGCAACGCCAGGCAGATCGCGCCGCCGGTGGTGCCGCCCACCAGCATCCCGGTCCGCCGGGCCACCACCCTGGCCCCGGCGAACGCGTCGCAGTCGTTGACCCGGTGCGACCGGTCGATCACCGAGTAGTCCACATTGGACCCGATCGGGAAGCCGTCCGGGCTGCCCGCGCCGGTCTGGTGGTAGACGCCGGGCGCGCCGCCGAAGATGATCGAGCCCGCCGGTTCGACCGCCACCGCCCGGGTCCGCGCACCGGCGGCGCGCAGGCCGCGGACGGTGCCGCACAGCGAACCGCCGGTGCCGATGGCCGCGATCAGCACGTCGACGCGGTCCAGCTGCCGCAGCAGCTCCGCCGCCAGCCCGAGATAGCCGTTCCCGTTGCCGGGATTGTTGTGCTGGTCCGGATGGTAGGCGCCCAGCTCGGCCGCCATCCGGGCGGCGACCTCGCGGCGCCGCACGGAGCTGACCCCGCCGCCGGACGGGCATTCGACGAACACGAGCCGCGCGCCCATCGCGGTGAGCATGCGCAGCTTCTCCCGTGCCGCGTGCCGGTCGACGACCGCGGTGAACCGGTACCCGCGCTCCAGCGCGACCAGCGCCAGGCCGCACCCGGTGTTCCCGGACGTGGGCTCGACGATGTGCCCGCCCGGGGCCAGCCTGCCGTCCCGCTCGGCCTCGTCGATCATCTGCCGGGCCATCCGCACCTTGCACGAACCGGTGGGATTGAGCTGGTCGAGCTTGAGCAGCAGCCGCGTCCCCGAGCCGGTGCGCGCCAGCTCCAGCAGGGGTGTGTCCCCGATCAGGTCGGAGGCGCGCTGGACGATCGTCATCGGATCTCCTGGATCGGGAAGTCGGTGTCGAGACGCCAGCCGTCGTCGCCGGCCACCGCTTTCGGCGGCAGCGGCAGCTGGTGGAAACCGCTCTCGTTCTTGTCCATCTGATAGCCCGCGGTATTGGGGTAGACGAGCAGGTCGCCCGCCGCCGGACGGCCCGCCAGCTCGACCGTGCGCCACGTGAGGACGTCGTATTCCATGCAGCTCGACCCGGCGACGGCGGTGCGCGCGGGCGGCTCGTCCGGCGCGATCCCGCCGCGCCGCACCAGGATCGGGTCCGGCAGGAACTCGCTTCCCTTCCACTGTTCGGACAGGCTCATGCTCAGCCCGGCCACGGTGGTGACGAGGTGCTCGCCGCTGGTTTTGCAGCCCTGCACCGGGAACACCGAGAACCCGGCGCCGTCGACCAGCGCCCGGCCCGGTTCCAGCAGCAGCTCGATCCCGGCGTCGCGCAGCCGTTTCGCCATCGGGATCCCGCCGGTTTCGTGCCGGAGAATCGCGGTGACCATCGCGGCACCGGCGGGTTCCTGGTGGTACGGATAGGTGCGCGCGGGATTCCGTCCACTGTGGAACCAGCCGTCGTGCCGGTCGTTCTCGAACCGTTCCCAGTCCGACTTGTCCACATAGGACACCGCGATGCCGCCGCCGACGCTGATCTTCGCCGCGGGATGCCCGAGCGCACGGGCGTCCTGGCACAGCTCGACCAGGTGCGCGGCGAGTTCAGCGCGGGGCACCGGATCGTACCCGTCGAGATGGAACGAGAAACCACGCAACGAGACCGCCGCACCCAGCTCGGCGCACCGCCGGACGGCGGCGGCGAGTGCGCCGGGGGAGAAGCCGAACCGGCTCGCCGGCGCGGCGGGCGGACGGACCCGCAGCAGAATCTCCGCGGTCACGCCAAGCTCGGCGGCCAGGTTCGCGACGCGCTCCAGCTCGTCGGCCGCGTCCACCGCCAGCAGGCACTGGTGCCGCAGCGAAAGCCACAGCAGGCCTTCGGACTTGGCGGCACCGGTGACCCCGATCGCTTCTCCGCGTACGCCGTTGCCCAAGGCGTGGACCAGTTCCGGGACGCTCGCCACGTCGACCCCGGCACCGGAAACCGTGCACTCTCGCAGCCATGCGGCCGCTTTGTTCGCTTTCTTGCCATAGTAGACGGTGCCACTGACATTTTCCGCGGCGAGCGCGTCGACGAAGCCGCGAAGGTTTTCCGCGAAGGTCGGCGGGTGGATCACGTGAAAGGGACCGCCGCCGACCGCACGGCCGATCTCCCACAACATCGCGCTCTTGCGCAGTTTCAGCGCCCAAGGACGTTCACGCGCGGGCAGCGGCGGCGAAAGAGCGCTCACGACCACAGCGCCACCTCGCGTCCCCGTCCGGCCGCGATGGCGCGCGCGGCGAGAGCGTGCGCCACGGGGATGTCGGTGATGATCATGCCGCTGCTGAACGCGAACACCCGGTCTTCGGCAGTGCGACGGCCCGGCACCCGGCCCGCCAGGATCTCCGGCAGTTCGGCGTCAATGTGGAAAACGCCATCCGGGCCAGCCATCCGCCGCCCAGTGACCTCGACCTGCGCGGCGCTGGTAGCTACCGTGTAGTCGGCCTCGGCGAGCGTCCCTTCCTGGACACCCTTGCTGGCGACCGAGATCAGCAGCCCGCCCGGCGGCAGCCAGCCGAGGCGGATCTTCGGGTGCGCCGCCCGCCCGGACGCGGCGACGACGATGTCGGACTCGCGAGCCGCCGCCTCCACGTCCTGGACCAGCTCGACCTCCCGGCCGGGGAAGTGCTCGGCCATCATGGCGAGGCTGTCGCGGATGCCGTCCGGATGCGTGCCGAACAGCTGCAGCCGTTCCAGCCCCGGCAACGCGGTGAGCAGGTACGGAAGCGTCCGGATCCCTTGCGCGCCAGTGCCGACCATCAGCGCCGTGCGCGCGTCCGGCCGGGCGCAGGTCCTCGCGAGCAGCGCCGTGCTGGCGGGCGTGCGGGTGGAGCCGACGCGATGGCAGTCCAGAAGCGCGAACGGCAGGCCCGTGACGTCGTCGTAGAGCGTGATGGTCGTGTAGTACTTCTCGGCGGAGGTGCTGCCCTGCCGGTAACTCGTCTTGAAAGCGGCCTGTTCGAGCGAGCCGTCGTAGCCGAGCATCGAGTAGGCGACGGAGTCCCGCGCGGCGTCCGGCATCGGCACCATCAGCTTCGCCGGATTGCGTGACGCCCCGGAAGCGTAGGCCAGGTAACCGTCTTCGACCGTGGTGATCGCTTCGTGCGGGGCCAGTTCGAGACTGTGCAGATCGCTTCGGGTCAGGATGTGCAGGATCGGGCCGGAATTCATGAGCTGACAACCTTTCTCGTGGAAGGGGTACCTAGCGGTTTCACACCCGCGTCGCGGATCTCGAGAACGCGGTCGCAGAACGCACGGACCAGCGGGAGGTCATGGCTGACGAACAGGACGCCTGCTCCGTCGTCCGCCGCGCCGCGGACCGTGGCCACCACCGCGGCGGTGGTCGCCGGGTCGAGCGCGGAGGTCATTTCGTCGCACAGGAGGTAACCGGGCTCGCCGACGAGCGCGCGGACCATCGCGGCTCGCTGCAGTTGCCCGTCCGACACCTGCTGCGGCAACCGGTCGAGCAGGCCGACCGGGAGATCGGCCTTGGCGCACCACGCATCCCAGTCGATTTCCGGGCCGGTCGCGCAGATTTCGATGCTCCGGCGCAGCGTGAGCCGCGGGTCGCAGGCCCGGCGCGGCGACTGGAACAACATCGTCACGCGCCCGTCCGGCCGCTTGGGCCGCGGCAGCCCGTCCAGCAGCACCTCGCCGTTCAACGGCGGGGCGAGTCCGGCGAGGCAGCGGGCCAGCGTTGTCTTGCCGCAGCCGGAAGCGCCGGTGAGGCCGACGATTTCGCCGGGACGCAGGTCCAGGTCGACGTCGCGGAGCAGGGCCGTGCGGCCGTGTCCGACGGTCAGGGAACGTGCCGAGAGCATTCAGCTTCCGTATCGGTAGTCGGCGGGCAGGTCGACGAGGCTGGGCGTGGGATGCGGCAGCGGGTGCAGTCCGTTCTCCGGGAGCGCGGCCAGCAGGTCACGCGTGTAGGGATGTCGCGGTGCGGTGAGGACCTCGTCGGCCGGGCCGGTCTCGACGACCCGCGAAGCGAAGACGACGGAGAGATCCGCGTCCTCGGTCACGTCGTGGAGCGCCTCGATGTCGTGCGTCGCGACCAGCACCACGCGGTCCTGCCGCAGGGCGAGGCCGGCGAGCAGCGCGACCGCGTCCCGGGAACGTTCGGGATCGAGCGCGGACGTCGGTTCGTCCGCGACCACCACCGGCGGGTCGCCCGCGATCGCGGCGGCGATCGCGGCTCGCTGCAGCATCCCGCCGGAAAGTTCGTGCGGATACTTGGCGAGCGCGCCGGCCTCCAACCCGACGAGGTCGAGCAATTCCCGTGGACTGCGTTCGCCGCGCAGGAAACGCACGGTCTCCGCGAGTTGCCCGCCGAGCTTGCGGACAGGGGTGAAGCAGGTCATCGCGGACTGCGGCACCACCCCGACCGTCCGGCCGCGGCGTTTCCACAGTTCAGGCGCGGTGCATGCACCGGTCACCGTGACCGTCCCGCTGAACCGGGCCGAATCGGGCAGGAGCCCGGTGACGGTCGAGCACAGCGTCGACTTCCCGGAACCCGAACTGCCGATCACGAAATGCGGCCTGCCCCGGGCGGCGACGAGATCGACGTCGGTGAGGGCGTGCACCTCCCTCCCAGAGCCGATGGGGATCCGCACGCTGACTTGTTCGAGCAGCAAGGTCACGCGACCGCCTCCGTCCGGTTCGCGATCCGCGGCGCGGTGAACGAGCGTCCGAGCACCGACAGCGCCAGCGTCGCGGCGACGATCGCGCCCGCCGGGAACACCAGCCGCCACCACTGCCCGAGCAGCAGCGCCTCGCCAGCCTCCGACAGCAAGGTGCCGAGCGAGGCCTGATGCGGCGGCAGCCCGGCCCCGAGGAAGGACAACGTCGACTCGTGCCAGATCGCGTGGGCGACGAGGAGCACCGCCGCCACCGAAGCCTGGCCCGCCGCGACCGGAAGGAAGTGAATCCGGGCGATCCGCAGCGCGGGCAGGCCGCGCAGCCGGGCGGCTTCGACGTATTCGGTGTGCCGCAAGGCAAGCAGCTCGGCCCGCACCACCCGGGCGACCGCCGTCCAGTGCGTGAGCACGAGCGACACGACGATGGCGGTCACCGAGCCGTGGAACATCGAGACGATCAGCAGGGACAGCAACAGGCTGGGAATGGCGGTCATCGCGTCGGCCACGCGCATCCCGATCCGGTCCCACCAGCCGCCGAACGCACCCGCGGCGACGCCGACGACGAGTCCGACGATCGTGGACACCACCGCGGTCGCCGCCGAGATTCCCAGCGACACTCGCATCGCCTTCGCGACCAGGGTGAACAGGTCCCGTCCGGACGAGTCGGTGCCGAACCAGTGGGCAGCACCCGGTCCTTGATCGGCGGCCGCGAAGTCGGTGATGGCCTCGTCGATCGGATGTACGAGGGGAGCGGCGATCGCGTAGACGGTCAATAGGGCCACGAACCCGGCCGCGGCCCATACGGCAACTCTTCGGTCAGCCATCGGCCTCAATCCTCGGGTCGACGGCCACCGCGGCGGCGTCCGCGGCGAGATTGCCCAGCAGAACGAGCCCGACGGTGAGCACGGTGACGATCGCCAGCAGCGGGAAGTCCAGTGCCCGCGCGGAATTCACCGTCGCGTCGCCGAGTCCCGGCCACGCGAACACGGTCTCCACCACGGTCGCGCCGACCAGTAGTTCCGGCAGCCTGCCGCCGATCAGCGCGAAGAACGGCGTGACCGACAAGGGCAGGATGTGCCGGAGGTCCACGATCCGCCGGGGGAGGCCGCGTGCGTGCGCGCCGCGGACGGCGTCGCTGCCCGCGGCCCGCGTGATCGCTTCGCGCAGGCCGAGCACGAGCCACGGCACCTGGGACAGCCCCAGCGCCAGTGCGGGCAGTACGAGGTGGCGAGCGGCCGAGCCGGCGGTGATCGCCGCGCCCGGGTCGGTGAGCCCGGCAGCGGGGAACAACCGCAGCGTGACAGCGAACAGCAGGACCGAACCGAGGGCGATGACGAACGGCGGGACCGCCTGCAGCACCACCGCCAGAGCACTGATCGCGCGGTCCGCGAGCCCGCCGGGGCGCAGTCCCGCGACCGCGCCGAGCACGCCCGCGAGCACCACCGCGACCACCGAACCGGCCAGCCCGAGCAGCGCGGTCCAGCCCAGCCGGTCGCCGAGCACCTGCAGCACCGGCGCGTGATAAGCCCTGGAGTAGCCGAGATCCCCGGTCACCGCGTTCGCGAGCCAGTGCCACCAGGACGCGAACCAGCTCTGGTCCAGCCCCAGCGTGTGCTTGAGCGCCGCGCGTTCGGCCTCGGTGTAGCCGTCGCCGACCCCGCCGAGGTAGGCGTCCAGCGGGTCGAACGGGCTGGCCGCGGCGAGCCCGAACGTCGCGAGCGAGACGACGAGCACCAGCGGCACGCCGAACCCCAGCCGCCGCCCGGCGAGCCGGAGGATGCGGGCACGCCGCGTCACGAGCGGGTCCAGCGGGCCAGCGAGTACCACGGCCCCCAGGCGACCCCGTGCGCGTGCGGTTCGAGCGCGGTCGGCCCGACGCGCCATCCGTTGTCGCGCAGCACATACACGTGGTTTTCCGAAACGAGGGCGAGCATCGCCGGAGCCGCGTGATAGGCGGCCTGGAAGTCGCGGTACAGCTGGGCCCGCTTGGCCGGGTCGCGCTCGACCCGCGCCGCGTCGAGCGCGCGGTCGACGGCGGGGTTCGTGTAGTCCGACGCGTTGTCCCACTTCGATCCCGCGCCCGGTTTGGCGTAGCGGGAATGGAACTTCGGGTAGAGCTGAGTGTCCAATGTGTACGGTTGACCGCCGCCGCCGAGCAGGAACGGCGTGCTCGCCAGCCGCTGCGGCGTCATCGCCGACGGCTCGACCGCGACCGGATTCATCTCGATCCCGATCTTCTTGGCATCGGACACCGCGGCCATCGTGAGGTCGCGGCGCAAGGTCTCGGTCGGGTAGTAGGCCACGTCGAACCGCGCCCGCAGACCGTTGCGCACCCGGACGCCGTCGCCGCCGACCTGCCACCCCGCCTCGTCGAGGACCTTCCGCGCCCGGTCCGCGTCGAACGTGAAGTCCTGCGCCCGGTCGTAGGCGTCCCCGAACAGCGGCGTGACCAGCGTGGAGACCGCGGTGCCCTCGCCTCGCAGGATGTCGCGCACCATCGCGGCCCGGTCGACGCCGAAGTTCAACGCCAGCCGGACGGCCGGGTCGCCCGCCACGGGATTGCCAGTGGGCAAGGTGATTCCCAGCCAGTCGTTGGCCTTGGCGCTCACCGCGTGATAACCGTTCTTCGCGGCGGCTTTGGCCAGCGCCGGAGACAGCCGCGTGCCGTCCGCACCGTCCGCGAGCTGGGCCGCGCGCGCCTTCTCGTCGTCCGTTCGCCGCACTACGAACGTCTTCACCGGCGGCTTGGCACCCCAGTACCCGTCGCGGGCGGTGAGCACCATCTGGTCCGGCCGCAGCTCCGTCAGCGCGTACGGCCCGGTGCCGACCGGATGGTCGCCGAGCGGCAGCTTGTCGGCCGGACCGGGTTTCGCGAACGCCTCCGAAGGCGCGATGGCCAGGAACAACCGGTGCGGCACGTCGCCGTATGCCCCGGTGAGGAAGAAGTCGACGGTGTCCGGCCCGGTCGCCTTGACCGACTTGACGAAATCGAAATTCGCCGCGACCCGTGCGGCGAAGGCCGGATTGATGACCGCGTTGTACGTGGCGGCAACGTCTTCCGGACCGAACGGGGACCCGTCCGAAAACGCGACCCCGTGCCGCGTCCGGACCCGCCAGTGGGCGAGGTCGCCGTCCACCGGGACCGGCGGCCCCTCGGCGAGCACCGGCACCGCGTCCGGAATGCGATCGTCCTGCCCCTCCGCGACGCGGTAGAGGCTCTCGTAGATCTTCGACTCGCCGTTGGCCCCGTGCCCGGTCAGCGGATTGAGCCGGCCGAGTTCCTCGGCGTCGATCACCGTGAAGCGATCTCCTGCCTGCGGCGGGGGACCGGAGGCGCCACAGGAGACGAGGGCGGCTCCCAGGGAGATCGCGAGGACGGAACGGAGCAGGGGCAGGGGACTTCGGGAGAGAGGCACCCGGCCAAGTTATTGATACTGACAATCGTTATCAATTAAGTGTGATCTGGGTCATCCCTCCCGGGTGGTGCTCCTTGTCCGGTTCGGCCGTCCCTCGACGGTCCATTGGGGGCGGCAAGGGCGGGTATCTCGCCGTCGTGGTCACCGTGCCGGCGAGACGTCCATTCGGCGCGAACGGCGTTGCCGGTTAGCCTGGACAGCCCGCGCCGCCCGGCGCTGTCGTGTCGGTGGGGCGCGCGGGATACTGCGGTTCCAGTGCCTTCATCGGCCCCCTCTTCGGGAAGTGGTGCGTGATGAACAAAACTGGCTTCCGCACGGCGATCGCGAGCACGGCCGCCGTGCTGATCATCGGCTCAACGGCCTCCCCGGCGGCCGCCGGTCGTCCCGGGCAGCTCGCCGCGAGCGACTGGCCCACCTACCACCGGGACAACGCCCGCACCGGCGACGCCGTCGACCTGGCCCCGCTCGGCACCCTTGGCACCGCCTGGAAGTCCACTTTGGACGGTGCAGTCTACGGCCAACCCCTCGTAGTCGGCGGCCAAATCCTAGCCGCCACAGAGAACAACACCGTGTACGCGCTGGACCCGGCCACCGGCGCGCCCCGCTGGTCCGCCCACCTAGGCGAACCGGCGAGACGGTCGGAGCTGCCCTGCGGGAACATCGACCCGCTGGGCATCACCGGCACAATGGTGTACGACGCGGCCACGTCAAGGGTCTACGCACTAGCCGAACTCACCGGCGGGCACCACGTCCTGGCCGGTGTGAACGTGACCACCGGCGCGGTGGAAGTACGCACCGCCCTGGAACCACCAAAAGGCGACCCGATAGCCCACCAGCAACGATCAGCGCTAACCCTGCACGACGGCCGCGTGTACGTACCCTACGGCGGGCTGGCCGGCGACTGCGCGAACTACATCGGCTCCGTGGCGTCGGTGACCACCGCCAGCACCGACCCGATCAGCTACAGCGTGCCGACCACCAGAGAAGCCGGAATCTGGGCCCCAGGCGGCGGCGTAGTCGACGGGCAACGGCTGCTCTTTGCCGTAGGCAACGGCGAATCCACCACCGGCTACGACGACAGCGATTCCGTACTGGCCCTGTCGCCCGCCCTGCAACGGGTGGACCTCTTCGCCCCCGACACCTGGGCCGACGACAACGCCAAGGACCTGGATCTGGGCTCGTCCAACCCGACCCTGCTAGGCGAGCACGTGATCGCCGTAGGCAAACGGGGAACCGGCTACGTACTGCGCCACGACCAGCTAGGCGGCATCGGCGGAGAACTGGCGCAAACCGAGATCTGCCGCTCCTTCGGCGGCAGTTCGACCAGCGGAGACACCGCCTACCTGCCCTGCTCCGACGGCCCAGCCGCAGTACGCGTCGACGCCGACGGCACCCCGCACGTGATCTGGCGAGCCGCAGTCCGAGCAAACGGCTCCCCGACGATCGGCGGCGGCGCGGTGTGGGTGGTGGATTACCGGACCGGTGTCCTGTACGCGCTGGCCCCGGCCGATGGCTCGGTGCGGGCACAGCTCAATCTGGGTACGGTTCCGCATTTCGCCTCGCCGACCCTGTCTGGTGACCGTGCTTATGTAGGCACGATGACGGGGGTGGTGGCTGTCTCTGGGGCCTGACAGCGGATTCTCGGGGAGCGCACGCTGTCTTCGACAGTGTGCGCTCCTCATTGCTGTTGCTTCCCGAACGCCTCCATCACCACAACCGTGGGCTTCCGCGCCCGCGCGAGGCTTGGCCGAGCACCTCAGCCGCCACCGCGTCGGCCTGGTGTCTGATGCGGCACGCGAGCTTCAACCGATTTTTGCCTCAAGGGACAGACTTTCAGGTCCGTATTACCCAGCCACGGAAGCGCTCCTGTCCGCGGGCTGCTGCTTGCGCGGATCATGTCGTAGCCTTTCGCCATGCCAGACTCTGCTCCGCAGTTGATCCTCGTGCGTCCGGCCGCGTCCGGCACCCGCCTGGTCTACGCCCAGGCCAGCGCCGAGCTGGTGGCGGGCCTGGGAATTTTCGCCGCTACCGTCTGACGGACGTGGTGATGCCACGTTCGCTGTCGCGCCGGAACCAGGGCGGGCACTGGCGACGGAACGCGGGTCGACGACGGCGATGCACCGCGTCTGCCGCGCGGGCGAACTGGAGCCTCTCGACGCTGTGCGGACGGTGCGTGGAATCGATTTCGATGACGAGGTCGGCGCGGTCGGGACGGGTAGAGTCGATTCGGCATACCGCATGCGTGGACATGGCCTGAGGAAAAGGACGAAGCCAGATGAATCGCCGGCCGGACGGATGGGACGTGGCGACCGATGTGGGGGCCACTGCCGTGGTTGCGGCAGCGGGCCGCGCTGTCGAGACGCATCGGGCCGACGCGCTGATCAGCGACCCGTATGCCGAGCGGCTGGTCGCCGCGGGAGATCCGGGCGGCAGGCTGCCGACCCGGCCGGGCGCGGACGGGGCGGAAGGCAGCTGGCGTCCCTTGTCCGACCTCCTCGGAATTCGCGGCAAGTTCATCGACGATGCTTTGCGCAAGGCGGTGGACGACGGCGTGCGGCAGGTCGTGATCCTGGCTGCCGGGCTCGATTCTCGTGCCCACCGGCTTCCGTGGCCGGCGGGCACGACCGTTTTCGAGATCGATCAACCGGCAGTTCTCGAATTCAAGCGACAGGTTCTCCCCGCCGCACCGTCGAATTGCGCGCAGCGGCTGATTCCCGCCGACCTGCGTGATCGATGGGAATCTCCGCTGCGTGCGGCAGGATTCGACGGTGGCCGCGCGACGGTCTGGGTCGCCGAGGGATTGCTGTACTACCTCAGTCCGGACGACCAGCAGAACCTTCTGCGCGTGGCGGACGAGAATTCGGCGCCGGGCTCGCGCTGGGTCATCGAGGACGATCCAGGTTTCCTCGAGCGCATGGCGGATCCCGAGGCACGTGCTCAGTCCGAGTCTTTGGGGCTCGACCTCCGCTCGCTGCTCGATTCCGGACCGCGACCGGACCCCGTCGCATGGTTGCGCGAACATGGCTGGGTGGTGGAATCGCGGCTCCTCCGGACCGCGGGCCGGGAGTACGGCCGGTCGTTGACTCCGGTCGGCGATCGTGTCAACGGTCCGTTCGTGCTGGCGGATGCTCGCAAGGTGTAACAGCCGGATGCGTGATGAACACGGCCGGCTGACTGTGCACGATTGAAATCATCTGGAGGACGAGCAGTGCCGACTATTGCGATCGTAGGCGCCGGGCCGCAGCTCGGATTTGCCATCGGCGAACAGTTCGCGCGGAAAGGCGGCTTCAATGTCGCTCTCGTCGCGCGAGGGGAAGCGCAGCTCGCTGACCTGGTGGACCGATTTGGCGGCAAGGGAATCTCGGCAGCAGCGTTCCCCGCCGATGTCACGGACCGGCCGGGGCTCGGCGCGGCGCTGGCGGCCGCCGAAGAGCATTTCGGGTCTGTCGACGTCCTGGAGTACTCGCCTGCCCCCACGTTGTCGGACTTGACCGCCAACCCCCTCGTGACAGCCGCGGATCTCACGGTCGAGACAGTGCTGCCGGAACTGGAGAGGTACTTCTTCGGCGCTGTCACGGCTGTCCGGCAGGTGCTCCCGGGCATGATCGAACGCGGGTCCGGGACGATTGTCGCCACGAGCGGGGCAGGATCCGGTCCCATGGTCGTACCGCAGGTAGCCAACGCGAACGCGGCCAATGCCGCCATGCGCAACTGGCTCCTCGCGCTGAACGAGTCCGTGGCGGACAAGGGAGTGCACGTCGCACACGTCGCGCTGGGCGCGGCGATCGGAAACGGCAGGCCGAATTCGGAGCCGGACGTCATCGCGGGCCTCTACTGGAAGATCCACACTGCACGCGATGCCGCCGAGGTGTTCCACTTCGACCTGCCCGAAGACTTTGCGTTTCAGCTCGCCGACAAGTTCGTTGCCGACGACGGGCCTGCCGGCACCAGCTGATCCGCCGTGAACGCACGCACCAGCCGCTGAGCGCTCGTTCAGCGGCGTAAGGGACGAAAGGCGGTTCAAGATCATGTGCTGACTGGGCCGCCGTCGGCGACGTCTCCGGGGCATCAGATGTCGCGGCAGCCAACCGGGACTCCCTGATGGCTGCGTCAGCGTCCGGCAGAATTTCGGACCAGGTGCATTTTGAGGCCGTGTCAGCAATGCTCGTTGCCCGCCGGGAATGCCGGAAAGGCATGGCTTCCCGGCCTGGTGTCGACCGCGCCCCGCCGGCCGGCTAACCAATGACGTCGTGGAGGAGCTGGGGCATACTCTCTGCCATGGGAGCGGCACTCATCGGCGCGGCGGGCGCGGTCATTGCGGCGACTATCGGGGCGTTCGCCGTGTTGCGTGGGCGCCGGCCGCGACGGGCAAAGCTCGAACCAGTCGACGCGACACCGTTGGAAGTCGCGCGCCAACAGGAGCGGGACGCGATTCGCGAGCATACGCGCCTGCACGATGAGGACGCGAAGTGGTTGATGACCGAGCTTCAGCGCGCCCGGGATCAGGCTGCCCGCGAGCAGGCCGCCTCCGAGCCGTCCCGGCCGGCGCCCCGTCCTCCGGCACGCGGCGCCGTGTCACCGCCGGGGGAGGGCCCGCAGGTGGAGATGATCGATGTCTCGGTGCCGGATCGCCCGGCCCGGTGGATGGATCCTCCCGTGGTGGACCTGAAACTGCGAAACCGCGGTGGCGAGTCCGCGGTGCTCAAGAGAATGGTCGTGGAGGTGCTGTGGGCACGCCGGATCACGGCGTTCGGTGAGCTGCTGCCCTACTCGGACATCTCAGGGGGCGTGTGGCTGCCTCCGTCCGCCACCTACGACGTCGAACTCCCGGAACCCGAGGATGCCGATGGCGCCCGGATCACCGTCGCCCTCTCCCAGGTCATCGACGCGGGTGAGGCTGACCGGTTCCATGTCCGTCTGAACACCGACATCCCGCCGGGGGACGCTTTTCCGCACGAAGCCCCCGGTGCGATCTCGCTGTATCTGCTGCGCCTGCACGTGCTGTACAACGCCGACGACCGGAAAGTGCGGTTTCGCCCCCTCGCCGTGGCTTGCCCGGGAAACCTCCTCCCGGTGCCCACGAAGAAGGAGATCAGGAAACGCATCACCGAGTTCCGGGGGAAAGTCGATGAGATTCGGCGCGGGATCGACCGCGAAATGACGGCACGTGGCATGAAACCGCCGGACTGGAGTGCCAAGCCCCCGCGGGCGCGAGGAGACCTGCCCGCCGATCTGGCCGCACTGAACCGCGGGCACCGAGTGAACGCATACTTCTGGGATCCGCAGGGCGCGGTCAAACTGTTCCTGGATGACGCCGAGCGCATTTGCCGCGAGATCACCCAGCTCCCGCCCGATCTGCCCGATGGACTGGACCAGGCAGTCGCGGCTGCCCGGGCAACGCTCAGCGAACTGCCTGCGCTCCGCAGAGAAACCCCGTAAACCGCTCGGAGCAGGTGTTGCCGTCGTTGCTGGTCTCGATCAGCCAGGCGTACTGGTTTGCGAGGTGTCATACCAGCCGCTCGACAAGAGCCCTCGTGACGACGCAGATGGTGTTCACCTCAATGCGAAAGCTTGCGCAGCGGGCCGAAGGCCGCCATTCGCTCTCCGATCAGTGCCGCCCTGCTCGCCGCCAGTTCGGCTGTTTCCCCGACGGCAAGCGGTTCCCATGCCGAGACGGCCACTGCGGTGTCCGGCGCCCGCCGGGGCGGATCTCGATCCATTGTGGCGGAACGGCCCAGCAGTGCGCTGCCCGACGTCGTGTCCGCCGCACGCTCGCGGGAGCCGATCTGGTGTGCCGCCTAGGCGGCTGCGGTGCCGGGTTCGACCACCATGAGACAGATCGTGTCCTCGCCGTCGAGTCGCTGCACGGTCGTGGTGGACCTGCGGGGTTCCCGAAATCGGTGCACGCGTCCGGCCTGGCGCCGGTGCGGCGCGGGGTCGGTGCGGCCGGGTCGACGAGCACTCGGGTGGCGTAGTGGCTGCCGTCCGCTCCGATCAGCGGGCTTGCCAGTGGCGTTGGTGCCGTCGGCGAATTTCGCGGTGACGGTGCCTTCGGGGTAGCGGTGGCGTCGGTGAGGCGTTCGCCGAAGTGGACGGTGGTGCCGCCGCCCCGGGTGCTCGAAAAGCTGCCCTGCCCGGGCTCATCGGTCCATCCGGTACAGCGCGCCATTCCGTTGCGGACACCCGCCGAGCGGCACTCCCTTCGGCCGGTATCGCCGGCGGAAGGGGAGGGGATTACCGGCCCGGCCGGTCCAGGTCGGCGGGGATCATGCCGGGCGGGCCGAGGACGGTGTCGCCGAGTTCCTCGGCCACCGCGGCGAACCGCTCCGCGTCGAGCGCGGTCTCGGACGTCGCGAGGGCCAGCGGGGTGCCGGCCCGCTCGATGAGTTCGGCGAAACCGGCAGGCGAGGTGATGTTGAGTGCCCGAGCCCCTTCGGGGCCGGCTTTGATCGCGTGGGCCACGTGCATGGGAATGGTGAAGAAGTCTCCGGAGCGCAGCGTCACCGTATCTGTCCCGGCCCAGACGGTCAGCGAGCCGGACAGCACCCACAATCGTTCTTCGTATCGCGTGTGCAGGTGGAGCGGAGTCGCCGCACCCGCCGGCATGACGGAGTCGGTGACGTCGTGGCGACCTTCGGTTTCGGCAGCGGTGGTGAGGATGGTGACCTGGAGTTCCTGTCCCAGGACGTACTGGCGGGCCGAGGCTCCGCCGGTGGCCGGGGTGAAGACGCTCATAGCGTGTGACTCCTCGGGGACGGTGTCGGCGCCGGCTGTCACCCGGGGCGCCGCGGGTGCGGGATGACAATCCAGGGTATCTATATTCGATATAGGAACCCCATGCCGAAAAGGATGCGGTCTGTCTTGGCCGACCACGAAGCCATGAGTTCCCGGCCCCGGGGCGAGCGGCGCCCCTACCGCGCCGACCGGCGAGCCAACGCGGCAGCGGAGACGCGGACGGCCATTCTCGATGCCGCCCGTCGCCTGTTCGTCGAGCACGGCTGCGCAACGGTCACCGTCGCCGACATCGCGCGAGAAGCCGAGACCGCCATTCCCACCTGGCTGCCCGTGCGGACCTCGACGGCGGTGCAGAAGGTACGAACGCTCGACTCGACGAGGATTTCGCGCAGCCGAGCGCCGGGCGGGCACTTGGCGATCGCGTATCCGATGAGCTTTTGATCCGGGCGCGGAGTGAAGACATGGCTCATCGTGCGGCACACCAGAAGCCGATATCCGCTGACGCACTACGCGCCCGGCTTGGCGTGGGCACCGCTCGGGCGCGTCGGCTCGTCAGGATTGTTCGATCTGAGTTCGAGGAGCGAATGACTGCCCGGCAAAGCTGAAGGGAGGTGATCGTGAACGAGAGACGGGTCGCCCCTGCCTAAATCAGCGGAGCCGACGGACCATCCGCTGGAATTGGAGGGGGGTCATCGCACCTGCACCGTGTGCCTTCGTCGGATGCTGCCCCGCCGTTCTGGCGGGGGCGAACGCGCGGTCTGCGACGTCAAGATGTCGAATCCCGAACCCGCTGGTTAAGAGTTCGCTGCCGGAGGTGTCGGATGGTGTCGAGTGCTGTCGGACAAGACCTTTTCGTGTGGTCGCGGGGCTTCGGTGGTGTCGTGCGGTGTCGGCTGCTGTTGTCGTGTGGTGGAGGTCTCGGGCTCGTCTCGGGCTCGCAAATGTCGGGTCGTGCCGCGTGGTCCGGTGGTTTGGCACGGCATCGAGGGGTGGCTGAGGTGACCGGCGTGGGTGCGCGGCGTGACCCGGTCGCGTCGGTGGTAAGCGTGATGGTGGGCGTTGTGGTTGGGCTGACGTTCCTGTTCGGTTTCACCAATGTGCTGGCGTTGGCGCTTCGGCTGGGGGTGTCGGTCTGGGTAGCTGTGCCGCGTCAGAACTTGGTCGAATGCGCTGACCTGCAGTCTGGTCGGTTCGACCGGAACGGGCAGATCAGCGGTCGTGTGTTTTCGGCTTCTCTGCTTGATCACAGTCCGGCTGTTCGGCTGGCTGGGCGTACTCGCGCGTGGTGACACAGCAGTGGCCGCTGAACTGCTGGTGCTTCGGCACGAGGTCGCGGTGTTGCGCAGGCAGGTCAGCCGGCCGCGGTTGACGTGGTCCGATCGGGCGCTGTTGGCCGCGCTGGCTCGGCTGCTTCCCCGGCAGGCGAGGATGGCTCGGATCGTCACGCCGGGTACCTTGTTGGCCTGGCATCGCCATCTGGTCGCGTGGAAGTGGCGGTATCCGAATCGATCTGGCCGGCCTCCGATCGGCGCACAAGTACGCGAGATCGTGCTTCAGCACGGACGGGAGAATCCCCGCTGTGATGCGTGCGGGAGCCGGCAAGGACCTTCTCTGAAGGCACCGCTCTGTCGCCGAGGATCGCTACGGTTCCTTGCGCGTATCGGGGCGATGGCGATGCCACCAACGGGTTCGGGCGGTGTCTTGGCTTCTTTGTGCCCGGCGAAGGTCTTCGAGGGCGATTTTCTCGTTGTGGTGGTCGCCAAGCTCGCCGAAGATCTGGGCGGCCTTCTGGCAGGCGGTGACGGCGTCGGCGAAGCTGCGGACTTGGTGGAGGGCCATGCCGAGGCCGTGGAGTGCTGCGGCTTCGTGGAATCGGTTGCCGAGTTCGCGGTACAGCTGTGCGGCGCCTTGGTGGGCAGTGGCCGCTTCGTTGAACCTGCCTACCTGGCGTAGTGCGATGCCGTGGTTGTGAAGCGCCGCGCTTTGACCGTCGAGGTCATCGGTCTCAAGGTAGAGCTGGACTGCGGCACCGTGGGCTGTGGCGGATTCGTCGAGCCGCCCTGTTTGGCCGAGGGCACTGCCAAGGTTGTTGAGCGCCATCGCTTCACCGTGACAGTCACCGGTCTCGTGGTGGAGCCGAGCGGCCTCCTCGAGAGCGGTGACGGCTTCGTCGGGCCTCTGGACCGCGCGAAGGGCACGGCCGAGGTTGTTGAGTGCCAGTGCAACGCCGTGGCCGTCGGCGGTTTCTTGGTAGAGCCGCGCGGCATCTCGGTGGACAGCGATGGCTTCGTCGAGCCGCTGGACCTCTTGGAGCGAAGAGCCGAGGTTGTCCACTGCCATCGCTTCGCCGTGGCGGTCGCCGGTCTCGCGGTAGAGCCGGACGACGTCGGTGTGGATGGCGACGGCTTCCTGGAACCGCCGCATCTGGCGCAGGACGGTGCCGAGGTTCTGCAGTGCCATCGCCTCGTGAAGGCGGTCGCCAGTCTGGTGGAACCTTTCAGCGGCGTCGTTGAGCGGGGCAACGGCCTGATCGGGCAATCTGTTCTGCACCAGAGCGGCTCCCAGGTTGATCAGTGCCTTGCCTTCGCCGTGGCGGTCGCCGACGTCCCGGTAGAGCTGTGCGGCACTGGTGTGGGCGGTGACGGCTTCCTCGAACCGTCGCATCTCTTGCAAAGCGCTGCCGAGAGCGTTGAGCGCTGTTGCTTCCCCGTCGCGGTCGGACAGGGTGCGTGATGCGTCGATGGCGGTCTCGGACAGGGCTACCCAGTCGTTGAGATGGCGTCGTCTGCGCAGGAAATGCCACATCGCCTGCGGCAGATCGCGGGTGACGGCGGGATGGTCGGCGGCGGTGGCGGTAGCGGCGGCGGCGGTGAGGTTGGGGTATTCGGTGTCCAGCCATTCCATCGCCTGTTGCTGGTCGGGGAACCCGAGCGGCTCTGGGTCGGTGATTCGGGGGTCGAGGTGGGCGTTGGCGGCTGTGGTGGTGGTGAGGTAGTAGTCCAGCAGCCGGGTCAGTGCTTGGTCGCGCTGGTCCTGTTCGGCTTGACCGTCGCCGTGGTGGGCGGAGTGGAGGCGGAGAAGGTCGTGCATCCGCCACCGGTCGTAGGCGGTGCCGGGTTCGATCAGATGGGCGTGGGCCAGTGCGTCCAGGTCGCGACGTGTCTCGGCCATGGCGGTCCCGGTGAGGGATGCCGCCGCGGTGGTGGAGATGTCGGGGCCCGAATTGAGCGACAGCAATCGGAACAACCGAGCTTGAGCATCCGTGAGCAGCCGGTAGGAGGAGTCGAAGACGGCGTGGACGGCGCGGTCGGCGAAAGCCATGCCTTCGAGGCGGGACGCGACGTCGTCGAGGTCGGCTGTCATCGCGGCCAGTGGTTTGGCGGGGTTGGCGGCAAGCTGGGCTGCGACGATCTGCAACGCCAAGGGCAGGCCGGCGCACATGTCGGCCAGCCGCGCGGCGTCACCGGGCTGGTTTTGGACGCGAGTGTCGGCGGGGTTGCGCAGTCGCAATGCCTTGTCGAACAGGTCGACGCTCTGGCCGACGGAGAGGGTGGCGAGGTTGAGCAGCCGGGCGTCCAGGTCGGCCAGCACATGGCGCGAGGTTACGATCGCCGCGCAGACCCCGTCGGAGGGCAGCATCGGCCGGGCCTGCCTGCTGGCGGACACGTTGTCGACCACTACCAGCACCCTTCGTCCCCGGGCCGCGTAGGCGGCCAGCACCGACCGCAGCAGCCGGGAACGGTCTTGCACGTCGGCGGGGATGTGCTCGCCGGGCAGGCCGGCTGCGCGCAGCAGCCCTTCCAACGCCTGGCCGGGTTCGCGGCGAACAGCGGGATCCGTGTCGTAACCGCGCATGTCGGTGAACAACACGCCGCCGGGGAACCAGCCGCGAGCCAGTGCGACGCGGGCCGCCTGCAGCGCCAGCTCCGTCTTGCCGACCCCAGCCATCCCGCCGACGGCCGCCGTGACGAGAGTCGGCAGGGCCGGGTTCTCGGCCGGAGCGAGGTTGTCCAGCAGCGCCGCCAGGTCCGAGTCGCGGCCGGTGAAAGTCGGCGTGGTCGGGGGCAGGCCGGTCATGGCGGGGAAGATCTGGGGCGGCAGCACCACGGTGATGTCGCGGCCCTGGATGACCGTGCTGAAGAAGACGTCGCCAGTGACGGTGTTGCGAATGTCGTCGTTCACTGGGGCCATTCCCTCACGGACGGGACTTGGCGGTCACGATGCGGGCTGGTGCGACCCTGGCTGGCCTCGCAATGGCCCTCGAACATCTGCTGGTGCCGCGGCTGCTCGGTCACACTCGACAGCATGGCCGCCGCAGCGGTGCGGGACAAGCAGCGGCACAGCGGTGCCCCAGCCCAGGCTGCGGGTTGCTGGTCGTGGTGTCTGTTCCGCGTTGACGAACCGCACGCCCCAGCCGCCCGAAAGAGCGCCCCGCAACTGTTCGGCTCGGTGGCCAGCGACGTCACCGCGTGGCGGGTATTCCATCGGGTCGACGAGGTACACCTGGCTCGCCTGCGCGGTCCGCCCGAGCGCGCGGGAAGCGGGCCTTGACGTGGCACGCCAGCGTCGGGGCGGGAAGAAGACAGGCCGTCGAACCGGGGACCGGTCCCAAGTCTCGCGGCTAGCTTGCGGCGACGGGTCAGACCGCGAACGGAAGGGCGCTCGCATGCGCAGAATGATCGTCGCCGGTGCCGTGTTGTTGTTGTTGCTGCTGCTCAGCGGCTGCTCTTCCGTGCAGGACACGGTCAATGACGCGTGCTCGGACGTCAAGGACGTGGTGAATGCCGTGCCGAAGTTCGGCGACCCGACCCACGCCGGGGTCACCGTTCCCGCGCTTACCAAGCAGATCGAGGCCGCCCAGAAAGCTCAGCAGGCGTTCGAGCGCGCCGACGTCGGCTTCCGAGGCTCATGGGAGCGGATGATCAAGGCTCTCCAGGAGAGCGTCACGGCCTGGAAGGGGTGGGACAACAAGAGCCGGCCCGGGGCTAGCGACATGTACTTCATGTTGCGGTTGGGGGATGCCAAGAAGGGCGTGGACGAGGCGAAGGGCGCACTCAACGCGGCGGCGGGCAAGAGCGGTTTCACCGAGTGCGGCGAACGC
Source organism: Amycolatopsis silviterrae (assembly GCF_042684085.1). Taxonomy (NCBI): domain Bacteria; kingdom Bacillati; phylum Actinomycetota; class Actinomycetes; order Pseudonocardiales; family Pseudonocardiaceae; genus Amycolatopsis; species Amycolatopsis silviterrae. The sequence goes on from NZ_JBHUKS010000011.1 coordinate 95,739, forward strand.
ATCCAGTGGAAGTACTAGGGCGTGTTTCTTCGATCATGGGACGAGGTCGCGGAGCCAGATCTTGATCGAGGCGACATCGACGGTGCCCTGGTAGACGATGTCGAGCTTGTCGTACCGGGTCGCAACCGCCCGGAGGGCTTTGCGCTTGCTGATGCAGCGTTCGACGGTGTCGCAGTCCCCGCGGCGCTCATCGACCAGGTCAGGGGCGAACAACCGCGGCCGCCGAAACCCCGCGATTTAGGTGCGGAACATGTCATGTTCCTTCGGAACCTACAGCGGACAAAAGCCTAATTGGCGGGACGCGACGCCGCGAGGTAGTCGTCGTTCTTCCGATACTCGCTGACCTGGACGGGTCGCCCGAAGTCGGGCGCGTGCACCATCTTGCCGGATCCGACGTAGAGGCCGACGTGATGGAAATGCGTCGGCGTTCCGTAGAAGACAAGGTCGCCGGGCAAGAGCTGTTGGCCAGGAGGCACAAGTGGTCCGACGTTGTATTGGGTCTGTGCTGTTCGCGGCAGACCGACTCCCGCGGCACTGTAGGCCGCGGTGGTCAATCCCGAGCAGTCGAACCCGTTGTCGCCGTGGGCTGGTCCGTTGACTGGCGGAGGGCACCTATTCCTGGCGTGCTCTATTCCTCCACGTCTGTGTGAATGCGGAGGCTCGGTGCCGCAGCCGTTGAGGACAGCCTGGCGCTATCACGCGGGCGTGAAGTAGGCTTCCAGACAGACACTTCGCAGGTTGGACACGTCGACGTTGTATGCGTACGCCTCCTCCACGCTCGGTGTTAACGGAACCGCAAAGTCACCGACCAGTGCGCCTGCCTGCAGGATCCAACGGGGAACCAAGTCGGCGTGTGCCGACACAACTTCTTTTAGGGCGACCACGGCGTTCTCGGTGCTCTTCAATCTGAAGAAGCGGTCGTTGCGTGCAGGGGAGTGGGCGAGACTGGCGGCGAATATGTCGTCGTTGTTTGTGGCTATTACTCGGATGAGCAGGTCGGCGGCGGTCGCGCCGAACTTGACCACCTGTGCCCAGTTGTTCTGGATGATCGCAGCTGTGATGTCTGGGTGCTTTCCGTGGTCCCAGGGCGGTCTGCGGCTCTTGCCCAGAGTGTCGAAGAGGGAGTCGTGGTGCCGCTTTCGGACTACGGTTCGCTCGTTGTCCAGGAATCGCCGTAGCACGCCTCCCGGATCCACCGCCTCGTGCAGTGCTGCGATCGCTTGGTCGCAGTGCCGCTTGCCGGCTAGCTGGTTGAGGTTCGCGAGGGTGTTTGTGGCTGCGCGACGGGCGGCCGTGTCACCAGTTCGGATCAACTGGATCAGCATGTCGACAAGGCCTCGTGCGTCGACGGAGAGTAGTGCCGGAAGCAGCCGACTTTGGCTCTGCACGTCTGCCAAGGCGTCGACCAGAACATGGCGGAGCAGTGGGACGCCGACTCGGTCGAGCACATCGGCTGCAGCACCGGCAGCGTCGTCGCTGGGATCTGGTTTCTCCGGTGAGCCGGTGCTGAGGAACATGGCAATCAGTGCGCGGGCCAGGTTCGGCCCGCACTCTGTCTCAGCCGCTAGTGCGCTCAGCAGCGGGTGACGCGGACCGGGGAACCGCTCGTCGGCCAGTGCGTCCACGAGCGCGCGTCGCGCCGCTGGACCGCCGATTCTGCCGAGCGCGTCAGCGGCGACCGCACCAACGGTGCGACGGTGGCTGTATGTGCTGTTAGAGCTGTTCGTGTCGGGGAGCAAGGCGGCCAGTGCTGGTAGAGCAGCAGGATCGCCTATGTGCCCCAAGGTGGCCGCGATTAGGTCACGAAGATCGGGTCCGGAGTTCGACCCGCCAAGTGTGCGCAGCAGCGGATTCACCAGCGCCCGAAGCCTTGGTTCGACGATGGCCCGGCTCGGACTTCTGTCCTGTGTCGCGACCACTATGAGCAGTCTCTCGGCGGCCATCTGGCGGTCTTCTGGACTGCCGCGGTGGAGCAGATTCGCCAGTTTGGCTGTGTTCTCTCTTAGAAAGAGCCGGTCGATCTGTCGCCGCCTGGACCTGCCAAACATGATTCAGCATCTCAGAGCCGTTAGGGCGCTGTCCAACGGTGATGGGTTCTGCCTTGAGGTTCACCCCGGGTAGTGGACACCGAGTTAGCAGGACTAGCTGTCCTGTTGGAAGGGCACGTCCGAGCACATCGATCTCCTCGCCTGCGATCACAGGCGGCCTCGCGCACGACAAGGCCTTGCCGTCGAACACGGAGTCGTGACCTTGCTGGCCGACCAGTCGATGCATGAGCTGACGGGCAACCTCGGATGGGAAACTCCACAGTCTCCGCAGCGGACTCAGCGCTGGGGGTACGAGCGAGGCTGCGCATGCTCGATCCGTCGCCGGGGGAGGTCTGCCGGTGGCTAGCTCAGGACCTTCTCGAAGAAGCAGAGCGACCCGATCGACGTTTCGTCGTCGTCATCTGCGAGGAGATCGGTCCCACATCTCGACCAATATCGAGAACCGGCTGGAGGAGGCAGGCGTTCGCCTGGTCGCGTCCGACGAACCCTTCAGCCTCGACGTATCGCATCGCCGGGAGAAGCGATCTACCCAGGTGCTGACTCGACGTGTGAAGCAGGGCGTTGCCGAGTGGTACGTCATGGACATGCTCGAGAAGAGCTGGGATGGCTTCGAAACGCATGCAGAACAGGGATACAACATCGGCAAGCCGTGCTACGGCTACCAGGCCAAGAGGGTCCGCACCCGGTGCCGGCCAAGCGCGCGAAGGGCATCAAGAAGACCTTCCTCGAACCCCACCCGGTTGAGGGGCCGGTGGTGACCAAGGCATTCCATCGGCGTGCCGCCGAACGGGTCGGCCACGAGGACATCGCCCGCCGACTCAATGTGGATCTTGTCACAAACCCGCCGCCGACTCCGCCGGACCCGGAGCGCGCGGTCGGGTTCTGGACCGGTGCCAACGTGCGGGACATGCTGTCGAATCCCAAGCACACCGGGCACATGGTCTGGAACCGCCGGGCGCGCAAGGGCGGCGGTCGGAACAGGGCGAACCCGGTGTCCGAGTGGTACTGGTCGACAGAGAAGACGCACGAACCGCTGGTTGATCTGGAAACGTTTGTTCTGGCCCAGCAGGTGTCTCTGCACCGTGAGCGGTCGCGCATCGTCAGCGAGAACCGCAATCCGGAGGCCAAGAGGACCTACAAGCTGCGCAGTTTTCTCTTCTGCTCGTGCGGCAGGCGGATGCATGGCAAGTCCAAGCACGAGCGTGCCTACTACGTCTGCGTGCCGAAGAAGGAGTGGCGGCCGGAGGGACATCCCGGCTCGACGCCGTGGATCCAAGAGAGGTACTTCGTCGACGGGCCCGCCGCCTTCCTGTCGAGCCGAGTCTTCGGCCGCTACCGGCAGCGGTTGCTCGAAGCCAACCTGCAGGCCGTGGACGAGGACGCCCAACAGGGCAGCCAGAAGAAGATCGCCGCGCTAAGGCGGTCCATCGCTGACACCGAGGCCAAGAGCAAGCGGCTCCTCCGCAGCCTCGAAGTCGCTGAGGATGTCGACCAGGAACTCATCCGGGACATCAACGAACGGCGCGCAGAACTCAGAGCTGAACGCGAGCAGTTCGAGCGCCAGCTCGTCACGGCGGAGGACGAAGTCAAGCTCGCGCCCAATCCGGCACTGCTCGGTTTCCTGCCCATGGCTGCTGTCGACTTGGCGGCTATGCCCGATCAGCTTTCCCGCAGGCTGTTCGAATCCTTGCGCCTGGAGATCCGCTGTGACTACAAGCAGCGCACCGCGACCTGCCGCGTGACTCTGCTCGGCGACACGATCAATCTGGTCGCGGCGACAACGAGGGAGGCTGTCGTGCTCCCGTTCTCTACGACGAGAGAGGAAGGCCCAGCTGTGGAAGATCGGCATCGTTACCCAAACGACGCTTGCAACGAGCCAAGGCAGATACAGGGCGTAACAGCTTCCGTTACTCTCCGTGCCACCCGTCGTCCTGCCGCAGACGGTCCCAATGGGACCGTCTGCGCAGTGCCCCCGGCAGGACTCGAACCTGCGACCTAGAGATTAGAAGGCTCTTGCTCTATCCAGCTGAGCTACGAGGGCCCGGGTGGCCGACAGCTGCTGACCTCCAGCATGGGCAGCTTAGTCATCGCCAATCTCTCGATCGTTCGACACCGTCGAATCGTTTCAGCTTCCCTTCGTCGGATTTGCGGTTCTCCGGGGCGGAATGCCACAGCGCGCGACGGTGCCGGTACGCGCTGCTCGGGGGAGTCGTTCCGGCGGGGGCCTGGTGCGGCGGGCGGTCGCCGGTTTGTGCAGCTTGGACACTGGGTCTCCTGGCGGGGGTTCGGCGGGCGGGCGGGTCTCGCGGCGGGACGAGACTGTGGCGATCTTGTGATGTAAGGCGTCCGGCCTGGTGGCGATGGTTGGGCGGTTCGGCGGTTGCGGGCAAGCGTTGACGTGTCGGGGACGGACCACTCGGGAGTGTGGTCCGGCGAGGGGCATCGCGTCGTGGATCAGCGGGTGCCGGGGAGAGCGCGCAGGGACGCCGGGCACAGCGGGGACCGGGGCCTCGCCGCCCGCTCCCAGGTCGGGGGCCGGGAGCGGGAGGCGAGGGTCAGCGGCCCGTGGGCGCGGTTCTTCCGGGCTGCGCGCCCACGGGCCGTGAGGGCCGCCGGGGGTGCGGCCCCCGGGGCAGGCGGACTTCGGCCGCGAGTCGACTCGGCCTGGAGCTTGCCTTGTTCGCCTGTCCCGGTCTCGGGGCTATTCCCACACTTTCAGGGCACGCACCGCGAACGGGGCCTGCGGAACGTACGTGCCACCACCTGGGTAGGTGATGAAATCCCCTTCGGTGGAACAGTCGGCTCCTTGGTAGATCGTGACGTCGCGGGTCATCCGGTTGACGAAGGAATGGGCTTGGAATCCCTCGGGCAGGGGAATGCAATCACCCGGATTTGCCGTGCGCAGGTCGTAGCTCTGTGCCGAGCCGGAATAGGTTTCGGTGTCCCACAGGCAGAACTCGCCCGCACCGCACGAGGGGGCCGGGGGATCGGCCGGAGTCGCTTGTGCCAGGCCGGATCCGGCCAGAAGGCCTGCGACGGCCAGGAGCAGGACCCCGGGCAGGCGGGACGAAACAGCGGGCCGGGAGCGGCGGGCCAGGGACGGCAGCATACGGCGGAACATCATGGGAACTCCCCCTCATCGAAAGCGAACGCCGGCGAAGAGAGCCGGCGGCGGCCCGGGGAAACCGGGTCTGTGTCCACGATGGCGGGTTCCGCGGGATTTGTCTGCACGCATTCCTACGTCTGTGGACAAGTAGATTCCCGTCACCCGGACGAGACCTAGTTGTCCACAGATCGGCGAGCGGTCTTGCTAAATCGCCGTCGTGCTTTCGCGGACGGCCAGCGACACCGGAAGCTGGACCGGGGGAGGAACGTCGGAGGAATCGGCGAGCAGCGCCATCACCAGTTCGCCCGCGACGCGGCCCTTGCCCGCCAGGTCCTGGCGCACCGTGGTGAGCGGTGGTTCAGACCACGCGGCCTGCGGGGTGTCGTCGAAGCCGACGATCGAAACGTCGGCGGGCACGCGCAAACCGAGCCGGTGGGCGGCGGCGATCGCGGCGAAAGCCAGCTGGTCGGACATGCAGAGCAGGGCAGTCGGGCGCGCCGAAGCGGTGAGCAGGCCGGTGGCGGCGGCGCGGGCGGTCGAGGCGGAGAGCCAGGGGGCTTCGGCGACGGAGACGTCGGTGATCCCGGCGGCGTCCAGGGTGTCCAGGTAACCGGCCAGGCGTTCCCGGGTGCCGTGGAAAGCGCTGGTGCGCCCGGAAACCCGTGGTGCGGCCAGAATTCCGAAACGTCGATGTCCTCGCTCGACTAAATGGCGGGCGGCCAACGCGGCCCCGCCGCGGTCGTCGCAGCCGACGCGGGCCGTGTCCGGCAGCGGGGGCTGGTCGATGACCACCAGCGGCAAACCCCGTGCCCGTACGGCTTCCAGCGCGGGAGTGCCGTCGGCGAGCGAGTACGCGACGGCGATATCCGCTTGTGCGGCCAGGACTCGCGACGCCGGCGGGCCCTCCTGGGCTTCGCGGCCGGGCAGCAGCAACAGGGCGTTCCCGGTGGGTTCCACGGTTTTCGCGAGCGCGTCCAGGGTGATCGACAGCGCGGGGTCGGAGAAGGCCGCCGACAGCGACGAATCGAGCAGGAAGGCGATCGCGCCGGTGCGGCTCGTCGCGAGGCTGCGGGCGGTCGGGTTCGGGCCGGGGTAACCGAGTTCACCCGCCACGCGCAGAATCTGCTCCCGCAGCTGCGCCGACAGCTGGTCAGGGCGGTTGTAGGCGTTGGACACAGTGGCGCGCGACACCCCGACCGCTTCCGCGACGTCGTCCAGCGTCGGGCGGCGGCGACGGCTGCTGGTCATCGGCGGAGCATAGAGTAAAGCGTTACGGTGCACCGGATTCCGTCCGGCAACCTGGCTCGACCAGCGCAAATGCCGCAAGCGCGCGATCCGGCGCGAAACCCGGCGAGGGGCCCACCCCCGTGCCGTGGCGCGCGCGACCGGCCTAGTCTCGTACCGTGACCTCGGAACCTGTGACGAAACCGAACCGCGGACGCAAGACAAGCGTGCTCCCGCTGCTTTCGGTCGGAGTCGTGCTCGGCGCGGTCGTCGCGGTCGGGCTCGTCGCGCTCACCGGCGGCGCGGGCTACGTGATCGCCGGCCTGCCGGATCCGGGGCTCGTCACCCGCTACGGCGTCACCGTGGTCCGGGTGCTCGCCGAAGCGTCGTCGGTCGTGTGCGTCGGCGCGTTGCTGCTGGCCGCTTTCCTCGTTCCGCCACAGAAATCCGGCACGCTCGCGCCCGAGGGGTACGCCGCGGTCCGCACCGCGGGAATCGCCGCGTGGGTGTGGTTCGCGGCCTCGATCCTGTCGGTCGCCTTCACCGCCGCGGACAGCGCCGGGAAACCGTTCGGCGACGTCCTCGACCCGGACACCCTGCTGAGCCTCATCGGCGCGATCGAACAGCCCAAGGCGTGGCTGTGGACGGCGCTGATCGCGATCCTGCTCGCCCTCGGCTGCCGCCTGGTGCTGAGCTGGGGCTGGACGGCGGTGCTGTTCTTCCTGTCCGTCGCCGGCCTCGTGCCGGTCGCGGTCACCGGGCACTCGGCCAGCGGCGGCTCGCACGACCTGGCCACCAACAGCCTGCTGTTCCACCTCGTCGCGGCCGCGCTGTGGGTCGGCGGCCTGCTGGCGGTGCTCGCGCTCGGCTGGCGGCGCGGCAAGAACCTCAGCCTCGCCGCGCAGCGGTTCTCCAAGCTCGCGCTGGTCTGCTGGGTCGTGATGGCGGTTTCCGGCATCGTCAACGCGCTCGTCCGGATCAACCTCGGCGACCTCTTCACCACCGACTACGGCCTGCTCGTCGTCGCCAAGATCGTCGCGCTGCTGCTCCTCGGCGTCTTCGGCCAGCAGCAGCGCAGCCGCGGCGTGGCGAACCTCGTCGACGGCAAGGGCGGCAGCCAGCTGCTCCGGCTCGCCGCCGTCGAAGTGCTGATCATGTTCGTCACCATCGGCATCGCGTCCGGCCTCGCCCGCACGCCACCGCCGCCGGACGCGGTCACCCAGCCGGGCACCGTCGAACTCCTCATCGGCTACGACCTCCAGGGCCCGCCGACGTTCTGGCGGCTGCTCACCGACTGGCGGTTCGACCTCCTCTACGGCACCCTCGCGATCGTTCTCGCCGGGCTTTACCTCGGCGGCGTGCGGCGGCTGCGCAAGCGCGGCGACGCGTGGCCGGTCGGCCGGACGGTCGCGTGGCTCGCCGGCTGCGCGGTCATCCTGCTGGCCACGTCGTCGGGCATCGGCCGGTACGCGCCGGCGATGTTCAGCGTGCACATGGGCACGCACATGCTGATGTCGATGGTCGCGCCGGTGCTGCTGGTGCTCGGCGGCCCGGTGACGCTCGCCCTGCGCGCGCTGCCCCCGGCCGGCCGCGACGCCCCGCCGGGACCGCGCGAATGGCTGCTGGCCGCCGTGCACTCGCCGGTGTCGCGGTTCCTGACGAACCCGATCGTCGCGCTGCTGCTGTTCGTCGGGTCGTTCTACGGCCTGTACTTCTCCGGCCTCTTCGACAACGCGCTCAACTACCACTGGGCGCACCTGGCGATGAACGCGCACTTCCTGCTCGTCGGCTACGTCTTCTACTGGCCGGTGATCGGCGTCGACCCGGCGCCTCGGCGGCTGCCGCCGGTCGGCAAGCTCGGGATGATGTTCGGGGCCATGCCGTTCCACGCGTTCTTCGGCGTGATCCTGATGAACATGCAGACCGTGATCGGCCGCGAGTTCTACACGTCGCTGAAGCTGCCGTGGGTCGGCGACCTGCTCACCGACCAGCGCCTCGGCGGCGGCATCGCGTGGGCGTCCGGCGAGGTGCCGGTGCTGCTCGTGCTGATCGCGCTGCTGGTGCAGTGGGCGCGCCAGGACGAGCGCGAGGCGAAACGGCGCGACCGGCGCGAGGAGAACACCGGCGGCGAGGAACTGGCCGCCTACAACGCGATGCTGAAGAACCTCGCCGACGGCAAACGGGCCGAATGACCGCGCGGAAAATGATATCGCCGGAGTAAGGACGACTTGACCCTCGGTAGCGCGGTGGTGACCGCCGTCAGGCCGCCGGAGGAGCCACTCTACGATCGACGGCATGGCCGAGTTCATCTACACCATGAAGAAGGTGCGCAAGACCGTCGGGGACAAGGTGATCCTCGACGACGTGAGCACCGCGTTCTACCCCGGAGCCAAGATCGGCGTCGTGGGCCCGAACGGCGCCGGCAAGTCGACCGTGCTCAAGATCATGGCGGGGATCGAGCAGGCCAGCAACGGCGAGGCTTTCCTCCAGCCGGGCGCCTCGGTCGGCATCCTCATGCAGGAGCCGGAGCTGAACGAGGAGAAGACGGTCCGGCAGAACGTCGAGGAGGGCCTCGGCGAGACCAAGCAGAAGCTCGACCGCTACAACGAGATCGCCGAGCTGATGGCGACCGACTACAGCGACGCGCTGATGGAGGAGATGGGGCAGCTCCAGGAGGAGCTGGACCACGCCGACGCCTGGGAACTCGACGCGACCGTCGAGCAGGCCATGGACGCGCTGCGCTGCCCGCCCGCCGACGAGCCGGTCACCCACCTCTCCGGCGGCGAGCGCCGCCGCGTCGCGCTGTGCAAGCTGCTGCTGTCCGCGCCCGACCTGCTGCTGCTCGACGAGCCCACCAACCACCTGGACGCCGAAAGCGTGCTGTGGCTGGAGCAGTTCCTGGCCACCTACAAGGGCGCCGTCCTCGCGGTCACCCACGACCGGTACTTCCTGGACAACGTCGCCCAGTGGATCATGGAACTCGACCGCGGCCGCGTCGTCGGCTACGAGGGCAACTACTCCACCTACCTGGAGAAGAAGCGCGAGCGGCTCGAGGTGCAGGGCAAGAAGGATGCCAAGCTGGCCAAGCGGCTCAAGAGCGAGCTGGAATGGGTGCGGTCCAACGCCAAGGCGCGCCAGACCAAGTCCCGTTCGCGGCTCGACCGCTACGAGGAGATGGCCGCGGAGGCGGACAAGCACCGCAAGCTGGACTTCGAGGAGATCCAGATCCCGCCGGGCCCGCGGCTGGGCAGCGTCGTGGTCGAGGTCGAGAAGCTGCGCAAGGGCTTCGACGACCGGGTGCTCATCGACGGGCTCTCGTTCGACCTGCCGCGCAACGGCATCGTCGGCGTGATCGGCCCGAACGGCGTCGGCAAGACGACGCTGTTCAAGACCATCGTCGGGCTCGAGGAGCCGGACGGCGGCTCGGTCAAGATCGGCGAGACGGTCAAACTGTCCTATGTGGACCAGAGCCGCGGCGGGATCGACCCGAAGAAGACCGTGTGGGAGGTCGTGTCGGACAAGCTCGACTACATCCACGTCGGGCAGACCGAAATGCCCTCGCGCGCCTACGTGAGCGCGTTCGGCTTCAAGGGCCCGGACCAGCAGAAGCCGGCCGGCGTGCTGTCCGGCGGCGAGCGCAACCGGCTCAACCTCGCCCTCACGCTCAAAGAGGGCGGGAACCTGATCCTGCTGGACGAGCCGACGAACGACCTGGACGTCGAGACGCTGGGCTCGCTGGAGAACGCGCTCGAGCAGTTCCCCGGCTGCGCCGTCGTGATCTCCCACGACCGGTGGTTCCTCGACCGGGTCGCCACGCACATCCTCGCGTGGGAAGGCACCGACGAAGACCCCGCGAAGTGGTTCTGGTTCGAGGGCAACTTCGAGGGCTACGAGAAGAACAAGGTCGAGCGCCTCGGCGCCGAAGCGGCTCGTCCGCACCGGGTCACCCACCGCAAGTTGAAGCGCGACTGACCGGCGCGGGGGTCCCGAGTGGAAACCAGCAGGCACAACCGGCCCAGCCCGTCCGCGACCGCGGGCGGGCGGTCCGCCGTTGCCGGTGGCGGGACCCTCGCCGACCTCGGCAGGCTGATCGACCGGGCGGAATCGCTGCGCTTCCGGGCGCCTGAGCTGTCCCTGGTCCTCGGCGAACGCTCGGCCGCGCTCGCGGAGACGGCGGGCGCGGACGGGCACTGGATCCGGGCGGAAGCGCTCGTGGTGTCCGCGCGCGTGCGGATCGGCAAGAGGACGTCCACGGTCGGCCGCGCGGTCGCGGCTCTGCGCGCGGCCGAGCACGCCGGGTACTCCACCACGGCGGCGCGGCTGCGCGTCGACCTCGCGGTGTGCGCGCGCAGCCTCGGCGTTCCGCTGATGGGGCTGGCCGCGCTGCGGCCGGTGCTGTCCGAGGACGTGCCGCCGTCGCTGCGCGCGGAAGCGCTGTGCCATCTCGTCGGGTGCCTCGCCCAGTTCGGCCGGAAGGCGGAGCTGGACCGGGTGCTCGTCGAGGCGGACCGGCTGCTGGTGGCCGACGATTCCCTCGACGCGGACGACCGGCTGCTCATGCGCGCGTTGCTGCGCAACGGAACCGCCGCCCACCGCCGTCGGCACGGCGACCTCACCGCGGCCGCGGACGCCGCGCGCACCGGGCTCGGCTTCCTGGAGAAGATGGACCGTCCCGGCGACGACGGCGGTCTCGTCCGCATCCGGCTCGTGCTGCAGCTGGTGAGCACGCTGCTCGACCGCGGCGACGCGGACATGGCTTACGACATCGCCGAACCTGTGCTGCGGGAACCGGTGCGGGCCGCCGGGGTCGCACCGGCGGCGTGGCTGCGGCTGGCCGTCGCGACGCGGATCCACCTGCCCGCCGGGGCCGGCGACGCCGCCGCCGAGCTGGTGGGGGAGGCCGTCGCGGCCGCCGACCGGCACGGGCTCGCGGCGGTCACCGCGCGGTTGTGGCTGGAGCTTTCGCAGATCGAGGAACGGTTCGGCAGCGCGGAAGAGGCCATCGGCTGCCTGCACCGGGCGCGGGCCGCCGAACACGTGCACGCGCGGGCCCGGCGCCAGGCGTGCGGGCTGATCGCGGGCGAGCTCGGCGCCGAGTCAGTGGCGTCGATGGACCTCGACGACGTCCTCGCCGCGTCCGCCCCGCGCGACGGGCGTCCGGTGTCGATGGAGGTCGAACCGCGCGTCGCGGCCGAGGAGACCTCGGTGATGCCGGCGATCCGGGACGTGGATCCGGTCGCGGCTCCGCTGCCGGTCGTTCCGGCGCGGGTCGAGGTGGCCGCTCAGCCGGTTTCGGCCTCGGCCTGGATCGCGGAGGCGGAGAAGAAGCCGGCGTGGTCGTTCCGGCGGGCCGCGGCGGAGACCGAGGCCGAGCAGACCTCGGTGTTCCCGGCGATCAAGGAACCGGCCGAGGAGGCTCCGCGGACCGGTGGACGGCGGCGGGCCGAGGATCGCAAAGCGCCGGTGCTGCCGGGGTGGGCCCGGCCGTTCGGGCGCAAGAACGCCGAACCGCCCGCGCCGCGCAAACGAGCGGCGGCCGCCGAACCGGAGCCGAGCGCGCCAGTCCGCCGCGAGGCCACCGTGCCGGCGGCCGAGAGCACTCCTGAACCGCGAGCCGCCGAGGTGCCGGCCCGCCGGGTCGAGGTGCCGCAGCGGCCCGTACAGCCCGCGGAAGAGCGCTGGCCGGACGCGGTGAAAGCGGCGGCCGAGGACGTACCGGCCCGCCCGTTGCGCGCGGCCGAGGAGACGCCGGAGCGGAAAGAAGAACCCCCGGCCCCGGTCGAGGAGAAGCCGAAGGAAGAGCCGAGGTTCTCGCTGCGGATGCCGGACCTCTCGGACATCCTGCCGGAGCTGCCGCTCGCCCCGCCGCCCGCGGACGAACCGGCCGCGCCGCTGTGGGAAAGCGCCGAGTGGGCGCGGGAGGAAGCGGCCCGCCGCGAATCGCGCGGGCGCAAGACCCGGCACGACGCCGAACACGGCTCGGTCGCCGCGAAGTCGGTGCTGGACCGGCTGGGCATCACCGCGAGCGGCGGGGGCGGCGGACGTCGCCGCGCCGACGAGCCCGGGCGTCCGGAAGCCGCGGCGGAACCGGAGCCCGAGCCCCAGGACAAACCGGAGCTGGCCCCCGCGCCGCGGCCGGAGGAAGCCGGAGCGGCCGAGGAGCCGTGGCTGCCCCGGCTGCGGATGCCGCCCGCGCTGGACCCGCTGTCCGACATCGACGCCTGGACCCCCTCGGACCAGCCGTTCCCGGAGGGCTACGCGCGAGCCATCGCGGAGGACGAACCGCCGCCGGACGCCGGTCTCGCGGAACTGCTCGCCCGCGCGCTCGCCGAACACCAGGCGGGCACCGCGAGCGCGGCGGCGCTGGTGAAACGCCTCGGCCCGAACGACGAGCCGAAGCCGATCAACGGACGGGCGACCGCGGACCGCCACCGCAACAACGGCGACTGACGGAAACCGTTGTGCCGCAGGAAAAGTGCTCGTGAGTGGCAATCCCGGTTAGAACCGGGACAACCACGCACGACCCTCGACCCGGCCGAAGGATGCCGCAGCCGCGTGGCCCCCGCCCTGCCCGGGGGCGCGCGGCCCCGCCGATCTGCGCGCACCCCGCGATTGCCCCATCCTGGAAGCAATTGCTCCTCCCGGACCGCCCCGCTCCCTCCGCCGCGACGGAAGAATTAGCCCGTCCGGGTGGGAATTCTCGCAGGGGTCCGACGCAACCTTTTCCGTTCCCGCCGCGGGCGATACGGAAGCTGAACCGATCCCGAAGCCGTCGCGGAGCAGCCAAACGGCGCGCCCCGGCCTCGTGCCAAGCCTTTTGCCGAAAGCCGCCGCGGCCGAACTCGCCGGTAGCTGAACCGATCCCGCGCGGCGGGCCCGCCGGCGACCCCTGAATCGAACCTTAAGTCTTTCCCCGCCGCGGACCGGGCCGCATCGAGGCGGATTAGGGTGAAGGAAGTCCGGCACGTTGTGGTGACGGATGCATCTCGGTCTCGCACACTGGAGAGTTGCTCAATGAGCTCGACGGGAGTCTCGTCCCCGCCCGATGTCGGCACCGAAGCCGGCGCCACCCGCCGCACGGCCAGCCCGGAACAGATCCGGGACGAGCTGATCGACACCGCCGCGGCGCAGGCGCCGGAGATCGCGGACCTGATCCGCTTGTACTACCGGCACATCCCGGCCGACGAAATCGTCGGCGACGATCCGGCCGCGCTCGTCGGCGCGGTGCGTTCGCACCTGCAGCTGGCGAAGCACCGCGTGCCCGGGCGCCCGGCGGTCCGCCTGCTGAACCCGACGACCGCCGAGGACGGCTGGACGCGCGACGCGACCGTCGTGCAGGTGGTCACCGACGACATGCCCTACCTCGTGGACAGCGTCACCGCGGAGTTCGCCCGCGACGGAGTGCAGGTGCAGCGCATCGTGCACCCGATCGTCGTGGTGAGCCGCGGCCTGACCGGCGAGCTGGAGGGCCTGCACCTGGACGCCGATCCGGCCGATCCGCCCGCCGGGGCGTCCGCGGAGTCGTGGATGCTGGTGGAGATCGACCTCGTCACCGATCCGCAGCGGGCGCGCGAGCTGGACAACCGGCTCACGTCGGTGCTCGGCGACGTGCGCGAGGTGGTCGAGGACGCCGAGAAGATGGCGCAGACCGCCTGCTCGCTCGCGGAATCGCTGGAGCAGCACCCGCCGAAGCTGCCCGGCAACGGCGACGAGATCACCGAGGGCGCGCGGCTGCTGCGCTGGCTCGCCGACGGCCACTTCACCTTCCTCGGCTACCGCCGGTACGAGCTGGTCGAGAGCCCGCAGCCGGACAGCGACGAGCCCGCCCTGCGCGCGGTTCTCGCGTCCGGGCTCGGCGTGCTGCGCCAGGACAGCCTTGCCGCGCGCAGCCTCACCGCGGGCCCGGACAGCTCGGTCGACGCGCTCGCGCCGTCGCTGCTCGTGCTCACCCAGGCCAGCGCGCCGAGCACGGTGCACCGCCCGGTTTATCCGTACTACGTCGGCGTGAAGACGTTCGACGAGCACGGCAAGGTCACCGGCGAGCACCGGTTCCTCGGCATGTTCACCACCACCGCGCTGCACGAGAACGTGCTCGACATCCCGGTGGTCGGCCAGCGCGTGCGCGAGGTGATCCACCGCGCCGGGTTCCCGATGGAGTCGTTCTCCGGCCAGCGGATGCTGGAGGTGCTGCAGAACTGGCCGCGCGCGGACCTGTTCTCCGCGGACACCGGTTCGCTGTACTCCACCACCACCGGCGCGATCACGCTGTCGGACCGGCGGCGGCTGCGGCTGTTCCTGCGCCGCGACCCGTACGGGCGCTTCTACTCCTGCCTGGTCTACCTGCCGCGGGACCGCTACACCACGCGGTCGCGGCTGGCGATGCAGGAAGTGCTGCTCGAAGAACTCGAAGGCACGCAACTGGAATACAGCGCGCGCGTCGGCGAAACGCTGCTGGCGCAGGTGCACTTCATGGTGCACACCGACCCGTCGAACGTGGTCGAGCCGGACACGCTGCGGATCCAGGAACGGCTCAACACCGTCGTGCGCAGCTGGGACGACCGGCTGGTCGAGGCGATCATCGCGGAACGCCGCGAGCGCGTCGGCGACGGCGGCCCGATCGGGATGATGGGCGAGGAGTCCGTGGTCGACCGGGGCCAGCGCTTCGGCGCGGTGTTCCCCGAGGCGTACAAGGAAGATTTCACCGCCGAGGAGGCGCTGGCCGACCTCGGCAAGCTCGACATCCTCGAAAAGGAGGGCGACCTCGCGCTGTCGTTCTACCTGCCGGTGGACGCCGAACCGGGCGAGCGGCGGTTCAAGCTCTACCTGCGCGGCGAGGGCGTCACCCTGTCCAAGGTGCTGCCGGTGCTGCAGGCGATGGGCGTCGAGGTGGTCGACGAGCGGCCGTACGAGCTGTTCCGCGAGGACGGCGGGGCCAGCTGGATCTACGACTTCGGCCTGCGCGTGGACAAGAAGGGCCTGGAGGAAGCCGACGAAGCGGCCGCGGTCGCGGTGCGCGAGCGGTTCCAGGACGCGTTCCACGCGGCGTGGCAGGGCGAGGCGGAGGTCGACGGCCTCAACGCGCTCGTGCTGCGCGCCGGGCTCACCTGGCGCCAGGCCGCGGTGCTGCGGGCGTACTCGCGCTACCTGCAGCAGGCGCGCAGCCCGTTCTCCCAGGCCTACATCCAGAACACGGTCGTCAAGCACACCGAGGTCGCGACGAAACTGTTGCGGCTCTTCGAAACCCGCTGCGATCCGCAACTGTCCGATGTGGACCGGAAGACGCACGCGGAATCGCTGACCGCCGAGATCTCCTCGATGGTCGACGAGGTCACCAGCCTCGACGAGGACCGGATCCTGCGCCGCCTGCTCGCGGTCATCAACGCGACGCTGCGCACGAACTACCACGTGCGCGACGCCGGCGGGAACCCGCGGCCGTACCTGGCGCTGAAGCTCGACCCGAGCGGCGTGCCGGATCTGCCGGAGCCGCGGCCGAAGTACGAGATCTTTGTGTACTCGCCGCGCGTCGAGGGCGTGCACCTGCGGTTCGGCGAGGTCGCGCGCGGCGGGCTGCGCTGGTCGGACCGGCAGGAGGACTTCCGCACCGAGATCCTGGGCCTGGTCAAGGCGCAGGCGGTGAAGAACGCGGTGATCGTGCCGGTCGGCGCGAAGGGCGGCTTCGTGGTGAAGCGCCCGCCGTCGCCCACCGGGGACGCCGGGGTCGACCGCGAAGCCCAGCTCGCCGAGGGCATCGCCTGCTACCGGATGCTCATCTCCGGCCTGCTGGACCTCACCGACAACCGCGTCGAGGGCGAGACCGTGCCCGCGCCGAACGTGGTGCGCCACGACGCCGACGACAGCTACCTGGTCGTCGCGGCGGACAAGGGCACCGCGAAGTTCTCCGACATCGCGAACGAAGTCTCCGCGAAGTACGGCTTCTGGCTCGGCGACGCGTTCGCGTCCGGCGGTTCGGTCGGCTACGACCACAAGGCCATGGGCATCACCGCCAAGGGCGCGTGGGAGAGCGTGAAGCGGCACTTCCGCGAGCTGGGCAAGGACACCCAGACCGAGGACTTCACCGTCGTCGGCATCGGCGACATGATGGGCGACGTCTTCGGCAACGGGATGCTGCTGTCCGAGCACATCCGGCTGGTCGCGGCGTTCAACCACATGCACGTCTTCCTCGACCCGGACCCGGACGCCGCGTCGTCCTTCGCGGAGCGGCGGCGGCTGTTCGACCTGCCGCGCAGCTCGTGGGACGACTACGACCGTTCGCTGATCAGCGAGGGCGGCGGGATCTACCCGCGTTCGGCCAAGACCATCCCGATCACCCCGCAGGTGCGCGAGGCGCTCGGCCTCGACGAGGGCGTCACCAAGCTCGCGCCGATGGACCTGATCCAGGCGATCCTGCTGGCCCCGGTCGAACTGCTGTGGAACGGCGGCATCGGCACCTACGTCAAGGCCGAGAGCGAAAGCCAGGCCGCGGCGGGCGACAAGGCCAACGACGCGATCCGCGTCAACGGCAACCAGCTGCGGGTGAAGGTCGTCGGCGAGGGCGGCAACCTGGGCCTGACCCAGCTCGGCCGGATCGAATTCGCCCGTTCCGGCGGCAAGATCAACACCGACGCGCTCGACAACTCGGCCGGCGTCGACTGCTCCGACCACGAGGTCAACATCAAGATCCTGCTCGACCACCTGGTGGCGGGCGGCGAACTGGAGCACACGCGCCGCAACGAGCTGCTCGGCGAGATGACCGACGAGGTCGGCTCGCTCGTGCTGGCCGACAACTACCGGCAGAACGCGGTGCTCGGCGTCAGCCGGGCGCACGCCGGGCCGATGGTGTCGGTGCACGCGCGGCAGGTGTCCGCGCTGGTCGCGAAGGGCGCGTTCGACCGCAAGCTGGAGGCGCTGCCGACCCCGTCGCAGTTCCGCGCGCTGGAAAAGGCGGACGAAGGCCTCACCTCGCCGGAGCTGGCGACGCTGCTCGCGCACGTGAAGCTCGACCTCAAGGACGAGCTGCTCGCCTCCGACCTGCCCGAGTCCGAGGTGTTCACCCGCAGGCTGCCGGAGTACTTCCCGGCCCCGCTGCGCGAGCCGTTCGCCCAGGCGATCACGCAGCACCCGCTGCGCCGCCAGATCATCACCACGCTGATCACCAACGAGCTGGTCGACGGCGGCGGCATCTCGTTCGTCTACCGCCTGATGGAGGAGATGAACGCGACCGCCACCGACGCGGTGCGCGCGTACGCGGTGGTCACGCACGTCTACGACCTGCCGAAGCTGTGGGCCGAGATCGACGCGCTGGACAACGTCGTGCCGACCGAGGTCGCGGACGGGATGGTGCTGGAGACGCGGCGGCTGCTCGACCGGGCCGCGCGCTGGTTCCTCACCAACCGCCCGCAGCCGCTCGCGCCGCTGGCCGAGATCAACCGGTTCGGCCCGGTGCTCGCGGAACTCGGCCCGAAGCTCGGCGAACTGCTGCGCGGGCGCGAGCTGGAATCGGTGGAGCAGGACGCGGCCGCGCTGGTCGACCAGGGCGTCCCGGCCGATCTCGCCCGCCGGGTGGCGCTGCTGCTGCACAGCTACGGCCTGCTCGACGTGGTCGAGGTGGCGGAGCTGGCCGAGCAGCAGGTCGGGCTCGACGCGACGCACACCCCGGCGGACACCGCCGAGCTGTACTACGCGCTGTCGGACCACCTGGACATCGACAAGATGCTCACCGAGATCAGCGCGCTGGAACGCGGCAACCGCTGGCACGCCCTCGCCCGGCTCTCGCTGCGCGACGACGTGTACGGTTCCCTGCGCGCGATCGCGCTCGACGCACTGCGGCACAGCGATCAGGACCTGTCCGTCGACGAGCAGATCGAGCAATGGGAGAAGGCCAACGCGTCGCGGCTTTCGCGGGCGCGCGTGGCGCTGGACGAGATCACCCGTTCCGGGCGGCTCGACCTCGCGACGCTGTCCGTGGCCGCGCGCCAGATCCGGAGCACGGTGCGGTGACATATGTTTCCCACGTCCAGCCGCGATGGTCGGACATGGACGTGTTCGGGCACGTCAACCACGCGAACGTGGTGACGCTGCTCGAAGAGGCCCGGGTGCCCGTGCTGTTCGGCGAAGCCGAGCGTGCGGGGCTCTCCGAGCTGCCCAAGGGCGTCGTGGTCGTGAAGCTCGGCGTGCACTACCGCGCGCCGATCGTCGCGGCGCCCGGCCGCTCGGTGCGCGTGGAGATCACGCTCACCGAGCTGAAAGCCTCGACGGCGACGCTCGGGTACGTCGTGCGGACCGGCCCGGACGCGGCCGATCCAGTCGCGGTCACCGCGGAGACCGTGCTGGCCCCGTACGACACGGTCAAGCTCCGGCCGCGCCGGCTCACCGACGAGGAATCGGAATTCCTCAAGCGGGTGCTCGCCGATGCCTGAGCTGCGGATTCCCGATCCGGCCGACCGGGAGACGCTGAGCGCGTTCGTCGCCCGCGCGGTGCGGCTGGACGGCACCACCGCCGTCCGGCTGCGCCGCCGGGGCGACGACGTCGTCGAAGCGTGGACGGCCACGCCGTTCGAGGTCCTCGCGACCCGCGCGGTGGCCGGGACGGTGACGCCGGCGGACATCACGGTGTCCGGCAACGAACTGCTCGCGGCGCTGGCTGTCGCGGGCGGCGAGGTGATGGACCCGGGCCCGGCGCGCGATCTGCTGTGGCACGCCGAGCTGCCGGTGTCGGATCGCTGGCAGCGGGTGGACGAGCTGCCGGTCGACGTGGTGTCGGACCTCGCCGACCGCGGCGTCGCGCTGGCCCGCGACAACGCCGGGCCGCACGGCACGCCGCCCGCTTCGCTGATGGACCAGGCGGTGCTGACCGTGAGCGGGGGAGACCTCGAGGTCAAGGTCCAGATGCGCTGCCTGTTCGCGCTGTCCGGGATGGGCTTGTTCGACTCGTCCATCGACGGCGACGTGATCCGGGTGACCGCCACCGATTCCTGGCTGCGCCTCGACGCCCGCTACGGCGCGGTGCTGAAGCGGCGCCAAGCGTTGCTGCCGCTGCTGTTCTGAGCGATTCTGCTGGCGGGAGCCGTCCGGCGGTGTCATCGTGAGGGGATGAGCGAACCGGACGGCGACCCGACCGCGGACTTCCTCGCCGAGGTCCGGGCCGAGGAGACGCCGTGGCGCACCGACCGGCCCGCGGACGCGGTGGAGGATCCCGCGCCGGAAGCCGGACCCGCACCTGGGCGCGCCCGGTCGGTGGTGCGGGCGGTGGGCGAGGCCGCGCCGTACGTGCAGGCGGGATTGTTCGCCGCGTGGGTGGCGACGTCGATCGCCGATTCCGCCGACGGGAGCGGTCAGGCGGGGGATTTCGGCGGCTAGACGGGTTGAACCCGGCTCCGGGGTTGTCCCAGCAGGTACAGTCGAAGACCGGTCCAGCTGCCGGATGCCCGATCCGGTGCGACCCCGATCATCGCGACCGCTCGTTTCCGCGCGCCCCGGCGACCCGGCTCGTTCCCGCGCGAAGAGCGGCGGCGGAAAAGGAGACCCATGCTCCTGTCCGGCCCGGAACGCCCGATGTCCCTTCCCGCCGCCGACGATCCGCAGGTCCTGCGGCGGGCGCTGGCCGAGTACGTGCGCGAGGTCGCCGCCGCGGTCGGGGTTTCGGTGGAATGCACGTCGTGCGAGGTCGCCGACACGGTCACCGCGTACGTCGCGCTGAGCGGGCGCTCGCCCCGTTTTCCCGGCCGGGATCTGATGCTGGTGTGGAGCACGCGGCAGGGCTGGACGGTCGCCGTGGAGACGACGCCGGTGGAGGCCCCGCAGGTGGTGGCCCATCTGGGCGGGGACGTGACGCCCGCGCCGGAACGCGTACGCGGCTTCGTCGCGGAGGTGCTGAACTCGGCCGAAGCAGCTGGGACACCGGGGCCGGTGCTGGCCGTGTCGAGTCACGGCGACCTGCGGACCCGGCTCGAGGAGCGGGTCCGCAGGGCCTGAACCTCAGGCGGCCTTGAGCTTGCGGGCCAGCCGCTCGGGGCGGGGCCAGCGCACGTGCGAGGCCCAGCGGAATTTCTCGAACAGCCAGATCAGCCGCGCGGAGATGTCGAGCTGGCCTCGCCCGACGCCGTGCCGGGCCCCGGTCGGGTCGGCGTGGTGCGAGTTGTGCCAGGACTCGCCGAAGGACGCGATGGCCAGCGGCCAGAAGTTCGCCGAACGGTCGCGCGCCTCGAACGGGCGCTCGCCGATCAGGTGGCACAGCGAGTTGACCGACCAGGTCACATGGTGCAGCGCCGCGACCCGGACCAGCCCGGCCCAGAAGAACCCGGTCAGCGCGCCCCACCAGCTCATCGTGGCCAGCCCGCCGATCAGCGCGGGCAGCAGCAGCGTCGCGACGGTCAGCACCGGGAAGAGCCGGTCGACTTTCCGCAGGTCGGCGTCGTCGAGCAGGTCCGGGGCGAAGCGGCGCGGGTTGGTCCGGTCGCGGCCGAACAGCCAGCCCATGTGCGCGTGCCAGAAGCCCTTCGCGAGCGCGGCGGGCGTCGAGCCGAAGCGCCACGGCGAATGCGGGTCGCCGTCGCGGTCGGAGTACGCGTGGTGGCGGCGGTGGTCGGCGACCCAGTCGATCACCGGTCCCTGCATGGCCATGCTGCCCGCGACGGCGAGCGCGATCCGCAGGCCGCGGCGGGCGCGGAACGCGCCGTGCGTGAAGTACCGGTGGAAGCCGACGGTGATGCCGAGGCCGCTGACGCAGTAGAACCCGGCGGCGAGTCCGACGTCGAGCCAGCTGAGGCCCCAGCCCCAGGCCAGCGGCACCGCGACGGCGACCGCGAGGAGGGGGACGACGGCGAAGAGCTTCACCAGGAAGGCCTCGGTGCCGGTCTTGTGGCCGGCGAGCATGGGCTGCGGCGATTTCGGGGGACGCTGGACAGTGCTCTGGGTGTCGATGCGTAACGCTCCTACTCGAGCTGGTCCGGCCGCCGCGCTCTGCGGGGGCCGAGGCCGGTGCCGCGACGCCGCCCGGGCGGAAGGGGAGCCGCCGCGGGGGATGCGCCGTGCGTGCGAACTGACCAGGCAGGGGAGGGCCGCAGAGCCAGTCGCGGCCTGCTCTGGTCAACGGGTGGTCTCGCGTCCTGGTTCCCGGATCGCGGAAGACCTTGCGCGGCCGGGAAAACTCACCGGCGCGCACGGGGTGCCGAGCGGAATCGGCGGCCGGGAGCGGAAAAACCCGCCCCGGCGCGGTCCCCTGGTGCGGAAAGCCTTCCGCACCAGGGGAAACACCAGCGGAACTCAGATGGCGCGGACGCCGGTGGCCTGCGGGCCCTTCTGGCCCTGGCCGACCTCGAACTCCACCCGGGCGTTCTCCTCAAGGCTGCGGAAGCCGTTGCCCTGGATCTCCGAGTAGTGCACGAACACGTCGCCGCTGCCGTCGTCCGGGCTGATGAACCCGAAACCCTTTTCGGCGTTGAACCACTTCACGGTGCCTTGCGTCATAAAAACGATCTCCATCGGACTCACAACAGATGCCACCTCGGCATCCGGGCCGGCAACCGACGGTGTGCCTTCCGAAAAGAGAAACACCACGCCCGCTACATCTTGCGAGCGTGGCTGCGGGACGTACCCACCGCACGAACACAAAACACGACCACGGCCAGTAAAGCACGCCGGGCGCGGTCCCACCAGGGCCGCAACCCGGAAGGTCCACTGTGGACGCCGCGGCGCGCGGGCCGGACGGGGGCTCGCGGGCAGGTCGGGGCGGGGAGTAGCGTCTCCGGCGTCGAGAAGTCCCATTCGTGCGCCGGCGTTCGAGCCGGCGTCCTCCCCGGCCGGCCCGGTCGCCCGGAGCCGCCGGTGGGCCCTCCCACCTCGACGAGGAGCGACATGCGCTCGGAACGACGTCCGCTGTCCGCCGAAAACAGTGAATTCGCCCGTGCCCGGGTCTCCGCCGAGGCGGACCTGCGCACTCAGCAGGAACACGCCGCCCGCACCGTCGCCGGGCATGCCCACGACGCCGACGACCTGCGGGGATTGCTCGACATGCTCGGACTGGAGGCGGCCTCTCGCGCCTGACCGGCTGCCTCGGGTCTTGCCGTCTGTGAGGGGCACCCTGACGGACTCTGCTTCCGGTGCCGGGGACTTGCGCTAGGTCAGTGAAATGCCCGATTAATGCCAGAATGACCGTTTCTTCAGGTCTGTGAGGGACTCCCTGAGGGAATCAGATTCCCTCAGGGAGTCCCTCACGGCCGACCCACCCTGCTCCCGCCGTCCGCGTCGGCCCCGGCGCAACCCAACGGCCCGCCAGTGGCTTCGGTCTGGGCGGACACGCCTCGGCTGCCGCCATAACGCCGCCTTAAGCCCCTGGCATCGGACTCTGATTCCCGCAACGGGCCCTGCACGGACCGACGCCAGGGACTCAAGGCGGCGCTGCGAGTGCCGTTGAGGCTCGTCGGCCCACGCAGAAGGAGGCCAGGGCCGGTGCCGCTCTTGGCGGGTCGGGCGCGGGCCTCGCCGTCCGTGAGGGGAACCCTGACGGACTCTGATTCCCCCAGGGTGCCCCTCACGGACTTCTGAGGGCCGGGCTCACCCGAGCCAGACAGCCGAATCCGGAGCGAGCCTGCCGTCGACCAGCGGACTGCTGGTGAGCAGCACCTCGCCCGGCGGCAGGGCGATCGAGCTGGCCGAGGTGTTCAGCGCGCAGACCAGCCCGCCCCGACCGCGGCGGAACGCGAAGCAGCCAGCGGGCGCCCCGTACCACTCCAGCTGGTCGCCGCCGCGGAACGCCGGATGGTGTTTCCGCAGCTCCACCGCGCGCCGGTACAGCGATAGCGTCGAGTCCGGGTCTTCGAGCTGCCGCTCCACGGTGAGCTGCGCCCAGTCCGCGGGCATCGGCAGCCAGGTCTGCGCAGTGCGCGAAAAACCGTACGGCGGAAGCGTGCCCTCCCACGGCAGCGGCACGCGTTCGCCGTCGCGGCTGTACTCCGGGCCCTGCGTGCGGGCGCGCGGGTCCGTCATGGCCTCCAGCGGCAGGTCGGCGTTCGGCAGCCCCAGCTCTTCGCCCTGGTACAGGTAGACCGCGCCGGGCAGGGCCAGCTCCACCAGCGCCATCGCGCGCGCCCGGCGGACCCCGGCCGCGCCGCCGCCGTAGCGGCTCGCCGCGCGCCAGACGTCGTGGTTGGACAGCGTCCAGGCCGCCGGAGCGCCCGCCGCGCGCGGCACGGCCAGCGAGCGCTCGATCGACGTGCGCATGGCGTCCGCGTCGAAATGCGTGAGCACCAGGCGGAAGTTGAAGGCGAGATGCAGCTCGTCCGGCCGCAGGTAGCGCGCCAGCCGCTCCTCGTCCTGCACCCAGATCTCGCCGACGGCCATCGCGTCCGGGTACTCGTCGAGGACCTTGCGGATCAGCTGGTGCACCTCGTGCACGCCGTCGTCGTCGAAGCGCGGATCGCCGGCCGCGCCGCCGCCGTGCGCGGGCGTGTCCGGGTCCATGTCGGGCAGCCCGGCGGGCTTGGCCATGCCGTGCGCGACGTCGATCCGGAACCCGTCCACGCCCCGGTCGAGCCAGAACCGCAGGGTGCGTTCGAGATCGGCGCGGACGTCCGGATTGGCCCAGTTCAGGTCCGGCTGCTGCGGGGCGAACAGGTGCAGGTACCACTGCCCGTCCGGCACCCGCGTCCACGCCGGGCCGCCGAACACGCTGACCCAGTTGTTGGGCGGTTCGGCCCCGCCGGGACCGCGGCCGTCGCGGAAGTGGTAGCGCTCCCGCTCCGGGCTGCCCGGCCCGGCGGCCAGCGCGGACTTGAACCACGCGTGCTGGTTGCTCGTGTGGTTCGGCACCACGTCCACGGTGACCCGGATGCCGCGCCGGTGTGCTTCGGTGAGCAGCACGTCGAAGTCGCCCAGCGTGCCGAACATCGGGTCGACGCCGCGCGGATCGGCCACGTCGTAGCCGTGGTCGGCCATCGGCGAGGGGTAGAACGGCGTCAGCCACAGCGCGTCGACGCCCAGCAGCTCCAGGTAGCCGAGCTTGCTGCGGATGCCCTCGAGGTCGCCGATGCCGTCCTCGCCCGAATCGGCGAACGACCGCACGTAGATCTCGTAGAACACCGCGTCGGACCACCACGACGGCCGCGGCGGGCGGCTCGGCCGCCTTCCCGCGACCTTGCGTCTCATCAGACGAAGCTGTTCATCATGCTGTGCGCGGCCATTTCCAGGTACGCCCACAGCTGGCTGAGGTATGGCTCCGGCAGGTTCTCCTCGTCGATCGCGATCCGGATGCAGCGCAGCCAGGCGTCGCGTTCGATCGGGCCGATCTTGAACGGCGCGTGCCGCATCCGCAGCCGGGGGTGGCCGCGCTGGTCGGAGTAGGTGTGCGGGCCGCCCCAGTACTGGATGAGGAACAGCCGGAACCGCTCCTCCGCCGGGCCGAGGTCCTCCTCCGGATAGAGCGGGCGCAGCACCTCGTCGCGGGCCACTTCCTCGTAGAACCGCTTGATGATCCGGCGGAAGGTCGGTTCGCCGCCCACCGCCTCGTACAGGTTCGCCGGTTCCGGCTCGCTCACAGTCGACACACCTCCATCTTGCCCTGCTTCAGCTTCGCGGCGCGCCCGACTGCTTGTCCTGCATCGACGACAGCAGCCGGCCGAGCGGCGGTTCGAAGCCGGCCTCTTCCAGCGCGCCGAGCAATTGCCCGCGCAGCTTCCGCTGCACCGCCCACTGCTTGCCCGGTCGCACCTTGACGGTCAGCCGCAACACGATTCCCTCGGGCGTGACCTGTTCGACGCCGAGCATCTCCGGCGGCTCCAGCACGTTCACCGAAAGCGCGTCCGATTCGACCGCCTTCGTGGCCGCGCCGCTGAGCACCTCGGTCGCCTTGTCGACGTCCGCGGAGTAGCTCAGCGGGACGTCCACCACCGCGTACGCGAAGCCCTGGCTGGAGTTGCCGACGCGCAGCACCTCGCCGTTGCGGACGTACCAGACGGTGCCCTTCAGGTCGCGCAGCGTGGTGATGCGCAGGCCGACCGCCTCGACGGTGCCGGTGGCCTCGCCGATGTCCACGACGTCGCCGACGCCGTACTGGTCCTCGATCATCATGAACATCCCGGAAAGGAAGTCCTTGACCAGGTTCTGCGCGCCGAACCCGAGCGCGACGCCGACGATCCCGGCCGACGCGATGATCGGGGCCAGGTCGATGCCCAGTTCGCCCAGCACGAGGATGAACGCGAGGCCGTAGATCAGGAACGTGGCCATCGACTTCAGCACCGAGCCGATCGTCTTGGCGCGCTGCCTGCGGCGTTCGGTCACCGCCGAGCCGAGCATGTCCGGCGCGCGTTCGCGCAGCGGTCTCAACAGCGTCGGGAGCTTGCCCTCGCTGCCCGAGGCCGGGAGCGTGGTGACGCGGTTGATCAGCCGCCGGGTGAGATACCGCACCACGAACGCGACGACCAGGATCAGGATGATCTTCAGCGGCTTCGTGACGAGCCAGCCCGCCGACGCGGCGAGCCACTCGTTGTGCGTGACCGAATAGACCTGGGCGCACCACGACCCGGTCTCGGAGATGCAGCGGGGCGGAGCGCTGAGCACGGCATTCACTGGCTGGAAAAGTCCTTTCTCGCTTCGGTGCCCCGGCGGCGCGCAGGCGGCCGCGGGGTGGCCGCCGGGTCGCGGGTATGTGACACGTCACAGAACACGCGTGCGCGGGGGCCCTGATGTGTGGTCGACTATGCCTGCACCGGTGGAGGTGGTCGAGTGCCAGACCGACAACCCGTCCCCCTCGGCGGCGCCGGCCAAGCCATGGCCGAGCTGTCGCCGGAGGCGATCCTGCGTGCCCGCCCGGGAGGGTCCGCATCCGGCGGCTCCGTCCCGTCCGGGCCGGGGACCCGTCCAGGGGGAGCGTCCCGTCCGCCCGGACAGCGTAGAGCCCGCGATCCGGTCGCCCCGGCCTGGGGGCGGCGCCGGGTTCTCCTGCTCAACGCCACTTTCGAGCCGCTGACCGCGGTGCCCTTGCGGCGCGCGGTGGTGCTCGTCATGTGCGGCAAGGCGGAGGTCGTCCACGGCGATCCGGGCGGCGTGGAACTGCACGCCGCGACGGTGTCGCTGCCCGTCCCGTCGGTGATCCGGCTCAGCACGTACGTGCGGGTGCCGTACCGCGCGCAAGTGCCGCTCACGCGCGCCGGGCTGATGCACCGGGACCGGCACCGCTGCGCCTACTGCGGCGGGCGCGCCGAGACCATCGATCACGTCGTCCCGCGCAGCAAGGGCGGTCCGCACAGCTGGACCAACTGCGTCGCCTGCTGCGCGAAATGCAACCACCGCAAGGCCGACCGGCTCCTGTCGGAGATCGGCTGGCGGCTGCGCGTGGTGCCGCGGGCGCCGCACGGCCCGCACTGGCGGCTGCTGGCGCATTCCAAGGAGGCCGATCCGCTGTGGCGGCCGTATCTCGGGTCGGCGGCCTAGCCCCCGTTCCCGCGCACGTCGGCGCCCCGGCTGCCAGTACGGCGGCCGGGGCGAGCCGATGGACCTAGCTCGACGCTGGCTGGCTCAGGCGGCGAGGCCGTAGTCGGCCTGGCAGGTGACGCGCGTGCCCATCGTGACGCGGGTTCCGGCGGTGACCCGGGTGCCGCGTGTGACCCGCGTGCCCATCGTGACCCGCGTGCCGCAGGTGACGCGGGTGCCAGCCGTGACGCGAGTGCCCCGCGTGACGCGGGTTCCGCGGGTGACACGGGTGCTCATCGTGACACGAGTTCCGGCCGTGACGCGGGTCCCGCGGGTAACGCGGGTTCCCCTGGTGACTCGAGTTCCCATGGTGACCCGGGTACCCATTGTCACGCGAGTGCCCGCGGTGACCCGGGTGCCGCGGGTGACCCGAGTGCCGCGCGTAACCCTGGTGCCGGACGTGACCCGCGTTCCGGGCACGAATTCGGTTTCGCTGGGTGACGAAATGGTCTCGGTGATCGCCTGAGCGGGGGTCTGGACGCTCTGCATGAGGTGTCCTCCTGGGACCGGTGCGTAACGTGCTGAAGCGGGGGAGGCGGGCGCAAGGCCCGTACAGGTGAAAAAGCTACGAGGATTTCAAGGTTCCGACAAGATGGCATCGGCCGGTACCGCCGCCTGTACGGCGAGTTGCCATCTTTCGGCCCGTCGCCCTTCGCCCCAACGTTCCAGCGCGCGCGGGCCAAGCGGCGGACGGCGCCTCAGCGGCGACGAGCGGCAGCCTCCGGTCGCTGGTGTCGCGCGGTGGCTCGCGGAGGCATCCGATACGCTCACCGGCGTGAACGTTGTCGAGACGATCCTGGTCTACGCGGTCATCCCCGGGGCCATTTACTTCGTGGTCGGCGCCGCGACCTTGCGGAAGAAGTTCTCGGGGACGCCGCGGTACCGGCCGGGGCAGCCGTGGGAGTACCCCGCGATGTGGTGGACCGCCAACCCGGACGGCGTAGGAGCCGGCCACGGCCCGGCGGTTGACGTGAATGCGGCGCCCGCGGGCGCTTCGACGGCCGCAGGAGGCGCTCGTGGCAAGTGGTGAACTGACCCGGACCGCGGTCGCGGAGAAGGACCTGGCGTTCGGCGAGGTCATCACCAACAGCGGCCGCCTGTCCGCGGCGAAAATGTACGAGCCCGCCGCGCCGACGAGCCCCTTCACGGTGCAGCAGCTCGCCCGCCTGGACGAGGCCCTGACCTTCGCGACGCGCGAGACCGGCCTCGGCTTCAGCATCTACCTGGGCGACCTGGGCGAAGACACCCGCGCCGGCGCGGAAAAGCTGCACGCCGCCACCGACGACCCGTCGAACGCGGTGCTCCTGGGCGTCTCGCCCGCCCAGCGCGCGATCGAAATCGTCACCGGCGAACGCTCCCACGCCCGCCTGCCCGACCGGGGCGCGAACCTGGCCGTGGCGAGCATGGTGGCCTCCTTCAAGGAAGGCGACCTGACCGGCGGCCTGGTGAACGCCCTGCGCATGCTGAGCGACCAGGCAGGCCCCGCCCCGAAGCACTAGCCCCACTTATTTCCAAAGAGCCGGTTCCGCCCTTCGCGGACCGGCTCTTTCTACGTTCCGCCCCAGCTCAGATCCGTGAGGGCCACCTTCACAGCCCCTGATTCCCTCAGGGTTCCCCTCACAGACCTCGGTGACCGGGGCACCCCGTCCGTGATGGACCCCTTCACATACTTAGATTCCCTCAAGGAGTCCTTCACGGCCCGAACCGCCCGCCGAAACGCCCCCAATGTGGCGTTGGGTGCATGCGACGCACCCAATGTGGCGTTCGTTGCGTCAGACGCACCCAACGCCACATTGGGGCGCTAGCCCC
>NZ_JBHUKS010000011.1:124437-168498 GCF_042684085.1 Amycolatopsis silviterrae
GGACGGAGGGTGCTTGTCAAGGCATCTTTCCCGCCTTGACAAGCACCCTCCGTCCGTAGTCACAATCGGGCTTCGGGGTGCCCCCCGCCAAACGAGGAGCAATGTCGCCGCCAGGCGACGAGCCCCCGGAACATCAAACCTGGCTATCGAAGTCCCGAGCAGCCAGCGCCCGCACGATCCCGGCGCGCCCCTCCGAAACCAACCGCCGCAACGCCGCCGGATGCTCGCCCGCAAGCCACTCATCCGAAGCATTCACCGTGGCAGCCTCAACCGCCCAAGACGGATACAACCCAATCGCCGTAGGCTGCGCCCGCTCGCTGGACCGCCGAGCCCACACATCGTCAATAACCTCGAAGTACCGCTCGATGTACTCCCCAAGCAGATGCTTCTGCCCAGGATGCGAGAACCCGGAAATCAACGCGTCACTGACCGCATTGGGAATCTCGTCGTCGTAAATCGCCCGCTGCCAGGTATCCGCCTTAGCCTCCGCAGTAGGCCGCAACGCCCGAGACCGCTCGGCATGCCGCCGCCCAGCAGCGGTGTCATCCCGCTCCTGCTCAGCGTTGATCTCGTCCGCACCAGCCTTCCCGTGCGCCACCAACGCCTGCAGCAACCGCCACCGCAGGTCAGTGTCCACAGTCAGCCCAGGCAACGGCGCAGACCCATCCAGCCACCCAGCGATCGCGGTCAGGATCTCCTCGTCCAGCACACCCCCAGCCAGCGAGTTCACGAACGCCAGCTGATGGTCCGACCCGGCCTCCGCAGTCCGCGCCAACTCGAGCAACCGCCCGCTCAACGCAGGCCACCCCTCGGCAGCCGCCCACTTCTGGTCGGCATAGGAGTTGAGCGCGGTCTGCGCCTGCAGCAGCAGCCGCTGCACCACGCCGACCTCGCTCTCGGCGTGAATCCCGCGCGCCACCAGCGTCACGAAGTCGCGGGCCTTCAGCTCGGCCTCGCGGGTCATCTCCCACGCCGCCGACCAGCACAGCGTGCGCGGCAGCGAGTCGGTGATGTCGCCGATCCGGTCGATCAGCGTGGTGAGCGACGCCGGGTCGAGGCGCATCCGGCAGTAGGTCAGGTCGTCGTCGTTGACCAGCACGAGCTTGCCCGCGGCCTGGCCGACGAGGTCCGGCACCTCGGTGCGCTCGCCGGTGACGTCCAGTTCGACGCGGCGGGTGCGGACGATCTTGCCGTCGCCGTCCTCGTCGTAGACGCCGACCGCGACGCGGTGCGTGCGCAGTTCGCCCGCGCCCGGCTTCGCGCCGGTCTGCACGACGGCGAACGACGCGAAGGTGCCGTCGGGCGCGATCTCGTAGCGCGGGCTGAGCGAGTTGAGGCCGGTGGTCTCCAGCCATTCCGCGCTCCACCACGACAGGTCGCGGCCGGACGCTTCCTCCAGCGCCGCCAGCAGGTCGGCGAGCGTGGCGTTGCCCCACGCGTGCTTGCCGAAGTACACCTTGAGGCCGTCGAGGAAGTGCTCGATGCCGACGTAGGCCACGAGCTGCTTGAGCACGCTCGCGCCCTTGGCGTAGGTGATGCCGTCGAAGTTCACCTCGACCGCGTGCAGGTCGACGATGTCGGCCGCGATCGGGTGCGTCGAGGGCAGCTGGTCCTGCCGGTAGGCCCAGGACTTCTCGATGTTCGCGAAGCTGGTCCACGCGTTCTTGTACTCGGTCGCCTCGGCCTGGGCGAACACGCTCGCGAAGGTCGCGAACGACTCGTTCAGCCACAGGTCGTCCCACCAGCGCATGGTGACCAGGTCGCCGAACCACATGTGCGCCATCTCGTGCAGCAGCGTCTCGGCGCGCCGCTCGTAGGCGTAGCGGGTGACGCGGCTGCGGAAGACGTAGTCCTCGAGGAAGGTGACCGCGCCGGCGTTCTCCATCGCGCCCGCGTTGAACTCCGGCACGAACAGCTGGTCGTACTTGGAGAACGGGTACGGGGTGCCGAATTTCTCGTGGTAGAAGGCGAAACCCTGCTTGGTTTCGACGAACAGCCGGTCGGCGTCCATGTGCTCGGCGAGCGACGCGCGGCAGTAGATGCCGAGCGGGATGGTGCGGTGCTCGTCGCTGAACTCGTCGTGCCATTCGGCGTACGGGCCGGCGACCAGCGCCACCAGATAGGTGGAAATGCGCTCGGACTCGGCGAACTGGGTGCGGCGCGCGCCGTCCTCGGTGTCCTCGGCGCTCTGGACCAGCGCGTTGGACACGACCTTCCAGTCGCGCGGCGCGTGCACCGCGACCCGGTAGACCGACTTGAGGTCCGGCTGGTCGAAGCAGGCGAACATGCGCTTGGCGTCGGCGGTCTCGAACTGGGTGTAGAGGTACACGCCGTCGTCGACCGGGTCCACGAAGCGGTGCAGGCCCTCGCCGGTGTTCATGTAGCGGCAGTCCGCGGTGACGACGAGTTCGTTCTCCGCGGCGAGACCGGGCAGCGCGATGCCCTTTTCCTCGGCGTAGCCGCTGACGTCGAGCTCGGCGCCGTTCAGCACGGCGGAGCGGACGCCCTCGGCGACGAGGTCGATCCACGAGGCTTCGCCGGGACGGCTGCTGGAGAACCGCACCGTGGTGGTGGAGCGGAAGGTCTTCTCCCCTGGACGGCCGTTGCCGTCGGTCAGGTCCAGCTCGATGTCGTAGGACGACACGTCCAGCAGGCCGGAGCGCTGCTTGGCTTCGTCACGCGTCAGGTTGGGGGCGGGCACGGGCACCTCTGGTCTTCGGTTCCGGTTGGCACGACGTTCAGCATCCAATCATGACGCGCCCGGGAGCGGCGACCAGGGAACAATGCGGAGGGTTCCCCGCGTTGCCTCGCAGTGCGGGGGTTTGCCCCGCCCTCCGGCGCATGCCGGGGAGCAGCCTCGCCGAGGAGCCCGTGAAAAATGACTGACTCGTCCCAGCCCACGACGGTCGATTTCTACTTCGACCCGGTCTGCCCGTTCGCGTGGATCGCGTCGCGGTGGATCCTCGAGGTCGAAAAGCACCGCGAGCTGGACCTGACCTTCCGGGTGATGAGCCTGTCGGTCCTGAACGAAGGCCGCGAAGAGCTGCCGGAGCGCTACAAGGCGCTGCTGAGCTCGGGCTGGGCTCCGGTCCGCGTCGCCACCGCGCTGGCGCAGCTCGAAGGCCAGGAAGCGGTCCGGAACTTCTACACCGAGTTCGGCACCCGCTACCACAACCAGCACAACGAGGACCGCAAGCTCGTCATCAAGGAGGCGCTGGCGGCGATCGGCGCCCCGGCCGAATACGCCGAATACGGCGAAACGACCGAGTACGACGAGGCCGTGCGCAAGAGCCACCACGAGGGCATGGACCCGGTCGGCATGGACGTCGGCACGCCGACCATCCACGTCAACGGAACCGCGTTCTTCGGCCCGGTGCTGTCGTCGATCCCGCGCGGCGAGGACGCGCTGAAGGTGTTCGACGGCGCGGTCGCGCTGGCCAGCTACCCGGACTTCTTCGAGCTGAAGCGCACCCGGACCGGGGACCTCAACTTCGACTGAGCGACTCCCTCGTGAGTGTTGATCGCGGTTCTAACCGTGATCAACACTCACGAGAACCCGAGCGCCGCCTTAGTAACGTCCTCGGGATACGGCGAGCGACGCAACGCCTCCTCGCGCGGCACCTTGGCCGTCTTCAGCTCGTGCAGCCGCAGCAGCCCGTCGCGATGCCTCCGCACGAACGCCTTGTCCACCGGCTCGCCATGGCCAGGCACGATCACCCGCGGTTCGAGCGCGAGCAGCGCGTCCATCGCGAGGGCCCAGGCGTCGAGCTGGTCATCCGGGCCGAACGAGTACGCAGTGAACCCGTGGGGCCCGTGTTCCACGACATCTCCGGCGAAGACGACGTCCGCGTCAGGCACGTGCACCAGGAGATCGTGGTCGGTGTGTGCCGGTCCAGGGTGCACGAGCGCGACGGTGCGGCCGCCGAGGTCGAGTTCGGCGCGGTCGGCCACCAGCCGGTCCGGCGGCATGAGCCCGGTGCGTTCGATGGCGTCGGCGATGTCCGGCTTGCCGTCCTTGCGGT
Organism: Amycolatopsis silviterrae; assembly: GCF_042684085.1. Lineage (NCBI taxonomy): Bacteria > Bacillati > Actinomycetota > Actinomycetes > Pseudonocardiales > Pseudonocardiaceae > Amycolatopsis > Amycolatopsis silviterrae. The sequence continues at coordinate 128,460 of NZ_JBHUKS010000011.1, forward strand.
AGCGGGCGGCCCATTTTTGTTTGTCCGCTTCGCCGTTGTGCAGCATGGCCTGCAGACAGCCGGGGTGGGCCCAGACGTCGCAGGGCAGGAACGGCGTGGTGCCGAAAGAGTGATCGAAATGCGCGTGCGTGTAGACGACCGACCACGGCAGCTCGGTCAGCTCGCGCACGGCGGCGGCGAATTCGGCACCCTGGTCGACGTCGCCGCGGGTGTCGATCACCAGGCACTGCTCCTGGCCGAGGACGAGCCCGGTGGTGAGGTCCAGCTCGTCGTACCGGCGGGCGAAAATCCCGTCGGCGACCTCGGTCCAGCTCATTGCCCCTCCAGGATTCCGTGCGACAGCCTCGCCACGCTACCGCTGACGTCCTGCTGGGCCGCGAGAATTACGTCGTTCCCGTGGCCCGCGGCGGCGAGTTCCCGGCCGGAGGTGCAGGCGCGCAGTGCGGCCGGTACGTCGGTGGCCGCGCAGGCAGCGGCGGCCAGCGCGGCTTCGGCGGACCGGGAGCCGGTCAGCGCGCTGACGATCGCGCCCGCGCCGAGGTGGTCCTCGACGCACGGCCGCAGCGGGCCGAACTCGGTGCTGCCGCCGGAGATGTCGATGCCCCAGCGTTCCCCGGCGGGAATGACGCCGATCGGCCGTCCGTCGGCGATTTCCATGGCTCTCGTCGCCGCGGCCGACGCATTCCGCAGGCATCCGGTCAGCACGTGCGCGCCGGTTTTGGCCGCGGCCGCGCAGAGCGTCGCGCCGTTGGGGGAGGGGAGGGCGAGGAGCGTGCCGGACGGGATCTCCGTCACAGAAGACGGCCGGAGCGTCCACGCCTCTTCGCCCGCGACGACCGCTCCCGCCCCGCGCGCCTCGGCGATCCCGCGGTCGTCCCGCCAGCGCACCGGCAGCACGCGGCCGCCGCGGCTGACGACGAGATCCGTTGTGGTGCTGAAGGAAAGCACGTCCACGATGATCAGCACGGCGCATTCCCGGCCGAGCGCCCGGACGCCTTCGCCGCCCCATTCGAGCCGGACGCCGGCTCCGGACTGCGTTCCGATCTCCACCCCCGGAGCATGCCGGGTCCGCGGCGAGATGGCACACTCCCGCTGTGCGTGTCTACTTGGGATCCGACCATGCCGGTTTCGAGCTGAAGAACCACCTTGTCCGCCACCTCGGCGAACAGGGGCACGAGGTGACCGACATCGGTCCGTTCGTCTACGACGCGGCCGACGACTACCCGGCGTTCTGCGTCGAGACCGCGCGCCGCGTGGCCGCCGACGAGGGCAGCCTCGGGATCGTCATCGGCGGGTCCGGCAACGGCGAGCAGATCGCCGCGAACAAGGTGCAGGGCATCCGCGCCGGCCTCGGCTGGAGCGTCGAGACCGCGCAGCTGACCCGGCAGCACAACCACGCCCAGGTGCTGGGCGTCGGCGCGCGGATGCACACCGAAGAGCAGGCCACCGAGATCGTCGAGGCGTTCCTGGCCACGCCGGTCGACCCGGAAGAGCGCCACGCGCGGCGCGTGCAGCAGCTGCTCGACTACGAGCGCACCGGCACCCCGCCGGCGTTGCCGGAGGCCTGATGCCCGAGGGGCACACGCTCCATCGGCTCGCCCGTCTCCACAAACGCCGGTACGCGGGCGGACCGGTCGCGGTCAGCAGTCCGCAGGGCCGGTTCGCCGCGGAGGCGGGAAAACTTGACGGGCAGGTGCTCGTTTCCGCTGAGGCGTACGGGAAACACCTGTTTCACGATTACGGTCCTATCGGGACGGTTCATGTCCACTTAGGTCTGTACGGCACCTTCGGCGAAGCGCCGTTGCCTGCGGCGGCGCCGGTCGGCCAGGTGCGGATGCGGCTCGTCGGCCGCACCCACTGGACCGACCTGCGCGGCCCGACCCGGTGCGAACTGCTCGACCCAGTCCAGGTCGACGCGATCAAGGCCCGGCTCGGTCCGGACCCGTTGCGTCGCGACGCCAAGCCGGATCGTGCTTGGGACCGGATCTCGCGGTCTCGTACGACGATCGCGGCGTTGCTGATGGACCAGGCTGTGCTGGCTGGGGTCGGGAATGTGTATCGCGCGGAAGTGCTGTTCCGGCACGGGGTTTCGCCGATGGTGCCGGGGCGTTCGCTGGACCGGGCGCTGTGGGATGACATCTGGGCAGACCTGGTGACGCTGATGCGCGCCGGGGTGCGGGTCGGGCGGATCGACACGGTCGCGGCGGAGCATCTGCCCGAGGCGATGGGACGGGCGCCGCGGGAGGACCGGCACGGGGGCGAGGTTTACGTGTACCGGCGGGCCGGGATGCCGTGTCTGGTGTGCGGGACGCCGGTGGCGCAGAAGGAATTGGCGGCGCGGAATCTTTATTGGTGCCCTACTTGCCAGCCTGCTTGAGTTCGGCGGTTGGACGCGAGAGCGGCTCTCGTATTGCTGGCCGCTTATTGTTCGTCAACGGTCGATCGAGCGCAGGGCCTCGTGCGGTGTGCGGCCGGTCGCCTCGGCGAGGGCGGTGACTGCCGCCGCGGCCAGTGCGACCAGGTTCAGCGCCGCCAGCCGCGCGTCCTGCCGGACGGCGGCGTCGGTGAGGTTGGAGACATCCGCGTCCTCGTCGGCGAGGTAGGACGCCACGGCTTCAACCGCGGCACGGCGCAGGTTCGCCTGATTTTTCCGTTCGCTGCTGGGCATCCGGCCAGTTTCCTCCTGCGGGAACGACGAAGGCCCCGCGGCTAATCTGCCACGGGGCCTTCACCGGAGTCATCGGTCAGAAGTCGAAGCCGCCGCCGTCAAACCCGCCGCCGTCGAAGCCGCCCGCATCGAAGCCGCCGCCGATGTCCTGGCTGCCGTCGAAGCCGCCGCCGTCGAAACCTCCTCCGTCGAAGCCGTCGGCGCCGCCGCCTGCGTCCAGGGCGTCTGCCTGGCCCGCGTCATAGCCCGACTCCCAGGCCGAGGCGCTGGCGATGCCGCCCATGCCGGAGAACATCGCGCTGAACAGGAACATCGAGCCAAGGCCCCACGCGCCGGCGACGAGCGCGGGCTTCCACCACGGCTCGCTGTACCAGCCCTGCGGCACCGGGCGGCCCGCGACGCGGCCGCCGGGGTAGTAGTACGGCGTGTCCTGGCCCGGGTCGGGCGAGGCCGCGTAGTGCTGGCCTTCGACGTCCACGTCGCGGCGTTCGGTGACCTTGCCCGCGCGTTCGCGTTCGGCCTCGTCCGGCAGCGCGGGGCCGGGGTCCATGCCCATCGCGGTGCGCGCGGCGCGCACGTAGTAGAGGCCTTCGACGGCGGTTTCCTTCACCAGCCGGGCCTGTTCGATCGTCTTGGCCTGTTCCAGCTGCGAACCGGCGGCGTTGTAGCGCTCGCTCGCGTCGGCCATCGCCTGCTGGGAGGCGGTGTCGGTGCCGGTGATGTTGAGGACCTGGCCGCCGAGGCGTTCGACGAGCCGGCGCGCGTCGGCCTTGGCGTCGTCGAGCTGGCTCTGTCTGGTCGCGGCCTGCTTCCTGGCCAGGTACAACCCGCCCCCGACGATGACGACGACCAGCACGATCAGGAGGATCGCGGTGCCCATGGGTCACTCCGTGTCTCGATCTGACGCGACGGCCGGGCAGCCGTCTCTGAAACGGACAACGCGGACCGTGCGCGGAGAGTTCCCGGCGGCGCCTCCGATCGGGCGGTGGCAGGCAAAACTAGAACACGTTATAGTCCGCGGCATGAAGTTCTCCTTGTCGATCGCGATGAGCCCGCTCGACCAGCTCGGCGGGCTGGCCCGCGCCGCCGAGGAGGCCGGGTTCTCCTCGATCGTGCTGCCCGATTCGCTCTTCTACTCCGAAAAGGTGTCCGCCGACTATCCCTACACGCCGGACGGAAGCCGGTTCTGGGACGAGGAGACGCCCTGGGCGGATCCGCTGGTCGCGACCGCCTCGATGGGCGCGGTGACCGAGCGGATCCAGTTCTACACGTCGGTGCTGAAGCTCGGCTCGCGCAATCCGGTGCTGCTCGCCCGCCAGGTCAACTCGGTCGCCGCGCTGACCGGCGGCAGGTTCGGGCTCGGGCTGGGGATCGGCTGGTCGCCGGAGGAATTCGAATGGTGCGGAGCGCCGTACGCGCGCCGCGGCAAACGGTTCGACGAGGCGATCGAGGTGCTGCGGCTGATCCTCAGCGGCGACATGGTCGAGTTCCACGGCGAGTTCTTCGACTTCGACAAGCTCAAGATGAGCCCGAAGCCGCCGTCGCGGGTGCCGTTCTACATCGGCGGGCACACCGACGTCGCGCTGCGTCGGGCCGCGCGGGTCGCGGACGGCTGGTCGTCCGCGATGATGACGCTCGACCAGCTGCGCGAAACCATCGGCAAGCTCAAGGGCCTGCTCGCCGAGCGCGGGCGCGGCGGCGATCCGTTCGAGTTCCAGGCGGTATGCGTCGACCGGTTCGGGCTCGACGGGTTCCGCGAGCAGGCCGAGGCGGGCGTCACCGACGCGATCACCATGCCGTGGGTGTTCGAGGGACACGGGTTCGGCGCCGAACTGGGCCCGAAGGTCGACGCGATCCGCAAGTTCGGCGACGAGATCATCGCGAAAATCGAGGAGTGACATGGGTGTCGAGGTCTGCTGGGACCCCGCGGCTAAGCAGCCGCCCGCGCGGGAAGCGGCGTTCAAGTCGATGACGGCGGCGACCGCCGGGGACAAGGACGGCTGGCTCGCGCTGTTCGCCCCGGACGCGTGCGTCGAGGACCCGGTCGGGCCGTCGATGTTCGACGAGGAGGGCAAGGGCCACCACGGGCGCGACGGCCTCTCCGCCTTCTGGGACAAGACGATCGGGAACGTCGAGAAGTTCGAGTTCGTGATCCGCGATTCGCACGCGGCCGGGTCGGAGGTCGCGAACGTCGGCACCATCACCACGTTCCTGCCGGGCGGCTACCGGGTCGACACCGACGGGGTGTTCGTCTACCGGGTCAACGAGGACGGGCTGGTCGTTTCGATGCGCGCGTTCTGGGAGACGGAGCGGGCGATGGCGACGGCGCGGCAGGTCTGACGCCGTGTCAGCCCGGGTTCGCTTCGGCAAAGTCAAGCACGCGGGCGGTGACCAGGCCGGGTTGCTGCAGCGTCAAGGCGTGCGTGGCGCCTGGCACGATTTCCGTGCGGATGCGGGGATTCTTCAGCGCCGCGACCCGGTCGGCGACCTCGCGGGCGCGGTGGATGTGGCTGCGTTCGCCGAGGACGAGCAGAACGGGAACTTCGATCGCGCGGAGTTCGTTGTCGGTGAAGACGTGCTGCGGCGGTAGTTGTGCTTTGTAGGCGAAGGTGGCGAACAGCAGCGGCCGCAGGGTGCGCCGTACCTCCGGGTCGCCGGCGACGATCCGGCGCTGGATCGCGGCGGGCAGCAGCCACGGGCCGATTTCCTTGAGCGCCCAGAGGACGAACTTCGCGACGTTGATCGCCGCGAATCCGGCCGGTTCCAGGCCGATCACGCCCGCGATCCGGCCGGGAGAACGGGTCGCGAGGTTCAGCGCGAGGAAACCGCCGCGCGAAACGCCGGCGAGGCACACTTTTTCGTGGCCGAGGCTGTCGAGGACTTCGGAAAGCCATTCCGCGAGGTCGTCGTCGGTGCGTACCGCGACGGTCTCGACCGAGTGGCCCGGTTCGCCGATCGAATCGATGGCGTAGACCGGATGGCGGGCGGCTAGTTCGGCGAGGTGCGGGTACCAGGACAGGGACGAGCCCATGACGCCGTGCAGCAGCACGATCGGCGTGCCGCCGGCGGGGCCGCTGCTACGGACGCGAGTGGGGCCGAACTTCGTTTCGACGTCCCGTTCCTCGGCCGGAACCGGCCACTTCCGCAGGGCCTCCGCGTAGGCGGCGAAGTAGCGTTCTTGTGCTTTCGGGTTGGCGAAAGTTCCCGGCATCGTCCCTCCCCAAGACGGGCTACCGTGCACTTCCACCTTAGCAGCGGTCAGGCGTTGTCCAGGCGCAGCAAGGTGTTCAGCAGGTTTCCGCCGGGCAGTCCCTCGTCGCCGAAGATCCGGTGCTGCACCTCGATCACGAGCGGCAGCGCGGCGCGCAGGGCGGCCCCGCCAGGGTCGGTGACCTCGACGCGTTTGGCCCGGACGTCCTCGGCGCTGCGGGCGCGGGCGACGAATCCCTTGCGCTCCAGCGTTTTGAGGATCTGCGACACCTGCATCGGGTGGATGTCGCCGGACGCGGCCAGGCCGGACTGGGTCACCGGGCCGCCGGTGCGGTTCAGCCAGGCGGCGAGCGCGAGCGTCTGGAACTGCAGGTGGGTCAGGTCGAGCGGGGAGAGTGCCTGGTCGACCTCACGGACGTAGCGGTGCACGACGCGCCACATCACGAAGCCCACCGCGTTCTCGGGGGCGCCGAGCGAGGCGGTGGCGAAGAGTTCGGCGAGCGCGTCCTTGTCCATCGGGAGGCATCGTAGCGGTTGGCGCTGGGTAGTAAACGCGTTTAGTTCTGAGGGTGAGAGAGCGGGCGCCGAGATAGTTCCGTGGTTTAGTGCGTTGTTTGACGAGAACCGGCGGTTGTTTGGGGAGGATTGGCGGCCGGAGTTGCTGAATGCTTAGGGCGTGGCGGCGGACGAGTGGTTTGAATACCACGGGGATCTCGGCGAGGACGAGCGACGCTTCGTCGAGGCGCTTCGGGTTCGCGCGGCCGGTTGGCCCGCGAAGCCGATCGACAGCCAGGTGGACCCGCCCAGCCCGGATCTTCCGCTGGTCGCCTGGCTGGACCTGAGCGATCCCGCCGAGCGGCTCGTCCTCCTGACCGTCGGCGTGCATCTCGACGGCCGGACTCTGCGCGGCGACGAGCTGCACAACCAGCTGCTCACCTTGCCGGACGTGCCGACCAGTCTCGCCTTCGCCGCGACCGGCGGACCGAGCGAGCTGGCGGCGAGCGCGGCGGACTGGTTCGAGGCGATCTTGCGTCGCCCGGTCGTGCGTTGCGAATGGACGCACCGGAGGCAGGTTTACGCCTGCACCTACCTGTTCGCCGACACCGGGGACAGGCTCGTAATCATGCATAATCGCAAGCTCGCCCCGTCGCGCCGAAGAAAGCGCGGGAAGCCGGACACCGTCACGCGCATCCGGTGAGCTAGGCCGCCAGCTCCTCGAACAGGCCTTCCAGTGCGATGCGGTCGTCCTCGGTCCCGGTGTGCGGCGCGGCGAACCAGTCGGAATACTCGCGCAGTTCGGAGAGCCGCCAGTCGAGGGCGAACAGTTCCATCATTTCCGGGTCAAGGCCCGCGGCGTCCGGCAGGTCGGCGTAGTCGCGTTCGCGCGGGGCGACGGCGAGGGTTTCCCAGTCGACCAGGCGCAGGCCGTCGGGGGTGGTGACCTGGTTGTCGTTGTGCGGTTCGCCGTGGGTGGGGACCCAGGTGTCCCGGCGGGAGGCGGCGAGGGCGGACAGTTCCCGGTACCGGGCGGTCCAGCGGGTGATCTCGTCGCTGCGGGCGGCCAAAGCGGCGCGGGCCTCTTCGGCGAGCGGGCCGGACGTCCACGGGGCGGCGGTGCGGGACCGCAGTTCGGCGGCGAATTCCGGGCCGACTTGAGGGGACCAGTGCCGCAGCCCGGCGGGAGGCGGGGCGTGGTGCAGGGCGTCCAGCGCGGCGAGAATTGCCGGTTTGTCGACCTCGTCCTCCGCGGGGCTGCGGCCGTTCAGCATCGGGGTGACGCTGAGTGCGCTGGCTCCGATGCCGGCGGTGAAACGTCCGGACCGCGTGGGCAGCGGGGCGCAGACGAACTCCAGCCCGGACGCGGCCAGTTCTGCGGCGCTCGCGTAGGTGCTTTCCAGCGACGCCGCGGTGTGCCGGGGTTCGAGCTGGTCCAGCGTGACGAACAGGGTTTCGGCGCGCCAGTGGTGTGCGCCGAAACCCCAAGGCAGATAAGCGATCTCGGTGACGGGCCGCCAGTGTTCGGCGAGTGCTTCGGTGATGGCGGCGTCGGTGACGAAGGAAGGTCGGGATCGCACGAAACGGATCGTAGGGACAATTCAGCGACAGTGGCAACGGAGTTTCAGAACAGGTCGTTCTGGTACTTGTCGTCGACCATGTCGTAGAGGGCGCCGTTGACGAGGTCGCCGAGGCTGTTGTTGATCTTCTGCGCCTGTTCGGCGATGCTGAGGGTGTAGAAATCCCCGCCGAGGGTCACCGCTTCGGCGAGGCCGCGCGTGTCGCCTTCCCAGAGCCGGGCCCGGATCACGGCTTTCCCGCATTGGCCGAACACCTCGCGCACCCGGACGATCGTCGCGAGCACCGCGGGTTTGCTGTCCGCGCTGAGCATGCCCAGCAGTTCCGGGTCGTCGGTGACGAAGGCGTCGCCGTTGACCCGGATCACCTCGCGCACGCCGGGCACGAAGAAGACGAGCCCGATCGACGGGTTGGCGGTGATGTTTTCGAAGGTGTCGGCCAGTTTGTTGCCCGGACGGTCGGGGATGGCGAGCGTCCACGGGTCCAGGACCCGCACCGAACCGGGCGGGTCGCCTTTCGGGCTGACGTCCACCATGCCGTCCGCGCCGATGGTGGCGGCGCAGAAGAACGGGCTGTGCGCGATGAACCGGATGGAGAATTCGCCGAGGTAGGTTTCCTTTTTCTCGGCGATGAACTGGTCCGGGAAGCCGATGATTTCCCGGATGCGCGCCATGGTGATCGGCTTGTAGTCGTCTGCCGCGGTGTTCATGATTTCTCCCTTCACCGGTCGAGTCACAGGTCGAGGACCAGACGTGGGGTGCAGGCCCGGGACACGCAGATGAACATCCGGTCGCCCGCCGCTTGTTCGCTCGCGGAGAGGATCCCGTCGCGGTGGTCGGGGACGCCGTCGAGCACCTTGGTCTCGCACGAGCCGCAGATCCCGGACCGGCACGAGGTCACCGTTGGGATGCCTGCCTTGTCCAGTGCGTTGACGATGCTTTCGTCGGCTCCGACGGAGACCGTTTTCTTCGAGGCCGCGCATTCCACTTCGACCGGCTTGTTCTCCGCCGGGGCGAGCTGCGGGGCCTTGAAACGTTCCAGGTGCAGTGCTTCGGCGGGCCAGTTCTCCGCCGCGGTGTCCAAATCGGACAGCAGGGAGGCCGGGCCGCAGGCGTAGACCTTCGCGCCCGCCTCGACGGGCCTTTCGAGTTCAGCCAGCGGGATGCGGCCGGCGGTGTCCGACGGATGACAGCGCACTCGCTTGCCGTAGCCGCCGAGTTCGTCGAGAAAGGGCATCGACGCGCTGGTGCGGCCGCCGAAAAACAGCTGCCAGTCCGCGCCTTGCGCTTCCGCCGCGCGGACCATCGGCAGGATCGGCGTGATGCCGATGCCGCCCGCCACGAAAACGTACGACCCGGCGGGGCCGAAGCCGAAATTGTTGCGCGGGCCTTTGATCGAGATGCGCTGCCCGGGGCGGAGAAACGCGTGCACGTATTCCGAACCGCCGCGGCTCGCGCGTTCCCGGCGGACGCCGATCCGGTAGTACGAGCGTTCGCCGGGCGGGCCGCAGAGCGAGTACTGCCGTTCGAGGCCGTTCGGCAGCACGAGGTCGATGTGCGCGCCCGGAGCCCAGCTCGGCAGCGGGTTTCCGGCCGCGGAAGCCAGGTCGATCGAGACGACGCCGTCGGCCTCCCAGCGCAGCTGCCGGACGACGACGTCCAGCGAGCCTGCGGGTCCGGCATTCGGGGCCATGGGCTCCCTCCTTTGTTAACGTTGTTACTTGCCGCCTCGCCGAGGGTATTGGTAACGTCGTTAACATGTCAACCGAGACGAAACGGGCGGGAATCGCGGCGACGCGCGCCGAGCGGGCGGTGCGGGAGGCGCTGGACCTGGTCGACGCCGGCGGGCTGGAATCGCTCACCATGCGCCAGCTGGCCGACCGGCTCGGGTTGCACCTGCCCGCGATCTACCGGCTGTTCGACGGCAAGGACGCGCTGATCGACGAGATGGCCGAGGCGATCTTGGCCGGCGCGGTCGCGAATCTGCCCGCCGAGGACAGCGGCTGGGAGAACCGGGTGCGGAGCCTGGCGGGCGGATTGCGTTCGGCGCTGCTCGCGTACCGGGACGGGGCGCGGATCGTCGGCGGGAACTATGCCGCCAAGCGCAGCAATCTGACCTATGTGGACACTCTGCTTGGCTGCATGCTGGCCTCCGGGCTGTCGCGGAAGCAGGCGTTTTGGGCGTCTAGTGCGGTGTTTTGCTACGTGCTGGGGGAGGCGCTCGAGGAGCAGGGCGCTACGGGGGACGAGATCGAGGTGCTCAAGGGAGTGCTGGGGGCGCGGCAGTATCCGCATCTGGAGTCGGGGCCGGTGGAGTCGCTGCTCGACTTCGAGGAGCGGTTCGAGTTCGGGCTGGAGCTGCTGCTTGCCGGGGTGCGGGCGGTCGTGAGTGTTCCTGCCGGTTAGAACCGGTGTTGCCACTCACGAGGACGGACTTATCCCCGCCACCGCGATCCGGAACAGCCTCCGGGCCTCGCCTTCCGGGTCGGTATGGCGCTCCGTGGTGAGAGTGATGCCGACGATCAGGGCGATCAGGTCCCCCACCGTCACGTCCGGCGAAACGGCACCGTCACGGGCGGCGTGGGCCAGCAGCGGGGCGGCGGACTCTTCCAGCGTCATCGAGCAGGAGTTGCCGTGTACGGGGTCGGGCGTGTCGTACGCCAGGGCAGCCGCGAGGCCGCGCGCGGTGACGCAGTAGCTGACCACGTCGTCCAGCCATTCGAGAAGCGCGCGGCGGCTGTCGGGCTCGCCGGCCAGTTCTTGGGCGCGCGCGGCCAGTAGTGCGATCCGTTCTTGCGAGACCGCTTCCAGCAGCGCGTGCCGGGTCGGGAAGTGGCGGCGCACGGTCGCCGAGCCGACCCCGGCGGTGCGCGCGATCTGTTCCAGCGACGCGTTCGCCCCGTGTGCGGCGACCTCCGCCTCGGCCACTTCGAGGATTCGCGCGTAGTTGCGGCGCGCGTCGGCGCGTTGCTGGCCGGGCATGGCGTGACCTCCGGGTTTGCTAAGTGGCGGGCCCCGCCGTATCGTAGCGGACACGAAACGGCGGGGTCCGCCACTTAGTGTTTTCGAAGGAGAGTCATGGCTGAGCAAGCACCGGTTCTGGTCGTCGGCGCGACCGGACGGCAGGGCGGCGCGACCGCTCGCGAGCTGCGGGCGGCGGGGGTGCCGGTCCGGGCGCTGGTCCGGGATCCGGCGAGCGAGCGGGCGAAGGCGGTTGAGGCGCTGGGGGCCGAGCTGGTCGCCGGGGATTTGCATGACCGGGACAGCGTGGTGCGCGCGGCGAAGGGCGCGCGGGCGGTGTTCAGCGTGCAAATGCCGGATATGAGCGGGGCCGAGCCGGACTTCGCCGGTGAGGTGACTCAAGCGGTGAACCTCATCGAGGCGGCGAAAAGCGCTGAGGTACCGCAGTTCGTGCACACGTCGGTGAGCGGGGCCGGGAGTCCGGAGCTGGCGGAGGAGCGCTGGGCGTTCCTGGCGCCGTCGATGGAGGCGAAGGCGGAGATCCAGGATCGGCTCCGTGCGGCCGAGTTCCCGCGGTGGACGTTGCTGAAGCCGGGGTTCTTCATGGACAACTTCCTGCCGTCCACGCAGTATGTGTTCCCGCGCGGCATTGAGGGCGGGCTGGTGACGCTTCTTCGTCCGGAGACGAAGTTGTCGCTGGCCGCGACGCGGGACATCGGGCGGGCCGCCGCGGCGGCGATCGCGGAGCCGGAGCGGTTTGACCGGGTGGAGCTGGAACTGGCGAGCGACTACCGGTCGATGGCCGAGATCACGCCGGTTCTGTCCCGGGTGCTGGGTGTATCGCTGACCGTGCCGGACATGACGGTGGACGAGGCGCTCGCCGCCGGGATGCCGCCGATGGGCTTCTCGCACACGATGCTGAACGAGCTCGGACAGCCGGCGCGGCCCGAGTTCGCCCGGGACCTCGGGATCCCGCTGACCAGCTTCGAAGAATGGGCTGAGACCGCTATCTGGGCCTGAACGCTTGGTGCAGCAGGGATTCCAGGTCCGCACGGTGCACTGGGCGAGGGTTGGCGTAGGGGTTGGCCAGCACCTCGTCGACGACCCGGGCCAGGTCGGGTTCGGTGACGCCTAGCGCGGCCAGGTTGGCTGGGGCACCGGTGCCGGCGGCGAGTTTGGCCAGCGAAGCTGCCGGATCGTCGGTGTGCAAGGCCCGCGACAGGGCCGCGGCCGCGGCCGCGGCGGCGGGCAGGTTGAAGGCGGCGACGTGCGGGAGCAGGATCGCGTGGGTTTCGGCGTGCGGCAGGTCGAGCATTCCGCCTAGTACGTGACACAGTTTGTGGTGCAGGCCCATGGTTGTCGCGCCTAGGCAGGCACCGCAGAGCCAGGCTCCGCGTAATGCGCTGGCTCCCGTGAAACTCGTGGCCAGGTCGCGTACGCCTTGTTCGGCCATGGCGGCGATCACCGGGGACGCATCCGGGGCGTAAAGGGCTTCGACGGCGTGGGCGATGGCGTTGAGGCCGCTGGTCGCGGCTACGGTCGCGGGCAGGCTGGCGGTCAGGTCCGGGTCGTAGACCACGCTGCGGGGCAGCACTTTCCGGTCCCGGCCGGTCTGTTTCCGGTGGTTTTCGGTGAGTCCCCAGATCGGGGTCATCTCGGAGCCCGCGTACGTCGTCGGGAGCGCGACGACGGGCAAATCCAGTTGCCGGGCAAGGGCTTTGCCCAGACCGATCGTCGAACCACCGCCTGCCGCGACGCAGCCGTCCGCGTTGAGCTCGGCGGCTGCGTGCGCGGCGGCGGCGACGGTCGGTACCGGGACGTGCGGGCGGGCCTGGTCGAAGACTCCGGCGGCGCGCTCGCCGAGGACGGCGGCGACCCGGTCGGCCAGGTCGCGTTGTTCCGGAGTGGACAGTACGAGAACCCGGTGCAGGCCAAGGCGATCGGTTTCCTCGGCGAGCCGGGACAGCGCGCCGGAGCCGAAGACGACTCGCATGGGGAGGGCTTCGTAGGTGAAGGAGTCCATCATTTCCCATCTGGGGTGAGGCGGATGTCGAAATGGGCTTCGCGATGGGAACCGCGGTCGGCGAATTCGGTGATCAGGCTTCGCTTCACGGCGAATACCGCGTCGCTGTCCAGATACGGGCTGTCCGCGACGAACATGTGCGTGGTCAGGGAATGGTGCCCGGCGGCTTCGGCGATCACGTGGACGTGCGCCGGGCGGTACGGATGCCGTCCGGTCGCGTTCAGCAGGCGGCCGACGGGGCCGTCGGCGGGAATCGGGTAGTGGCTGGGGACGACGGTGCGGAACCAGAATTTTCCGTCCCCGTCGGTGCGGAAGCGGCCGCGTCCGTTGCCGGGCGGCTGCCTGTCCGGCTGCTGGACGTCGTAGAAACCGTCCTCAGTGCACTGCCAGATGTCCACGCTCGCGCCGGGCAACGGGGTGCCGTCGGTGGCACGGACGATTCCGGTGATGACGCACGGGGTGCCGGTGCCGAGGAGGTCGATCGAATCGCCCAGTTCGCGTTGCGGAGACTCGGTCAGGTGGAACGGGCCGAGCACGGTCGCTTCGGTGCCGCCGTCGCTGTCGTTGAGGGTTTCGACCAGCATGGACACGCCGAATACGTCGGAAAGCAGCACGAATTCCTGGCGGGTGGCGTCGCAGGTGTGGCCGACGTCGGTGAGGAATTCGATCGCCTGCTCCCACTCGGCCATCGTCGGGCGGACTTCCCGCACGAGGGCGTGCAGATGCCGGGTGACGGCGGCCAGGATCTCCTTGAGCCGTGGGTCGGTGGTTGCCGCGAAGCTGTCCACGACTGCTTGCTCGGCTGAGGTTTCCGTGAAGTCCACAGTGGTCAGTCCTCTTTCTCGCGGAAGCGGTCGGCGAACCAATCGGCGACGTAGGCGGTGCGTTCGGCGGCGTGGTTGTAGATGGTGTGTTCGCCGTCGGGCCACTGCTTCAGGTCGGCGCGGCCTTCGGCGGCGGCCAGGAACGGTTTCTGTTCCTCAAGGCGGACAATGGGGTCCTCGCCGCCGTGCAGGACGAGCAGTGCGCTGCGGATCCGGTCTTCCGGCTTCAGGGCGAGCCGGTCGAAATTGTCTTGGACGGCTTGGTGGTCTTCGGTGCCGAGCATGGCGCAGGCTTGTTCGTCGAAGGTCCGGAAGCCCAGCAACCGGGGAGCGGCGGGTGCGCCGTTCACGCAGACCGCGGTGACCCGGTCGTCGGACGCTGCGGTCGTGGCGGCGTAGAGGCCGCCCATGCTGTTGCCCCACAACCCAATGCGCTCGCTTGCGGCGTGGCTGACGAAGGTCGAGTACGCCGCCCGGACGTCGGCGTCCAGCAGGATTCCGCCGCGCATCCGGGTTTCGCCTTGTCCGGGGCCTTCGGCGAGCAGCGCCGCCATGCCGCGCTGGGCGAGTGCGTCGGCGATCGGGAGATAGGTTGCGCCCCAACCGCTTTGCCCGCCGAAGACCACGACCGTCCCGGCGATCGGACCGGCTGGACGGACTAGCCAGCCGAACAAGGTTCCACCGGCGAAGGATAGTTCCAGCCGTTCCCAAGCAGGGGTCGCGAGTTCGGCGGCACGTGCGACGACCGAGGTGAACCGTTCGTAGAGCGAGACTTTCCGAGGCTCGTCGAAGTTGTACGCCATTTGCGCGAAGAGCAGATCCGCTGCGGCGTAACGTAAATCCGCCAACGCGGTGACCGGGTTGGCTGGGGTGCGGGAGAGCCGGGCGTCGGCGAGTTCTTCGGCGGCGATATCCCACGGCTGTCCGGCGGCGGTGCGGGTTTGCAGGGCGAGGATGTCGGCGTAGTCCATGCCGCCGTCCAGCAGCCGGGTCGGTGGCATGGCGCGCCAGAGCGCCTCGGTCCGGCTCATGCCGGCACCGCCGCGCTGAGCTGCTGGCGGAGCTGGTCGACGGCCGAGGGCAACTCAGCGAGGGAACCGGCCCAGAAGAGGTGGAAGTCCGGACGGCTGAGGAACGCTTCCGTCCCGGTCGAGGAGAACCAGCGCTGGTAAGTCCCGACGAGGTCTTCGACCTCGTCAGTCGCGATCGTCGCGCCGAGCTGGGCGAGGAACGCACGCTGATCCGCGTCGAGCACCTCGGTGAGATCGGCCCGGCACACCAGGCTGAACCCGCCGCCGACGACATCGTCGAACCGGCCTTCACCGGCGGAGGTGCGCACAATCCCTTGCGGCGCAAGCGTTCCAGCCAACGAGTTGTGCGGGTGGATCACTCCGGCGGTGATGGTCGGGAACGGTGGCGGAGGCGGGACGTCACCGCGCCGGAAGGCGTCGTCGCGAGCCGCGGCTTCGGCCCGATCGTGGGTGTTGGCGACCTTGCCCAGCGCCGTGGAGGTCTCCGTGATCGCGGTGGCGTGCGGTTTGCGTTCGGCCTCGTAGGTGTCGAGCAGCTGGTCGCCGGCCAGGCCGCGCAGGACGAGGTCGAGCTTCCAGCCCAGCGTGATCCCGTCGCGCATGCCCGAGCACGCGCCCTGCCCGAGGTACGGCGGCGTGGTGTGCGCGGCGTCCCCGGCGAGCAGGACCCGGCCGCGCCGCCAGGATTCGGCGATCCGGCCCTGGAAGGTGTACACGACCTGGCGCAGAATCCGGACGTCCGCGCGGCCGAGGCCGTGCTTTTCGCCCAGCCAGCGCCAGGCGAACTCCGGGTCCTCGTACGCCGTGACGTCCTCGCCGGGCAGCACCGCCAGCTCGAACCGCTGCCTGCTGCGGCCGATCGGCATGTGCATGTGGCCGCGCTCCGGGTCGCAGAACTGGGTGACCCGGCTGAACCGTTCCGGCAGCGGTCGCAGGCGTTCGGTGTCGATGTTCAGCCACTGGTCGTGCACGCCGGTGTCACTGCGCTCAATGCCCAGCGTGGCGCGCACGAAGCTGCCGGCACCGTCCGCGCCGACGAGGTACTTCGCGGTGACAGTGCGTTCTTCGCCGGAGTGGGACCACTGGCCGGTGCGGTCCTTCGACCACGGCCGGGCGGTCAGCTGCACGCCGTCGGCGCCCGAACGGAGGTTGACGACCGCCCAGCCCTGGTTGACCTCGACGTTCCCGGTCGCCCGCACGTGCCGGTCGATCGCGTCCTCGATGTCCGGCTGGTAGATCGACAGATGCGCCGGATGCCCGCACGACGTGCCCCGCCAGTCCAGTTCGATGAGCAGTTCGCCGTCCGCGCTCAGATAGCGGTAGTGCGGCAGCGGCATCGCGTCGCGCAGGGCGTGGTCAAGGTCGCCGGTCGCCTGGACGATCCGCGCGGTCTCGCCGTCGATGTGCGTCAGCCGGGGCAGCCCGTACAGGCCGGGCCAGCGTTCGAACACCGCGACGCGGTGCCCCTTCTTGCCCAGTGCCGAGGCGAGGACCAGTCCGGTCGGTCCGTAGCCCACGATTGCGACGTCGAAGTCGTGGTGCATCTGTTGTCTCCCATCGGGAAGGAACCCGTGAGAGGAGATTAGGAACGGTTGGCCGCAGCGCCGATCCGCTTCGCGACAGGCCGATCCGCCGCGCGACACGAATCGTCAGCGCAGGGTCTCCGACGGCCGTACGCCGTAGCGCGCTTGATACGCCCCGGCGAATCGCGGCACGTGACTGAATCCCCATTTGTACGCGATTTCGGTGACCGTCGTACCGGGCGGCGCGGAACGCAGGTCTTCGTGCGCGCGGGCGAGGCGAATGCTTTGCACGTATTCGCGCGGGGTGCAGCCGACGTATTCCTTGAAATGCCGTTGCAGCGACCGTGGGGTGGTCCCGGCCTCGAGCGCCAGCCGCTCGATCGACAGCTCGGCCGAGGGGTCCCGTTCGATCAGCTCGATCGCGCGCTTGACCGGCGACGACCGGCGCGGGCTCGTCCGCCGGTGCTCCAGTTCGCGCTGGTAGTTGTGCGGCTGGGCCAGCAGGAGCCCGGTCATCAGGAACCGCGGCCACGGGCTGTCGCCGCCCGCGCCGGCGAGCCCGGCGGGCTGGTCGAGGTCGCGCAGCAGGAGCCGGACGGCCTGCGCCCAGGACGCGGCGGCGGGCCGGGCCAGGTCCATGCCCGGGCGGAACCGGATCGGGGCCGCGATCGGCCGGTCGAGCAACTCTTCGAGGTGCCGTTCCAGCGCGTGCCGTTCGACGCGGACGTGCAGCTGGCGGTAGCCGTCGGACAGCGCCATGCGGGCGACCATGCTGGGGGAGAGGATGCCCGCGGTACCGGCGTCGACGTACACCTCGTCGCGGTCGGCGTACAGCAGGTTGGCGCCGCCGAGGGCGAGGTTGACGTCGTAGTAGTCGACCTGTTCGGTCAGCTCCACCCGCAGCTCAGCGCCGGTATTGCGGCAGTAGACGAGCGTGACCGGGCCCAGTTCGACCATCGCGACGTCGGTCTGCAGCCCCTCGTCCCGCCCGGCGGGGGAGAGCCGGTGCGGGGTGAGATACCGGGAGGCGGTGGCGCGGAACTGCTCCAGGTCGGCGGTGTGCAGCACGGAGAACCGGGAGAGAGTCGCCATGGCCGCACCGCCTTTCCGCTGCTCCGGTCCATGGTAAGCCCGTTGCTCCGTTCGGGGCACCCGGTTGGTGCGAGGGCAATTCTGCCCTGGCGCGGCGGGCCCGGATCTGCTGATTTCGCGCTGGCCGGGCGCGATTGTTTGTTACGTTCTTGGCTCGGCATGCCAGTGAGGAGCGTTTCGATGGCCGCTGTCCAGCCGTCCGCGGGGAGACGCCGGGCGCCGCGCGATCCCGACGCCACCCGGCGGGCGCTGCTGAGCGCCGCGCTCAAGCTGTTCGAACAGGACGGTTTCCACGCCACCTCGGTGCAGAAGATCGTCGACGCCGCGCGGCTCACCAAGGGCGCGTTCTACTACCACTTCGAAACCAAAGAGGACGTGCTGCACGAAATCCACGACGAGTTCATGGATTTCCAGCTGCGGCGGATCCGTGAGGTGCTCGCCGAGGGCGGCGCGCCGGAGCGGGTGCTCCGCAGGGTGATGACCGAGGTCCTGGTCGAGCCGATCGGCATCTACCGGTCCGAGATTTCGATTCTCCAGCAGGAACGCCGGTTTCTCTCCAGCGAAGCGTTCGCCTCGGTCGAGCGCAAGCGCGAGGAATTCGAAGCGCTCGTCACGCGGGTGGTCGAGCGCGGGATCGAAAGCGGCGCGTTCAAACCGGTCGCGACCGCGCGGGTGCTGGCGTTCGCGGTCATCGGCGTGGCCGCGTGGGCGCACACCTGGCTCGATCCGCGCGGCGCGATGACGCCCCGGCAGATCGGCGACGCGTTCGGCGAAATCGTCGTCGCCGGGCTGCGCACCGGGTCGCTTCCGGAGGGCCGCGGCTGACCCTCGGCCTGGCACGGCGGACTGCTCTCCCGGTAGAAAGGAAAGATCTTCGGGGAGGGAGCACCCAGTGAAGGTCCTTCTGCGCAAATTTGTCCCGATCGCGGCGGCCGCGGTCATGGCGATCACGCTGGCGCAGCCCGCGGCGGCGAGTCCCGCCCCTGGTCCGGCGGCATCGCCCGAATGGCGCGTCGCGGACGGAAAGCTGGTCTGGACCGCGCCGAAACCGCTGTTCGGCGACGGTGCGGTGGAATTCTGGTCCGGCGGCAAGCTGCTCGGGCGCGCCCAGCCGGGCGCGGACCTGCGGACGTTCTCGCTGCCCGCGGCCGGGATCCGCGATCCGCGCGGGCTGGAAGTGCGCGTCGGCGGCCGTTCGCTGACCGAAGCGCCCCGGGCCACGGCGAATCAGCCGTCCCCGGCACCGCTGCCCGCGTTGCCCGCTAATGCGACGGATCCGGGTAAACCCGGGCAGTTCTCGACAGTCAAGGGCGAGTACTCGCTCGACCCGGTGCGGCTGCCGGGACTGGACGGGCCGATCGAGATGCAGGGCCTCGTCGTCGCGCCGAAAAACGCGCCAGGGAACCGGCCGCTGGTGGTGTTCCTGCACGGCAGGCACCAGCCTTGTTACAACCCGAACGATCCGAACGACTTCTCGGCCGCGTGGCCGTGCAAGGCCGGGACGCTGCCGGTCCCGAGCTACCGCGGCTACCTGCAGACCCAGGAATTGCTGGCGTCGCAGGGATTCGTGACGGTGTCCGTTTCGGCCGACGCGATCAACGCGCTCGACCACGCGGCGGAGGACGGCGGGGCGCAGGCCCGGTCGTCGCTGGTCCGGCTGCACCTCGCGCACTGGGCGGACTGGTCCGGCAGCGCGCGGGCGGGCGCTCCGGCGATCGTGCGGGATTCGCCGACGGCGGATCTGTCGAATGTGTTGCTGGTCGGGCATTCCCGGGGCGGCGAGGGCGTGAACCGGGCCGCGATGGACAGTCTGTATCCGCCGCCGGGCGACACCGGGTTCTCCGGGCCGGTCCGGTGGAAGATCCGCGGCAACGTCTTCATCGCGCCGACCGTGTTCGGGCTCAACCCGGCGCCGGACGTCCCGTCGGTCACCTTCCTGCCGTCCTGCGACGGTGACGTCTCGGATCTCCAAGGGCAGCAATACATCGACGCGGCGCGCGGGGTCAGCCGGGACACGGCCTTGCACAGTGCGCTTTACATCTCGGGCGCGAACCACAATTACTTCAACTCCGAATGGACCCCGGGCGTCGCGGTGGCTCCGGCCAATGATGATTTCTACTCTCCCGAGCCGGACCCGAATTGCTCGCCCGGAGTGCCCGCGCGGTTGACCGACGCGCAGCAGCGGGCGGTCGGCGCGACCTATGTCGCCGCGGCGGCGCAGCTGTTCCAGAAGCACGATCTGCGCGTGGAGCCGCTGCTGGACGGTTCGGGCGTGCGGGCGCCATCCGCCGATCCGGCACACGTGCTGGCGCATGCGCTCGGCGGTGCGCGGACGCCGGTGCTGATCCCGGATTCGTCGACCAAGGTCACCGGCAGCGGCGACGTCTGCCAGCAGGTCGGCCCGGATCAGCGGTGCCTCACGGGTGCCGGTGCATTCAAGTCGCCGCATTTCGTCGGTCTGGAAGACGCTCCGGATCCGACCCGGACTGCCGTGCACGTGCGTTCGGCGGGGGCTCCGGCGCGGATCCAGTTGCCCCGCCCGGTTTCCGCCGGCGGCGCGCGTTCGCTGGCGATGCGGGTCATCGCGCCGGAGAACGCCCCGGCCGAGTCGTTCGACGTGGCGGCTACCGATTCCCGGGGCAAGCGCACGAAACTGGGCTCGTTCACGGTGACCGGTTTGGCCGGGACGGAACGGACGAAGTCGTTCTGGGGACAGGAAGTCCGCGTCCCGCTGCCGCCGCACCAGGAGGTGGCGAGCCTGGAACTGACGCCGCAGAAGGCGGGCAGCGAAGCGTGGCTGCTGGACGCGTACGCGTGGCGGCCCGGCCTGCCCGACCCGAACCCGGCTCCGCTGACGCGGATCGACCTCGGCTCGATGACGGTCAAGGAAGGCGATTCCGGCTCGAAGACGTACCAGATCCCGGTCACGGTGACCGGGGACGGCGGCGGTTCGCTGCGCGTCTTCCGGGGCGAGCCGACCTCGTCGGGTGCGACGAAGTGGACGTATCAGGCGGTCACGCTCGCGCCGGGACAGCACACGCTCGACCTGCCCGCGACGGTCGTCGGGAACACCCGGTGGAGCTGGCCGTACCGGCTGCAGGCCGAAGTGAAAGCCACCCGCGGCACGGTCGTCGGGGCGGCCGAGGGCGGGGTGAACGTCGAGAACGACGACCCGGAGCCGGTGGTGAGCGTCGGCAAGGCGGACGTGTCGGCGGTCGAGGGCGGCGTGCTGGCCTGGCCGATCAATCTGTCCACTGTGGCCGATTCGGACGTCTACCTGACGGCGGAGGTGAAAGCGCCGAAGACCGGGCCGGAACTGATGACCTCGGACATCGACCGGCAGTGGCTGATCGAGCACTACCTGGACCCGGACAAGTCGCAGCCGTTGTCGGAGACCAGGTTGACGGTGTCGGTGCAGATTCCGGCGGGAAAGCTGAGCGCCGACCTGACGATTCCGACGGTCCGGCATTCCGGGTCTGATCCGGTGAAGCATGTGTCGCTGCACATGACGGATACCGGTCCGGAAGGCGACCTCACCGGGACGGTGACGGACGCGGGCTGACCGTGGCGAATCGTCCGTGAGGGGAACCCTGAGGGACTCTGATTCCCCCAGGGTTCCCCTCACGGACGTTCGGCCGGGTGCGTGCGAAGGGTCATCAACCGTGTGATGAGCGGCGTGGAGCCGAGGCCGTGCAACGCCACGCTGCCGAGGACGCAGACCACCGTCAGCGTGAGCACCGTGTCGCTCTCCTCGCCGGACAGGCCGTTGATCGCCAGCAGCCCGAACACGATCGACGTCGTGCCGCGCGGGCCCAGCGCGCCGACCAGGAACCGGTCCCGATACGGCATCCGGGTGCGCGTCAGCGACAGCATCACCGGGACGATCCGCAGCACGGTCAGCGCGAGCAGGCAGAACACGATCGGCTCCCACGGCACGCCGAAGGCCACCACGACCACCGCGGCCGCGCCGACGACGAACCACATCGCCATCGTCAGGATTCCGGTGACCTCTTCGAGCAGCTGCAGATCCTCGGACGGCCGGGCGAAGTGCTCCCGGCCGGGGCTGGCCGGCGTGCGGAGGTGCCGCGCGGCGAAGGCGCGGTAGACGTAGCGGAAGGCGATCCCGCACACGAACGAGGCGACGAATCCGTTGCCGTCGATGGCGACTGTGGCCGCGTACGCCAGCAAAGGAGTCGTCAGGATCGCGATGCGCCGCCCCTGTCCGGAAGTCCAGCCGGCGCGCACCGCGAGGAACAGCAGGAAGCCGATCACCGTTCCGATGATCGCGCCGGCGACGATGGCTTTGATCGCGAACGGCAACGCGGTCGCGAGCGCTTTTCCGGCGGTGTTCGCGGTATTGTCGCTGCGCGCGAGAATGAGCGCGAACAGGAACAGCGGCGAAACGAGCCCGTCGTTGTATCCGCTTTCGACATTCAGCACGCTGCGCACTTGCGGGGTCAGGGTTTTGTCGCGCACTACGCGTTCGGCGGCGGCGAAATCGCTCGGGATGACGATGCACGCGACGATCAGCAGCAGCGGCCACGACAGATCCGGGAAGAACGCCCAGCCGGCCAGCATCGCCAGGCCGAGGCTCAGTGGCAGCGCGAGGAACAGCACCCGCGCGACGAGGCCTGGCGCGTGACCCCACAGACGTCCGCCGCGGACTTCGGTGGCGTCGACGAAAAGCAGCATCGCGAGAATGAGTTCGGCGACGTGCTGCGCGATTTCGGTGTTGAACACCTCGAGCAGTTTTTCCGGATTCGCGAACAGTGCCGTCGCGACCCCGCAGGCCACCATCAGCACGGGGGCGGCGATGTTCCACCGGTCGAGCTGCTTGGCCGCGAGCGCGCGCATGAGAACCGCGGCCGACAGGACAATCAGTGCGGGAATCAACATCGTTCGTGCGGCTCCACGGCTTTCCGGTCGGGCCCAGCCGGCTCCGGCCGCTGACGCTCCACAGTGTACCGACCGGGACGCGCCCGATCCGGTGATCCGGGTGTACGTCACGTCCACCCGGAATCGGGCAATGGGTGGACGATTCGGCGGGCGCCGCGCCCTAGCGTCGGAAACGCGGGTGTTCCGGCCCGCCTGACTCCACGGAAGGCCGCGATGACCGACGCTCTCATCATGGGCGGGATCCTGCTCGCCCTCGTTCTTTTCACCCAGGTGGGCCGCCGCAGGCACAACCTGGTCATGGGCATCATGCCGTTCGTTTCGTGCACCGTCATCGGGGTGCTGTACTTCACCGGCGGCATCGCGATCACCGCGCCGAACGTGGTCTCCGGGCTGGTCGGGGCCGTGCTCGGGGCGATCGCCGGAGCCGGGCTGATCGCCACCACCCGGGTGGAGCGCAGCCCGGTCACCGGGCGCGTGCAGACCTGGGCGGGCTGGCCGTACCTGCTGATCTGGCTCGTCGTGCTGGTCGGACGCCTGGTGTTCGTGTGGGCGGTCGAGAACGTGCGCCCGTTCGCCGTGCAGGTGGGCGAGTTCCTGGTCAGCACGCAGGTGGACAAGGACGGGGTGGGGCTGTTCTTCGTGCTGATGGCGCTGGCCATGGTCGCGGTGCGGGCCGGCGGGGTGCTGTGGCGGTCGCGGCGGCTGGAATCCGCCGACGCGCAGCCGGTGCGGGCCTGACTACGCTGAGCATCGGACGGAGGGGGACTGCGATGACTCGGCTGCCGGTGGTCTTGCTGCGGCTGCTCACGCCGGTCGCCTTCGTCGCGATCCTCCTCACCGCGCGGCCCGCGGCGGAGTGGGAGTGGGTGCCATTGGCCGCTTCCGCGGCGAGCGGGCTGGCGTTCGGCGCGCTCGACCTGCGCTGGCCGCGGGTGGCCGGAGTGCTGCTCTCGATGGCCGCGGTCTTCGGGGCGGTCGTGACGGTGGCGGACGAGAGCCTCACCGGGCCGTCGCTGGTGTGCCTGTCCTTGCTCGTGTTGTCCTCGCTCGCGGCGATCCGCCCGGCGGAGATCGTCACGGTCGCCGCGTTCCTGGGGGTCGCGGTGACCGTCGGCGGGTACTTCGCCGGTCAGCCGGGCGGTCTGGTGGCGGGGAACGCACTCGCGGTGGCCGTCGTGGTGCTGCTCGGGCTCAACCGGCGGCAGTACCGGGTGCAGGCGCGGCAGGCGCGGGAGCTGCTGGACCAGACGCGGCTCACCCAGGAGGCCGTGGCGCGCGGCGCGACGCTGGAGGAACGCGCCCGGCTGGCCAGGGAGGTCCACGACATCCAGGCGCATTCGCTTTCGGCGCTGTCGCTGCATTTGCAGGCCGCGTCCCGGTTGGTGGCCGAGCTGCCGTCTCCGGAGGACAAGCTCGCCGCGTGTGTGCGGAAGGCCGGCGAGCTGGCGCAGGAGGGGCTGATCGAGACGCGCCGCGCGGTGCACGCCTTGCGCGGCGATCCGATGGCGTTGCCGGAGCTGTTCGGTTCGCTGCCAGACAACGCGTCGATCCAGGTGACCGGCGAACCCCGGGAACTCGCCGCGGACGTCACGCTGCTGCTGTACCGCACTGTCCAAGAAGGACTTTCCAATGCCCGCAAGCACGCCGCCGGCGCCCCGGTGTCGGTCGAACTGTCCTATCTGGACGATGTCGTGATGATGTCGGTCGTCAACCGGACTGGTTCCAGCTCTGGCCTGGCCGGCTCCGGATACGGCCTGACCGGCTTGCGCGAGCGCGCGGAACTGGTCGGCGGCGAGGTGGCCGCGGGTCCGGATGGCGCGGGGTGGCGGTTGTCGGTGAGGATCCCGGCATGACGATCGTGCGCGTGCTCGTGGCCGAGGACCAGCCCGCCGTGCGGGAGGGCTTGGTGCTGCTGGTCGGGCTGCTGCCGGACATCGAGGTCGTCGGGCAGGCAGGCGACGGTCTCGCGGCGATCGAGGAAACCGCGCGGCTGCAGCCCGACGTCGTGCTGATGGACCTGGACCTGCCGCGCTGCGACGGCGCGACGGCCACCCGGCGGATCGTCGCGGACCTGCCGGGCACCCGGGTCGTCGTGCTCACCACCTACGCGGACAGCGAGTCGATCGTGCGCGCGCTCGACGCGGGCGCGGTCGGCTACGTGACCAAGGCGGCGAACGGCGACGAGATCGGCCGCGCGATCCACGCCGCGGCCGCCGGGCAGACCGTGATGGACCTGGCGGTGCAGCGGACGTTGCTGGCCGCGGCCCGGCGTCCGGCCGCGCCGCCGGAGCACGGGCTGACGGCGCGGGAGGTGGAGGTGCTGAAGCAGATCGCGGCCGGGCGGGGGAACCGGGAGATCGCGCGGGAGCTGCTGGTCAGCGAGGCGACGGTGAAGACGCACGTGAACCGGATTTTCGCGAAGACCGGGTGCGGGACCCGGGCGCAGGCGGTGCGGTACGCGCACGAGCACGGTTACGCGGATTGAGCGGCGGAGGTCCGTGAAGGCCCCCTTGCGGAACCGGGCTGGCGCGGGGCTGGGGTCGTCCGTGAGGGGAACCTTCACGGACTCTGATTCCCGCAGGGTTCCCCTCACGGACCTTCGAATGCGGTCGTTCGGGCATTAATCGGGCAATTCGGCGGTTCTGGTGTCCTTTGTGGATGGTCCAGCTGCGGAAGGCCAGCTCAGCGCACGAACCAGCCCGCCGGAAAGACCGGAGCCTCCCCGGCCACCGCCCGGCGGCACCACCCCGCGACCGCCTCGCCGACCTCCTCCGGGCCGAGCGAAGACGTGTCCAGCACTGTCATCGCCCACTCCGGACCCGGCTGGCGGCCGACCCAGCGGTCCCAGCGCATTTCCGGCCAAGCACCCGTCGTGACGGCTTCCGGGACGTGCCCGGGGTCGTGGGCGTGCGCGCGCAGCCACGTCGCGAACCCTTGATGCAGGGGGATGGTCTGGCTCGGCTCGCCGCGGCGGGCGAGCCGGGCCAGGTGGGCTTCGTCGTGGGCGTCGAGCAGGCAGGCGGCGATGTCGATCCGGTCCGCGCTCGGGGCCGCCAGCGCTTCCCCGACCGGCACCGGATCGCCGGCGAACAG
This sequence comes from Amycolatopsis silviterrae, assembly GCF_042684085.1. Lineage (NCBI taxonomy): Bacteria > Bacillati > Actinomycetota > Actinomycetes > Pseudonocardiales > Pseudonocardiaceae > Amycolatopsis > Amycolatopsis silviterrae. Next base: position 153,853 of record NZ_JBHUKS010000011.1, read on the forward strand.
CAGATGCCTGCCCTCGGCTTCGAGCACGATCGCGCGCTGGACCGCGGCTTCCACCTGCTCCTGCCGCCACGCGACGGTCGGCGCGGCCGGGATCGGCCCGAGCGTGCACAGTTCGGCGGTCTCGAACGTTTCGCCGAGCAGGTGCCGCGCGTGCAGGCGGGCGGTGGTCTTGCCGACGCCGGACGCGCCCGAAACGAGCAGCAACATGGCCAGCGACGTTACGGCCTACTGCCCGGACTCCTCCACCGAATTATCGCGCACGTACCGCGTCAGCGTGGCCGCGCCGACGCGTTCGGCTGATACGCATTCCAGGTGCGCGGTACCGGTGTCGGCCGGGAACAGCCGGGTCCCGGTGCCCAGGATGGTGGGGAAGGTCAGGAGCCGGTACTCGTCGATCAGGTCCGCCGCCTGCAGCGTATGCACCGCGCTCCTCGTGTTTCACCGCGTCGGCCAGGTCGCCGTCGAGGGTGACGAATGAGATGACGATGACGCTCATGGCGGAGGTCCTTCAGTCGGTGCCGCCAGTACGTACCGGCGGGCCCGCGAGAACTCATCGGTCTTCGGCGGTTGACATGGCCATGGCGGGGGAGTGTCGTTATCTCGACGAGGCATGAGCCAAGGGGGAAGGCGGACTACCTCATGAACGACGCGCACCGCGAACTGCTGAGCCGTCGCCTGTTCCTGGGCGGTGCGGCGGCCGTCGCCGCGGCGGGTCTGACCTCCGGTCAGGCGGCCGCCGCTCCGGCGCAGGCACCCGACCTCGCGCGGTGGCGCGGACGGGCGGCGTGCGTGACGATCACCCGCGACGACTGGGGAATCCCGCACGTCAAGGGCCGGACCGACGCGGACGCGGTGTTCGGGATGATGTACGCCCAGGCCGAGGACGACTTCGCCCGCATCGAAATCAACTACCTGACCAACCTCGGCCGGCTCGCCGAGGCCAACGGCGAGAGCGCGCTCTGGCAGGACCTGCGCCAGCGGCTGTTCGTCGATCCGGAGGTGCTGAAGCGCGATCTCTATCCGCGGTGCCCGGCCTGGCTGCGCAAGCTGATGCAGGCGTGGGCGGACGGGCTGAACTACTACCTCGCGACGCATCCCGAGGTGCGGCCGCTCGTGCTCACGCGGTTCGAGCCGTGGATGGCGCTGAGCTTCACCGAAGGCAGCATCGGCGGCGACATCACGCGGGTGCCGCTTCCCCGGCTCCAGGCTTTCTACGACCACACGGCGGCGCGCACCGACGAGGAGCCCGAGCCGCCGCGCGAGCCCACCGGGTCGAACGGCATCGCGATCGCGCCGCACCGCACGCAAAACGGCCATGCGCTGTTGCTGATCAACCCGCACACCACTTTCTACTTCCGCTCGGAACAGCACGTGACGAGCGGCGAAGGACTCAACGCTTACGGCGCGGCCACCTGGGGTCAGTTCTTCCTTTATCAGGGATTCAACGAAAACGCCGGTTGGATGCACACTTCGACCGGCACCGACAACGTCGACGAGTTCGCCGAGACGATCGTGCGGAAGGCGGACGGCGGGCTTTTCTACCGGTACGGCACCGAAACGCGGCCGGTGACGACGAAAAAGATCACCTTGGCGTACCGCACCGCCGACGGCGGACGGGGTCAGCGCACCTTCCCGGTTTTCGCCACGCACCACGGCCCGATCGTGGGCGAGGCGGACGGCAAGTGGATCGCGTTCGCGCTGATGAACAAGCCGGTCGAGGCGCTGCAGCAAAGCTATCTGCGCACCAAGGCGCGAAATTACCGGGAATACCTCCGGGTGGCGGAGTTCAAGGCCAACAGCTCGAACAACACGATCTTCGCGGATTCTCAGGGTGACGTCGCCTTCCTCATGCCGCAGTTCATGCCGATCCGCGACGATCGGTTCGACTACGCGAAACCCGTCGACGGCAGCGACCCGGCGACCGACTGGAAAGGGCTCTACCGCCTCGAAAACCTGCCGCAGGCGGTGAATCCGAAGAACGGCTGGGTGTTCAATACGAACAACTGGCCGTGGACCTGTGCCGGCCCGGACAGTCCCCGGGCCGCCGACTATCCGCGGTATTTCGACCAGGCCGGCGAGACCGAACGCGGGCCGCATGCCGCCCAGTTGCTGACGTCGCACCCCGTCTTCAGCGCGCAGACGCTGCGCGACGTCGCCTTCGATTCCCATCTCCCCGCCTTCGCTCCGGACGCGGGGAACGGGGAGCCGTTGAGCGGTCTCGTTCCGCGACTGGTCGAAGCGTGGAGCAAACTGCCTGCGGACAGCGCCCAAAAGGCGAAGCTTGCCGGGCCGGTCGGCTTGCTGCGCGATTGGGACTGCCGCTGGAGCGCGGACTCGACCGCGACCTCGCTGGCCATGTTCTGGGCCATCCTGCCCCGTGGCACCGACGAGCAGCTGCTCGCCTCGCTGGAGACGGCGATGGGACAGCTCACGCGCGATTTCGGCAGCTGGCAGGTGCCCTGGGGCGAGATCAACCGGTTCCAGCGCCTCGACGACGCGATCGACCAGAAATTCGACGACGCGAAGCCGAGCATCCCGGTGCCGTTCGCGCCCGGGGCGGCGGGTTCCCTCGCCTCGTTCGGGGCGAAACCCCAGCCGACCCCGTCCGGTGGCACGACGAAGCGGTATTACGGGACCAGTGGCAACACCTTCGTGGCGGTGGTGGAGTTCGGGCCGAGGCTGCGGGCGATGGCGGTACGGGAGGGCGGCGCGAGCGGGCATCCGGACTCGCCGCACTTCACCGACCAGGCCGAACGGTACGCGAAGGGTGACCTCCGGCCGGTGTATTTCTATCCGGACGAGCTGGAGGGGCACATCGAGCGGCGCTACCGGCCCGGCGAGTGATCACGCGGGGGCGGGAGTTTGCCGTCCGTGAGGGGCACCCTGAGGGAATCAGAGTCCGTCAGGGTTCCCCTCACGGACGAGGTCCCTGGCATCGGCGATCGCGGAGCGGCTAGATCCTGCACCAGGTCCTCGGCCTCGTGGAACGAACCCGCCATCCGGTAGCAGTAGGCGGTCAGTTCGCCGCGGTGCGGTTCGAAGTCCACGGTGGCCATCATCCGACGCGGGCGACGCTGAGGAAACGGTCGACCACCGGGTTGTTCTGGTGATCGGTGCGCGAGATCGCCGAGACAGTGGAGAACGCGCCGGGGTCGGCGAGGGAGAGATAGCGCAGGCCGGGCAACTGCAGCGCGCGCAGGGCGTTCGGCACGATCGCGATGCCGGTGTCGGCCGCGACGAGGCCGAGCATGGTGGGGAACTGGACGGCTTCCTGGACCACCCGCATCCGGAAGCCGGCGCGCAGGCACAGGGTCTCGATGTGGTCGTGCAGCCGGGAGACGCGCGTGCGCGGGAAGGCGAGGAAGGGCTCGTCGGCCAGCTCCGCCATCTCGACGGTTTCGTTGTCCGCCAACGGATGCGTCTCGGACACGGCCACGATCAGCCGTTCGCGGCCCAGCGGGTGCACGGTCAGCCCGGCGGCTCCGCCGACCTCGCGGGCGATGCCGACGTCGAGCTGGCCGTCGCCGAGTGCGGCGATTTGCGCGTCGGTGGTCGATTCGGTCAGTTCGAACCGGACGTCCGGCCATTGCCGGCGCATCTCCAGCACCGTGGCGGGCACGATTTCCAGCGCGGCCGAGCTGACGAACCCGACCCGCAGCAGCCCGAGTTCGCCCCGCGCGGCGTGCGCGACCGCGGTGAGGGCGTGCTGGCTGTCCGCGAGCACCCGGCGGCCCTCGGCGAGCAGCACCCGGCCCGGTTCGGTCAGCTCGACGCTGCGGGTGGTCCGCAGCAGCAGCCGGACGGACAGCTCCTTCTCCAGCTTCGCGATCTGCTGGCTGAGCGCGGGCTGGGCGAGGTGCAGCCGTTCGGCCGCGCGCCGGAAGCTGCGTTCCTCGGCGACCGCGACGAAGTAGCGAAGCTGGCGGAGTTCCACGCCGCTGATAATGGTTCCTTATCAGTGTGTAGGCAATAGATACTTCACTCTGTGTTCCGCGCGACTTAGCGTGATGGACGACAAGCACCGTCGCGAACGTCGAGGAGCACCCGTGGATCACGCATTGTCGTTGCAGCACTTCGTAGCGGGACGGTGGGTTCCCGGCGACGGACCGGTCGCGCAGAGTGCCGACCCGGCGGATCCCGCACAGATCGTGGCCGAGTACCGGACGGCCGGTCCGGAGCTGCTCGACGAGGCGGTGCGCGCGGCGGTCGCGGCGCAGCCGGAGTGGGATCGGCGGGGCACCATCGCGCGCGGTCTCGTGCTGCGGCGGGCCGCGGAGCTGCTGGCCCAGCGCGCCGAGTCGGTGGCCGCGTTGATGACCCGTGAGCAGGGCAAGACGCTCGCGGAGTCGCGCGGCGAGGTGGCCGCCTCGGTCGAGACGCTGCACTATCACGCGGGCCGTGCGCGTAGCGCCGACGGCGTGCTCTACCCGTCCGGCAACCCGGACGAGGTGGTCCGGACCGTGCGCCGTCCGCTGGGTGTCGTCGGCGTGATCACGCCGTGGAACTTCCCGGTGCAGATCCCGGCGTGGAAGCTGGCGCCCGCGCTGTTGTGGGGCAACGCCGTGGTGTGGAAGCCGGCCAGCGACACGGTCGCGCTGGCGGTCGCGTTCGCCGAGATCCTGATCGAGGCGGGCGTTCCGGGCGGTGTGCTGAACCTGCTGCTCGCGCCCGGTTCGCTCGGCGCGGAGCTGGTGGAGCGGCCGGAGCTGTCCGGCGTCACCTTCACCGGCTCGGTTCCGGTCGGCCGTGCGATCCAGGCCGCGGTCGTGCCGCGCGGGGCGAAGGTGCAGTTGGAGCTTGGCGGGCACAGCGCGGCGATCGTCCTTCCCGACGCGGACCCGGCGGAGGCCGCGGCGGCGCTGGTCACCGCGTCGATGAGCGGGGCCGGGCAGAAGTGCACCGCGGCCCGCCGGATCATCGCGGTCGGCGACGCTTACGACCGGCTGGTCGATGAGCTGTCCGCCCGGGTCAAGGGCCTGGTTGTCGGGCCGGGGACGACGCCGGGGGTCGAGATCGGGCCGTTGGTGTCCGCCCGGGCCGCCGAGGAGGTCGAGGGTGCGATCCAGCAGGCGGTCGACGAGGGCGCGACGGTGCTGGCTCGCGCGGATCGGCCGGAGGGCAGCGCGTTCGTCGCGCCGACGCTGCTGGCCGGGACGCCCGAGCTGACGATCAGCCAGGAGGAGGTGTTCGGCCCGGTCGCCACCGTGCTGCGCGCCGCCGACCTGGACGAGGCGATCCGGCTGGCGAACGGGACCCGGTTCGGGCTCACCGCGGCGGTGTTCACCGACGACGAGCGCGCGGTGCGGAAGTGCCTGCGCGATCTGGACGCGGGCATCGTGAAGGTCAACGCGCCGAACACCGGGTCCGAGGTGCACGCACCGTTCGGCGGGCTCAAGGACTCGTCGTTCCCCGCTCCCCGCGAGCAGAACGGCGAATCCGCCGCGGAATTCTTCACCTGGACCAAAACGGCGTACCTGCGGACTTCTCAGGAAAAATCGTGACCCGGCCAGCGGACGCCGCGCTCGCGCCAGCGGAGCTGGGTGCCGCCCGCTACACGCGGCACAGCTTCGCGCGGTCGTTCCTCCGCCAGGCGGCGCGGGAGCGCTGGACGGTCTCCACCGTCCGCTGGGAGTTCGATGACAACGGGCACGGAGAAGCCGTGTACCGGATCGACGCCGACGGTACGCTGCTGCACTTCGCGGTGTTTTCCACTGTACTGCAAGAAAACGAGCGCACCGACCGCGTGATCGCGAAGCGCTGGGACGTGACCGCCGCGCTGGTGGAAGGCCCAGTCCCGGACGACCGGCTGGCCGAGCTGCGTCGTGAAGTGCCTCGTCAGGAGGCGGGCCGGGCCGACGCCGCGACGCTGGTGTGGACCCGGGCGAACCGCAGCGAGCGATTCTTCGACTACGTGGTCGCTCAGCTGGCCGCCGGTGCCCAGCCGGACTGCGCCACGATGGGCGACGCGTGCTACATCCTGCGCAGCACCGCCTTCTACAGCAACGGAAAGTTCGGCCTCGCCGACTTCGACCGGCTCGCCGAGATCCCGCCGCTGCGGGTGCCGTACCGGGCACAGATGCTGGCCGCGTGGCTGCTGCGCGAGTTCAGCTACGACCTGGCCGAACACTGCGCCGCCTGCCGAAACCCAGCGGCGGCAACGCTTTCCGGCGACTGGCGGCGATACCTCGGCCTGGGGAACGCGACCGGGCTCGGCATGGTCCCGTTCGTGGTGAACCATCCGAGCATCCTCGACGCGTGGTGCTCGGCGCGGGAACTGCCGCTGGCCCATGCCCTCGACACTGCGGCCGACGCTGGCTCGGTGCGGCGGGCGAGCGAACTGCTGGACCGCGCGCGCCGGTACTTCCGCGAGCGCGACACCCTGACGACCGCGCCGTACCTGACTGGCCCCGAACTGGCTGACCGGCTGGACGGAATCGCTCGTATCCTGGCCGAATTCCCTGGCGGAGGCTTCCGGTGGCGGGACCTAGACGACCGGGTGGCGGAGTTCGGTGCGGAGGCACAGGCGGTGCTGCACACCGTCCTGGTCGAGCTGGACGACTCGCTCGACACGGCGATCGAGGAGCTGCTGACCTGCGACCAGCGCCGTCGGGTCGAGGTCGCCCAGACCTGCGGGCAGCTGCGCGACCTGCTGGCCGACCGGTACGACTGGACCCGCGAGTTCGACTTCACCGACCCGGACGAACAGGCGCGGTTCTGGTTTTCCGCGGAGGACAACGAAGAGCCGCGCCGAGGCAAGCGCGGACAGGACCCCGGCGAATCGATGGAGCACCCGATCGACGTCGCCCGCGCCGTGCACGCCCTCCGGCACGACCTGGCCGGAGCCGACTCGGGCCGGTCGGTGGCCGAATTCCTGCTGGAATTCCCGTGGCACCGCGGGATTGTCGCGCGAGTGCAGTCCGTCGCCGGGCTTCGCTACGGCGAGGTCCGCGCGAATTTGCTCGCCGACGATTTCCTGCCGTTGCACCTGCAGCGATTCCAGCTCGCCCTTTATGGCATGGAGAACTACAGCCCGCAGTCGACCGACTGGTTGCGCGTCACGCTCTTTTCGGGCGCGCCCCGGGCCGGTGACGTCGAGCCCGGAGTGGACGACGACTGGCTGTTCACCCGCAAGCCCAGAAAGGAGTCCTAAGTGGACCGCCTGGAGCACGGCGACCTCACGGTCGTCGACGGACTGCAGATCAACAACTGGGACCGCAAGGTACTGGAGGAGCTGAAAGCGGGCGGCGTCACCGGCGTCAACGCGACGTGCGCGGTCTGGGAAGGCCCGCAGGAAACGCTGCGCGCGGTGGCGGATTGGTACGAACTCGCACGGGAAAACTCCGATCTGGTCGTGCTCGCGGACAACGCCGACGACATCCGCGCGGCGAAACGCGACGGACGGCTGGCGGTGCTGCTCGGCTTCCAGAACACCTCGCCGTTCGGCGACGACTACCGGATGGTCGAGGTGTTCCGCCGGCTCGGCGTCCGCGTCGCGCAGCTGACCTACAACATCCAGAACCTCGTCGGCGGCGCCTGCTACGACGAACACGATTCCGGGCTGACCGCCTACGGCCGGTTCATCGTCGCGGAAATGAACCGCGTCGGGATGCTGGTCGACCTTTCGCACGTGGGGAACCGCACCTGCCGCGACGCGATCGACGCCTCGGCCGGGCCGGTGGCGATCACCCACGCGAACCCGCTGTCGTTTGTGGACTCTCCGCGCAACAAGCCGGACGACGTCATCGAAGCCCTCGCCGCGCGCGGCGGAGTGCTCGGCTGCTGCTTGTACCCCAACGTGATCGGCGGCGAGAAGACGACCCGGCGGCAGTTCTGCGACATGGTCGCCGGGCTGGTCGAGAAGATCGGGCCGGACCACGTCGCGCTGGGCAGCGACTGCACGCGCAACTGGTCGCAGGACTACGTCGCGTGGCTGCGCAACGGCCGCTGGCGACCCGCGTCCGCGGTGCCGGTGGAGCCGCAGTGGCCGGTGTGGCCGAGCTGGTTCGGCGGACCGGCCGACTTCCCGGTGCTCACCGAAGGCCTGCTCGAAGCCGGACTGCCGGAAACCGTGGTGGCGCAGGTGCTCGGCGGCAACTGGCTCCGGCTGTTCGACACGGTGTTCCCGGGAGCGGAGCAATGACCGCCGCCAGGGCCGAGCGGGTCTCGGCGGCCGAAACCGTGCGGACCCGGGTGTCCGTGCGGGAGATCCACGAGGTCGCCTTGCGTGCGCTGCGGGCTTCGGGGCTCAGCAGCGGCGAGGCGGAATACCTGGCCGAGGTAGTGGCATCCGCCGAGGTCCATGCGGGGGTCGGGCTCGATGCCTTGCGGACCGAGACGGCACGGGTTCCGGCCGGACGCGTCGGCTTGCGGCTGGAGCACTGCGACGGCTACGCCGTGGCGCACGACCCGGCATCACGCGGTCCGCTGCAGGCGTTCGTCCCGGCGTGCGAGACGGCTGCGGTCGTGGGCACCTTGGTGGTGCCGGGGATCGCGGGAAGCCCGGTGCTGGATTGGGCAGCGCTGGACGTTGCCGAGCGGGCCGGCCGGGCACTGTCCCTTTCGGACGGTGGCGAACGTACTGTCGTCACTCCGGACGGCGACCTGCTTCGGCTTCCCGCTATCGCCGAGCCGCGTCCGCCGGTCGCGGGTTTGGTGATCCGGCCGTTGTCCGAAGTTCCTGCTGGCGAAGTGCTTTCTACTGCGGGGGAACGGAAACAACGGCATCGCGAAGCGGTCACGAACGGTGTGGCTGTCTCAACTCCACTGTGGACTCACGTGTACTCGATCGCGCGCGGGTTCTTGATTCCGGACCACCGGGAGGGCCGATGACCGCGTCGCGCGAGCTGGTTGCGCATCCGCACGGACCGCGGCCGTACGCCGGTGCCGCTGTTTTCGGCGGAGTGATTTGGGCGTGCGGGCAGGTTCCGGCACGGCGGGACGGCAGCGTCCCGGAGGAGATCGACGAGCAGGTGCGGGTCGCCCTCGACAACCTCGAGGACACCTTGCGGGCCGCGGGAGGGAGCCTGCGCACACTGCTCAAACTGACGGTGTTCCTCGCCGACCTCGGCGAGTTCGACGCCTACCACCAGGCTTACCTCGACCGTTTCGCCGGCATCGACCTGCCGCCGCGGACCACGGTCCAGGTCGCCGGATTCCGGGGGACGAAACGCATCGAGATCGACGCCGTGGCGGCGGTCGGCAGCGAGGAGACCAACCGACATGAAGACTGACCGCGCATCGGACAATGTGGTCCGTGCGACCCTGGATTCCGCCAAGCTAAACGGGTTTCACCGCAAACTCGCGCTGTATTCGTCCGGCGGGCCGTTCCTGGACGGCTACATCCTCAGCATCATCGGCATCGCGCTGGTGCAGATCGGCCCGCAGTGGCAGATGGACGCGCTGTGGTCCGGCCTGATCGGCGCGTCCGCGCTGGTCGGCGTGTTCATCGGGGGAGCGGTGTTCGGCCCGCTCACCGACCGCATCGGCCGGAAACTGATGTACACGATCGACCTGATCGCGATCATCGTCTGCTCGGTGCTGCAGTTCTTCGTCGCCGACGCGGCGCAATTGTTCGTGCTGCGGCTGCTGATCGGCATCGCGGTGGGCGCGGACTATCCGATCGCCACCGCGCTGGTCACCGAATTCGCGCCGAAGGCGTGGCGGGCCCGGCTGGTCGGCGGGCTGAACGCGATGTGGTTCGTCGGCGCGACGGTCGCCGCGTTCGTCGGGTTCTTCCTGCTGAACGTGGACGAGGGCTGGAAGTGGATGCTGCTGTCGTCGGCGGTGCCCGCGCTGCTGATCGTGATCGCCCGCACCAGCATTCCGGAATCGCCGCGCTGGCTGCACGGCAAGGGCCGCGACGCCGAAGCGCTGGAGGTGCTGCGCACGACGATCGGCGAGCACGCGTCGCTGGACGATCTGCCGGAACCGGAAGCCAAAACCCCGTTCTCGGCGTTGTGGCGGAGCGGCTATCTCAAGCGGGTCGTGTTCATTTCGGTGTTCTGGACGTGCACGGTCGTCCCGCTGTTCGCGATCTACGCGTTCGGCCCGCAGATTCTCGAACTGTTCAACCTCGGCGACGGCAACCTTTCGCACCTCGGCTACGGGCTGATCAATTTCTTCTTCTTCGTCGGCAATGTCGCCGCACTGCTGCTGGTGGACCGGCTCGGCCGTCGCCCGGTCCTGATCTGGGGCTTCGCGATTTCCGCCGCCGGGCTGTTTTACCTCGGCCTGCAACCGGGTGCCGCGCTGTGGCTGATCACGCTGGCCTTCGCGGTGTACGCGGTGTTCAACGGCGGACCGTCCATTCTGGAATGGATCTACCCGAACGAACTGTTCCCGACCGACATCCGCGCGTCGGCGGTGGGCCTGTGCACCGGGATCAGCCGGATCGGCGCGGCGATCGGCACCTTCGCCACACCGTGGTCGCTCACGAATCTCGGGCTGTCGGCGACGATGTACATCGCCGCCGGGATCGCCGCGCTGGGCGCGATCGTGAGCGTGTTCATGGCTCCGGAGACCAGGAATACCGACCTGAACGTGGCTTCTTCGCTCAGCTGATCGTGAGTGGCTATGCCGGTTCTAACCGGCATAGCCACTCACAAGACCCCACGCGCGGCAGGCCTGCTGCGACGGCGTCGGCAGCGCGGCGCCGGGAAGCCAGGGCGAGCGCGGCCCCAATGTGGCATTGGGTGCGTGGGACGCACCGAACGCCACATTGGGTGCATCTGACGCACCCAATGCCACATTGGGGCGCATGGCCGCTGCGCAAGCCCGGCACCCAAGTCTCGTGAGTGGCTGTGCCGGTTCTAACCGGCACAGCCACTCACGAGGCCCGCGCCGGTTGGCTCAGTTTTTGTTGGTGCCCGGGGTGAGCACCTTGTCGATCACGAAGACGGTCGCGTTCTTGGTCGGGATGTTGCCGCACAGGACCTTCGCCCCGTTGACCGTCATGTTCTCGCCGGAGCCCTCGATCTTCAGCGGCCCGCCCGCGGCGTTCAGCGAGGTGACGGTACCGGCCTGTTCGAGGCCCTTGGCGTCGTAGCGCTTGCCCGCCACGTGGTACTGCAGGATCGGCGCGAGCTGGTCCGGCTTGCTCGCCAGTTCCTTGAACTTCGCGTCGCCGAGCGCGTTGAACGCCGGGTCGGCCGGCGCGAAGACGGTGATGGCCTGCTGGCTGTTGAGCGTGTCGACCAGGTTGGTGGCCTTGACCGCCGCGACCAGCTTCGTGAGCAGCGGGTTCGTCGAGGCGGCGGACGCGACCGGCTGCGGGCCCATCGAGTCGAGCGAGCCCGGCGCGCTGCCCTGCGGAAGCTGGGAACAGGCGGGACCGAACACCTGGTCGTTGGTGGTGACGCCGGAACTGCTGCTGGACATCGGTGCCGACGATGGTGCCGATGACGGTGCCGCCGGCGGGGCGCTGTCCGCGGCCTTGTTGTCAGTGCTGCTGCCGCACGCGGTCAGGGCGAGAGCGGCGACGGCGCCGATACCGGCGAGGCGAAGGGTCTTCACGGGAATTCTCCGTTCACAGTGGACTGTTCAGCGGGTATTCGGCACCAGGGCGGAGCCGGATTGGTCAGGAAGCGATAAAAGTGGTCGAATGCCAGCCGGTCGCCCCGTCGGGCACGGTGCCAGCGCGTGCTTCGGTCTGCGTGTAGCCGGATTTGTCCTTCGCGCGCACGAGAACCTGATGCGTTCCGGGCTTCACCGAGATTTGGGTCCACCACATCCGCCAGGTGTTCGTATTCACCTCAGCGGACAGCGTTGTCGGCTGCCAGGCACCACCGTCCACTTTGATCTCGACGGCGGTGATCCCGGTGTGCTGTGCCCAGGCGACGCCCGCGATCCGCACCGCGCCGGACGGAACCGTCGCGAACCCTTTGGGCGTGTCGATCCGCGATTCGGTTTTGATCGGCGCTTGCTCGCCCCAGCCGCGCCGGAGCCAGTACGCCTGGCGCGCTTTCCAGGTGGTGACCTCGATGTCCACCACCCATTTGACCGCCGAGACGTAGCCGTAAAGCCCGGGAGTGACCAGCCGCGCGGGAAAACCGTGTTCCAGCGGCAGCGGTTCGCGGTTCATCCCGATCGCCAGCATCGCGCCGCGCGACCGGTCCAGCGCGGCGGCGACCGGGGTGCCGGACGTCCAACCGTCCACACTGGAACAGAACAGCTGCTCAGCACCGGGCTGTACTCCGGCTTCGGCCAGCAGATCGGCGAGATCGACGCCGATGAAGTTCGAAGTGGACACATAGTCGCCACCGACCTCATTGGACACACACGTCATCGTGACGGTGCGCTCGACGAGCGGCCGGTCGCGGAGATCGCGATAGCGGTACCGGACCTCCCGCTCGACCATCCCGTGGATCCGCAGGCTCCAGTCCTCGGCCCGCACCTGCGGAACGGACAACGCGGTGTCGACCCGGTAGAAGCTCCGGTTCGGCGTGAGGAACGCCGGGGTGCCCAGCTTGGCGAAATCCGCGTCGGCCGGGATCGGCGGGGCGGGAACCGCGGGCACGAGCGGCCCGATCGCCGCCCGGGAAGCGGTCGCGTCTCGGGTGCCGCTGATCAGCTGCCCAGCACCACCGAGGACACCGGCGCCAACGACAGTCCCGACACTGCCCAGCAAGAACGACCGCCGGGAGGATTCCGTCGCCTGCTGCCGCGACGCGATCCGGTGCAGCAGCAGGAAAACCGCGACCCCGACGAGCAAACTGACCAGGGGAGCCAGCAACGCGACGACGGTCAGGTCCGGCCGGGCGGCTACCGCGACTCCGCCGATCAGTCCAAACGCGACAATGATCGCCGCCCCCGGCCACGGCGAGCGCCGCGACAGCACCCCGGCCGCGGCGGACACGAGCAGCAACACCACCGCCATGCCGCCGAGCAGGACCGCTTTGTCGTAGGTGCCGAACGTCCGCACCGCGAAGTCCTTCAGCGGCAGCGGCGTCAGATCGATCGCCCCGTTGCCGACCGCGAGATAAGGCGAGGCGTTGACGTTGCCGAGCGATGCCGCCAGATGTCCGGCGGCCAGCGCCGCGACCAGGGCGAGCACTCCGCAGAGCGCCGCCGGGAGGATCCGCAGACGGGAGGTCATGCCGGGCATTCGCGGCCGGACCGGCGGCGGATGGGTCGGAGTTTCACCCGTCCGGGCGGGCTTCGACGTCCGGGACGCCTTTTTCGCCGCAGTTGTGCGATCTCGTGCGCATCCGGCCGTTCGTTCGGCTAGGTTCCCGTGCTGACTCCGAATGGAGCAGTGGGTTCCGGAGAATGGGGATGCCGATGCGGCGAACGTTGATCACAGTGGCCTGCCTGGGGGTGCTGGCCGCCACGGCCGCGTGCGGCGAAACCGTCCCCCAGCTGCCGACCGACCTCGGGGGACCGGTCGGGCAGCAGCCGCCCGGCTCGTCCGCCCAGCCGGAGGCGGTGACCGCCGATCCGCCGCTGGCCTTCGACATCGGCAAGGGCGTCTCGCTGCCCAAAACGTCGCTGCAGGCCAACATGGGCGGCTCGGTGACGTCGAAGTTCATGACGCTGCGCGACCGCACCGGCTACATCATCGCCCCCGAATCGCTGAGCGCGGTCGACGTGCTCACCGGCGGCGAGAAGTGGAACACCAAGATCGAGGGCCCGCCCGCCGACCCGAACGCGCACAAGGGGCCGTTCGTCGAGCAGAGCGGCCCGCGCCCGCCGCTCGTCACGGACAAACTGGCCGTCGGCGCGGTCCCGCTCCGGATGCCCGAGCAGGGCACCACGCCCGGCTATGTCGCGCTCGCGGTGATCGCGGTGAACCCCGAAACCGGGGCCAAGGCCTGGCAGACGAACGCGAAAATCACCGACGACCAGTACGGGATCAGCGGCGGCCGTTCGGTGACGCACGTCGTCGGGGTCACCGACAAGGCCGTGGTCGCCAGCTTCGCGCAGTCGGACCACCAGCTCACGGTCGGGCTGGACCCGGCGACCGGGAAGCAGCTGTGGGAGCGCAAGGACTACGACGCGGGCAGCCTGAACGGCGACGTCGTGGTCGGCGTCGACTCCAACGTGGCCGAGAACTCCTCGATGGTCCAGGCGACCGCCCTCGACGTCGCCACGGGCCAGCAGAAATGGGTCGCCGCCGCCAAATCGAGCGCGGTCGAGATTCTCCAGGGCGACCCGGCGATGGTGGTCCTCAAGGCGAGCGAGTACAGCTCCGGCCACGCTTTCCTGAAGTTCGTCGACCCGGCGAGCGGCGCGGAGAAGTTCTCGGCGGAAGGCACCCGGAACCTGGGCCCCGACTCGTACGGTGACTGCCTGTACGACGAGCAGTCGGTGCTCGCCTGCACCGACTCGGGCGTGCTGACCGCGTACGACGCCAAGGCCGGGACCAAGCTGTGGAGCCTGCCGGATCAGGCCGCGAACCGCGTCCCGCCGGGCGGCCTGACCGTCGCCTGGCACGGCGCGCTGTACGGCTACACGAGCGGGAAGCAGCCGATCGTTCTCGACGCGAAGACCGGCAAGGACCTGTCGACCAGTGTCGGCTTCGTGCCAGCCTGGGTGAGCAAGTACGGGGCGGCTGGTGTCGACAAGGAGGGCTCGCCGAAGGCCTACCCGGTCAAGAAGTAGCTCCGGTCCGTGAGGGGAACCCTGAGGGAATCAGCGTCCGTGAGGGTT